>NZ_AP027728.1:2214786-2531184 GCF_030296555.1 Microbacterium suwonense
CGATCGCGATCGGCGTGCAGCATGTCATCGCCATGTTCGGCGCGACGTTCCTGGTGCCGATCCTCACCGGTTTCCCGGTGCCGACCACCCTGCTGTTCAGCGGTGTGGGAACGATCCTGTTCCTGCTGGTCACCCGCAACAAGCTGCCCAGCTACCTGGGCTCGTCATTCGCGTTCATCGCACCCGTGACGGCGGCCACGGCCTCCGCCGGCATGGGTTCCGCTCTCGCCGGCATCGTCGCCGTCGGCGTGCTGCTGGCGATCATCGGTGTGGTCGTGCACACGGCCGGTGTGAAGTGGGTCGACCGCTTCCTGCCGCCGGTGCTCGCGGGAACCATCGTCGCGCTGATCGGGTTCAACCTGGCCGGCGCCGCCCGTGGCAACTACGAGCTGGCCCCCATCACCGCGACCTTCACGCTCGCGGTCACGATCCTGTTCGCCGTCGTGTTCCGCGGATTCCTGGGCCGCATCTCGATCTTCCTCGGCGTGATCGCCGGCTACATCTTCGCGGCGTTCCGCGGCGAGCTGGACTTCAGCAAGGTCGACGAGGCCGCATGGATCGGCCTGCCGACCTTCCATCTGCCCGACTTCGCCACCCCGGGCACCTGGTCGGCGATGGCGATGTTCCTGCCCGTCGTGCTGGTGCTCATCGCCGAGAACGTCGGGCACGTGCGCGGCGTCGCCACCATGGTCGAGGACCCGAAGATCAACGCGCAGACCGGAAAGGCGCTCATCGCCGACGGCATCTCGACGACGCTCGCCGGCTTCTTCGGCGGCTCGGGAACCACCACGTACGGCGAGAACATCGGCGTGATGGCCTCCACCCGGGTCTACTCCACGGCCGCGTACTGGGTCGCCGGCATCACCGCCATCCTGCTGAGCATGTCGCCGAAGTTCGGCGAGGTCATCAACTCGGTGCCCGCGGGTGTGCTGGGTGGCGTCACCACGGCGCTGTACGGTCTGATCGGCGTCATCGGCATCAAGATCTGGGTCGACAACAAGGTGGACTTCTCGCGCCCCGTGAACCAGTACACGGCCGCCGTCGCACTGATCGTCGCTGTCGGCGGATTCCAGATCAAGAACGGCGACTCGGGCTTCGAGCTCGGCGGCATCGTGCTCGCCACGGTCGCCGCGATCCTCATCTACCACCTCGGCAACCTCATCGCCCGCGTGCGCCGCACCGGTGCCGACGACCCCAAGCCGCTCGCCGGCGTGGGCGCCCCCGGCGGCGACCCCGCCTGACCGACGACACGGGCCCGGATGCTGTGGACACGGCATCCGGGCTCTCGGCGATGCGTGCAGCTGCTGTTCAGCCGACGTCGCCGCTGCGGCCGACGATGCGGAAGCGGAGGCGGATCCCCGGGGGCAGCTGGCCGGCCAGATCGAGGCAGCGGTCGGTGAGTGCACCGACGATCGGGTACCCGCCGGTGAGCGGGTGATCGGGCAGGAACAACACCGGCTGCCCGTCCGGCGGCACCTGGATCGCCCCCGTCACGGCGCCCTCGCTGGGCAGCTCGTCCGTGACGGCTCGCTCCAGCGGCACGTCGCCGTGCAGGCGGATGCCGACCCGATCCGACCGCGGAGTGACCGACCACTCCTGCCCGGTGAGGGTCTGCAGAGCGGATGCCGTGAACCACTCGTCGCGCGGGCCGAGCGTGATGTCGAGCTCGACGAGATCACCCGATGTGGGCAGCGCGCGCGGACGCGGGTACGGATCCACAGCGTAGGGGGCGTGGATCCCGACCTCGAGCACGTCACCGGCGACGAGCGGCGCCGGACCGAGTCCGGAGAGGGTATCGGTGGAGCGACTGCCGAGCTCTTCGAGGGCCCGGATGCCTCCGCGTACCGCGATCACGTAGCGCAGGCCGTGGGTGGGAGCGGCGAGATGCAGTTCGTCGCCGGCGAAGGTTGCGAACGGTGCGCCCATCGGCACTGGCCGCTCGATTCCGTCGAAGTCGACGATGGTCGCCTCGCCGGTGGCTCCGGTGATCGCGGCGACGCCGTTGCCGGTGAAGCCGAGGCCGACGCCGCCGACGCACTCCAGCACCGCGGCATCCGGAGCGTTGCCGACAGCGCGGTTGCCGTCGCGCAGGGCGGTGCGGTCCGCGACTCCGGATGCTGCGACACCGAGCTCGGCGCGACCTGGGCGTCCGAGATCCTGCACGAGCAGCTGCAGCGCGGGGCGGGTGATCTCGATCATGGCAGCATCCGGGTGCCCGGCGCGTTCCACCCCGGCGGCCGACACGCCAGATGTCGGACGTTCCGCGGCATTCCGTCCGACATCTGGCGTGTCGGCCCCCGATTCGTATCGGCTCCGCCCGGCCCTCACGAACCGCACGACAGCACCGGGCACGAGCAGCGCCGGAGGATCGCGGTCGATGTCCCACATCACGGCATCCGTGCGCCCGATCAGCTGCCACCCGCCGGGGCTCTCCCGCGGGTACACGCCGGTGAAGCGCCCGGCCAGCCCCACCGATCCTGCCGGCACGCGAGTGCGCGGTGAGGATCGACGAGGCACGTCGAAGAGCGGATCCGACGACACCGCATACCCGAATCCGGGGGCGAACCCCGAGAACGCGACCCGCCAATCCGCGGCGAGATGCCGGTTCACGAGCTCCTCGGGCGAGACCCCCAGCAGGGCTGCGACCTCATCGAGGTCCTCGCCGTCGTAGCGCACGGGGATCGTCACCTCGGCGGTGTGCGGCGCGTGCGCGGCATCCGTCCGTGTCGCCTTGAGTGTGGATGCCAGCTTCTCGGCCGAGATCCGCAGCGGATCGAAGTGCACCAGCACGGTGCGCGCACCGGGCACGCGCTCGACGACGCCGGGCAGCCCCTCCCACGCGAGATTCAGGCGCATCGCCTCGTCGAGGTCGGCGGCCTCGACCAGCAGCGCCCGATCGGATGCGGTGAGGATGCGCATCATGCTTCCCTCTCAGACACCGGCGCCGGGGCGGGCGAAGGGAGAGATCGTGATGCCGGCATCCTGCAGCATCCGCTTGGTCTGCGCGGCCATCGCGACCGATCCCGGGCTGTCGCCGTGCACGCAGATCGACTGGGCGTTCACGGGGATATCGGTGCCGTCGATCGCGCGGATGACGCCGTCGGATGCCAGCCGCACCATACGCTCGGCGACTGCAGCCGGGTCGTGCAGCACCGCACCCTCCTGCGGGCGGGGCACGAGCCGGCCGTCGGGCAGGTACGACCGGTCGGCGAAGGCCTCCGCGGCCACCTGCAGGCCGGCCCTCTCCGCCACATCGAGCACGACGCCGCTGGCAAGACCCAGCAGCACCAGGCGGGGATCGATGGCTCGGATGGCGGCGACGACATCCGCCGCCCGCCGCTCGTCGCGGGCGATGGTGTTGTACAGCGCACCATGCGGCTTGACATACCCGACCGTTCCGCCGACGCTTCTGGCAAGCCCCTCCAGCGCGCCGAGCTGGTATTCGATGTGCGCCTGCAGCGTGGCCGAGTCGACCTCGACGTCGATCCGCCCGAAGTTCTCGTAGTCGCGATAGCTCGGGTGCGCACCGATCACAACACCGTTCCGCACCGCGGCGGCCAGGGTGTCGCGGATGCCTTCGGGGCTGCCCGCGTGGAACCCGCACGACACGTTCGCACTCGTGACGATCTCGAGCATGGCCGCGTCATCGCCGACGACACGGTCGGCGGAGTTCTCGCCGAGATCCGAGTTCAGGTCGATGGATGCCATGGTTCTCACCTTGCCATGAGAACCGCAGTCTCACCGATGGGCAGGTTCCTATCTGACAAACAGACAGGTTCTTATCTGACAAACAGACAAGTGCACCGTGCGCGGGCCGGAGCCGTTACGGCCCAAGCAGCGCAAACGGCACGACCGCAACGCCGTCCGGACGTCGATACGCAAGTGGGCCGGTGGTGACCACGACCTTCGAGACGACCCGTTCTCCGATTTGTTCCTCTAGCCAATTGAGATGGCGCACATCTCGATCGTCGACCGCGCCCGCAAGTTTTACCTCGATCGCAACGACACTCATGTCATCGGATTCCACGATGATGTCTACTTCGTGCGCAGTGTTCCGTGTGCGCAGATGACCTACGCGCGCCTCAGCCGCTTGAGCATACGTGCGTACGGATTGCGTCACAAGAGACTCGAACAGTGACCCAAGCCATGAACCGGCCAATGGCGGGATCTTGGGTTGCACACCTCCGAGCAGCGAAGCTCTCTCGACACCAGCCATCCGAGCGGCCAACGCGGGGTCGACAAGATGATGCTTCGGCGAGTGGGTCAACCTACGCAACGGTGCAAAAGCTGGCGTCCACGCCGGAAGCGGATCCAGCACGAAGATCCGCTGCAAATGGTCTCGATACACATCCACGGTCTGTCGCGCAGGTTTATCCGATTCACCAGATGTCGCGGCGTCGAGGATCCCGCTGTATGACGCATCCGTCGCCGTAGCCGCACCATACGCTGCCAACCAGGCTCGCACGGTATTCGGGCGACGAACCGATGCGCCGCTCTCTGGAAGATCATGATCGACGATGCGGGCGATGTAGCTGTCGAGTTGGGCTCTCCGAGCGCGGTCGGGCAGATCACGGATGCCGGGGAAACCCGAACGGAGGATTTCGTCCGCGTAGTCGGCGAGTTGCGCGCCGGATACCCCGGAAATCTGCTCCTGCTCTCCGGCGAGCAGCGCGCGAAGGGAGACGGTCGGTTCACAGAGACCTCGCTCGCTGAACGCCAACGGTCTCATCAGCATCCTGACTATCCGACCAGCCCCAGAATGCGTGCGGGCGCCAGTGGGCGGGTTCGCCGATCCGGTGAGCAGGAAGCGTCCGCCCGTGGGGTTATCATCGACGGCACGACGCACCATATCCCACACTTGCGGGACAAATTGCCACTCGTCGATGAGGAGCGGGGATGGGAATCCGACTATGAGCGAAGGATCCACTTCGAATGGCCGACGCTGTGCCCTGTCATCGAATGAGACTTCCGATACGACGTGCTGGCGGGCAGTAGCGGTCTTTCCGACCGCCTTGGCACCTTCAAGCGAGACAGCCGCGAGGTCCGGCATGAGCACGTCAAGGACGTCGTCAATGATCCGTCGTCGATAAGGCACATCCTGAAACTAACAGACGGACAGGCTCTTATCTAACAATTGGACAGGATTCCATCTAACAAACTGACAAGTCTGCAGCACCTCTACCCCAGTAGACGAACGGGTCTGATCTCTACGAGCTGAGGCCCCACGTTCGTCGCGTGCATGGCTTGGAGGCGCGACTCGGACGCCAGAACTTGCAACATTGTTGTCGACCAAAATCTCTATTCTGAGTGCGTGCATGCCAGAGACAAGAAACCCCAGAAGCCACGGAGTGCAGCATTCTCCCCTTGGCTCTGGCTCTCGCCTGCAGGAATCTTTGGAACGTGCACCGCCCTGCTCAACGCCTCGATCATCAGTGCCACGTTTCCTTCGCTCACTATGCTGCGTGCACAGGATGCGTGCACGATGATCGCACTCAGCGCCGGGATCATGATCGCTGTCGCAATACGGTTCCCGCTCATTGTCCTCGTCACGCAGTCAGCGATCTTCGTCGTCGTGTGCTCCATACCCTCCCTCTCCGCCGCGGCCTTCATAGCGGGGGCACGCCTCGGATCACGCTTCCTGCCTGCACTGACAAGCACTGCCATCGCCGCGTTGATCATCACGGGTTCCCCGTGGTTGCCCTCCGGGACTCGATTGCTTGCACCGATGGCTATCCTTATGCCCTTCACCATCGGAGCGTTGATACATGATGCGCGACAACAGCGGCAGCATCGCGCCGAGAAACTGCAGCTGACGCTTCAGAACGCTGCCCTCATCGACGAGCAGTCCGCCCTGCGGGAACGCGAACGTATCGCAGACGAACTGCACGATCGACTTGGCCATCGGCTCACGGCGATTGAGATTCAAGCACGGCTACTGCTTGAGCACCGGGCCCCCGCAGGGGTGCTGGATGAGAAGGTCGCCATCATGCGCACCCAAGCGAGAGATGCTCTGGACGACGTCCGCGCCATCATCCAACTACCGGCGATGCTCGGCGCTCGAGAGGCCGAAGAGGCGCCTCAAGGGAAATCGCTCCTGCAGCAAGCGAAGGACTTCACGAAGGCGGTCGGAGTTCAGGCAACTTTACCTTCGACGATGCGGTGGATGCACTTCCATTCAAGCTCAAGTACGTCGTCTTACGCGTGATTCAGGAAGGCGTGACGAATGCCGCCCGTCACGCGCCGGGTGAACCCCTGCAGTTATCGGTCCGGCAAAACCATGCTGGCGTACGAGTTGTCATGACCAACCGCACCCTGAGCACGTCCCCGGAGCGGATCGGCAGAGGGATTCCTTCGTTGAAGAGGAGACTCGCTCAGGTCGACGGATCACTCACGATCCAACAGCACGAGGATGCCAAGTTCAAACTGGCAGCCTTCTTGCCATACTCGACCACGAAGGAGGACGGATGATCCGGGTGCTCCTCGTGGATGACGAGCAGATCGTGCGAGAAGGGATTCGCGACATCCTCGAGTCCGCCGATGACATCATCGTCATCGGCGAACTCGACTCTGGCAAGAACATCCGTGAAGCAGTCCACTCGACGGATCCGGATGTTGTGCTCGTCGACCTCGCAATGCCAGAAGTCAATGGAGTGCAGACACTTTCGCTGCTCCAGCACGTCGAACGCCGACCGGCATCCATTGTGCTGACGACATTCAGCGCGGACGTGAATATTCTTGCCGCCTTGCATCGGGGCGCAGTGGGCTTTCTTCCAAAGTCCGCATCGACAGAGTCGCTCATTGCGACGGTCCGATCAGCTGCTGCGGGCGTCTCCGTGCTTCCCGTCGACACCTTGAGAACACTCATTCCTCAGATCACGGCCGCCAAGGGTTTCCACGACAGCAACCTCTTCGACCGCCTATCTGCTCGCGAAAGACAGATCGCCGACGGAGTCGCAAACGGAGCAAACAACGCCAGCATCGCTGCTCAGACTCACCTTGACGAGAGGACGGTTCGGTCGTACATCAGCAGGATATTACGCCGCTTGGAGCTCGAGAATCGGGTACAGCTGGCACTTCTCTGGGAGAGATCTCGCTCAAGACTGTGACCCATCAGACGGCCGGCGCCGACCCGCGCACCACCAGCTCGGTGGGCAGGAGCGTCAGCGGCGCGGGGTGCCGACCCGCCAGCTCGTCGATGATCAGCTCGGCGAGCATCTCGCCCTGCTGGAACATCGGCTGGCGCACGCTGGTGAGATCGGATGCCACGGCGAGCGCCGAGTCGTCGAAGCCGATCACGGCGACATCCTCGGGCACGCGCAGGCCCACGGCACGCAGCACCCCGATCGCACCACGGGCCATTAGATCGCTGGCGACGAAGACGGCATCCGGACGATCCGGCTGGGTGAGCAGCCGCTGCGCGGCATCCGCTCCACCCTGCTCGCTGAAGTCACCGTCGATCTCGCCGGCCGGCTCCAGCCCGGCATCGGCGAGCGCTGCGAGAAAGCCGTCCCGCCGATCGACGCTGACGGCCATCGTCATGGTGCCGGTGATCGTCGCGATGCGGCGCCGGCCGAGCGCGATGAGGTGTCGCACCGCCTCGCGAGCCGCGGTGAGGTTGTCGACGTCGATGATGATGTCGCTCTCTCGCACGCTGGACGGCCGCCCGCCGAACACCACCGGCACCGATTCGGCGATGCGCTCGACGAACGAGTCACTGGTGTGATGCGAGACGATGATCGCCGCATCGACTCCGCCGTTGCGCACGAACCGCGTCATCTTCTCGCCCCGGTCGTCGTTGGCGATGAGCAGGTTGAGGATGTAGTCCGAGTCGGCCAGTCGCGAGCTGATGCCGGCGACGACGGATGCCAGGTACGGGTCGCCGAAGAACCTGGTCGTATCCTCGGGAACCACCAGGCCGATCGCGCGGGTCTGCCTGCTGGCCAATGAACGCGCCGCGCGGTTGGGCGCGTAGCCCAGCTCGGCGATGGCCTTCTGCACGGCGGCGAGCGCGTCGGAGCTCACCGCCGTCGAGCCGTTCACCACTCGCGACACGGTCGAGCGCGAGACACCGGCGAGGGCGGCGACCTCTTCGATCGTGGCGCGGGGCATCGAGTCCTCGATTCGGGGCCGGTCAGATCGCGCGGTCGGCGATGATGCGAGCGTACTCGTGACCGCTCTGCTTGATGGTGCGCTGCTGGGTGTCGTAGTCGACGCGCACGATCCCGAAGCGCTTGGCGTACCCCCAAGCCCATTCGTAGTTGTCCAGCAGCGACCAGTAGAAGTAGCCGCGCACGTCCGCTCCCTGCTCGACGGCATCCAGCGTCGCGGCGACATGATCGCGCAGGAACGCGGTGCGCTCGGCATCCGGCACCTCACCGTCGTCGCCGACCACGTCGTCGTAGGCGACGCCGTTCTCGGTGACGTACAGCGGCACCTCGGGCGCGTACTCCTCGCCGATGCGCACGAGCAGGCGAGTGAGACCCTCGGGCTGCACCTCCCAGCCCATCCCGGTGCGCGGCAGCCCGCGCTCGACCCAGTGGATGCCCTCGTCGGACGGGAACGGCGATGCGGTCCGGCGCTGCTGACCTGGCGTCTCGTGCGGGTTGGTCTCGACCGGCTCGCCGTCGGGACCCGGCTGCGGATGCCCGGACAGCAGCTCGCCATGGTAGTAGTTGATGCCCAGCGCGTCGAGCGGGCTGGAGATGGCCTCCAGATCTTCGGGCCTGACGGCTTCCTGCCAGGCCGAGACCGCCGCCGCGTCGACCTTGCGGATGTCGCGGACGATGTCGGCCGGGTAGGCGCCGCGGAAGAGCGGGTCGAGGAACCAGCGGTTGAACTGCCCGTCGATGCGGCGCGCGGCGTCGACGTCGAGCGGGTCGGCGACATCGGCGGCATCGGCCACGGTGAGGTTCAGGGTGATGCCGAGGTCGAGCTCGGGGGCGCGCTCGCGCAGCGCCTGCACCGCGCGTCCGTGCGAGAGCAGCAGGTGGTGCGAGGCGAGAAGCCCGTCGCGGATGCTGGTGCGCCCGGGCGCGTGCACGCCGGCGGTGTAGGAGAGGAACGACGAGCACCACGGCTCGTTCATCGTGGTCCAGTGCTGCACGCGGTCGCCGAGGGCATCGTGCACGCTGAGTGCGTAGTCCACGAAACGATCCACGATGTCGCGATTGGTCCAGCCGCCCTGGTCCTCGAGCGCCTGTGGCATGTCCCAGTGGTGCAGGGTGAGCCACGGCACGATGTCGGCTGCGAGCAGCTCGTCCACGAGGCGCTCGTAGAAGTCGATGCCGGCGGCGTTGACCGCTCCGCCGTCCGGGCGCACCCGCGACCAGGAGGTGGAGAAGCGGTAGGTCTGCAGGCCGAGCTCCTTCATGAGCGCCACATCGTCGCGGTAGCGGTGATAGTGGTCGCAGGCGACATCGCCGTTGTCGGCGTTCACCACGGCGCCGGGCACACGCGAGAAGGCGTCCCAGATGGAGGCGGTCCGGCCGTCTTCGAAGGCGGCGCCCTCGATCTGGTAGGCGGCCGTGGCAGCACCGAAAAGGAAGCCGTCAGGGAAGGATCGGGTCATGTACTCATGATGCCATGACTCTCTGGGAGCGCTCCCACGGATCTGATCCGATCCGCGCCTCCGGTACCCTTGCCGAGTGAGTCCTGAACTGGCGCGTGCTGAGTCGCTGATCCGATCGATCCCCGACCATCCGAGTCCCGGCATCCTGTTCCGCGACATCACTCCCCTGCTCGCTGACGCCGATGCGCTGCAGGCGACGACCGAGGCGCTCGTCACCCCGTTCGCGGGTACATTCGACGTCGTCGCCGGAGTGGAAGCACGCGGCTTCATCCTGGCCGGAAGCGCAGCCGTCGTGGCGGGCACCGGCCTGGTGCCGATCCGCAAGGCGGGCAAGCTGCCCCGCCCCGCGGCATCCGTCGACTACGCACTGGAATACGGCACCGCGACGATCGAGATGCACGACGATCTGCCCGCCGGTACACGCATTCTGCTGATCGACGATGTGCTCGCCACGGGCGGCACCCTCGATGCGGGTCGTCAGCTGATCGAGCGCCTGGGGTACGTGGTCGCCGGCATCAGCGTGCTGTTCGAGATCGAGGGGCTGGGCGGGCGCGAGGTCGTCGGCGACGTGCACACCGTGTTCCGCTCCGCCTGAGAACCCCACGGAGTCAGGGTGCGGCGGGCGGCTTGGCGAGGTCGGCCGGAGCGTCGCCGCGTTCGATGGCCGAGCGGATGGACGCCGCTGCGTGCGCGAGACTGCTCACGGCGACCAGCTGACGCGCCCGGGCGTTGATCGCGAGCAGCAGTCGCCGAGCCACCTCGTCCGGCGAGCCCTCAGGTCCCAGTGCAGCGATGTTGCGGCCGGCCAGCGGCTCCACGGCATCCGCGTACTCCATCAGCTCTGCGACGTCGTAGTCCAGCCCCACCTCCGCCGCCTGAGCCAGCGCGAAGGTGAGCCCACGCTCAGCCGCACCGGGGTACCCACGCCAGTCACGGCGGCGCATCAGCTCATAGGTGCGCTCACGGAAGTCAGCGTAGGCAGGGTCATCGGCGATGTCCTCGGGAACGCCGAGCGCGAGTTCCTGGCAGGCGTTCATGACGTTCAGCGTCGTGCTGCCCGGGGCGTCGATCAGCGCTGTCAGCGAGCGGATCGCCTGAGTCGAGGCGCCGTACACGTCGCGCAGCACCAGGATCAGCCGTGCCCGGTCGACGTGCCGCTGCTCGTAGACGGCGGTGGTGGGGTTGCGCAGGCGGCCGGACGGCATGATGCCGACGCGGATCCAGTGCTTCAGCGTCGTGGTGCTCACACCGCTCTTCTCGGCCAGCTTGCTGAGCTTCATCGTCCGTCCCTCCGTCGTCCCGACAGCACCATGGAATTGGAGAGTCCGCCCCCGCCGCACTCTCCACGATGCGCGTGCTGTGCGATGACTCTAGCCTGCTTGTGACGGGGGGACTGCTCTCGACCGTGGGGACGTGTGCGGGAGCACGAGGAGATGGGGCACCTCGATGGCGCCTGGGCGGAGTACTGAGGGGGCGGATCCGCCCGGGCGCACCTCCCCGAGTCACGGTGCGGGTGCGTCGGCGTGATCGCCTAGAATCTCAGGTATGCCCACCATCGTCGTCGACGTCATGCCCAAGGCCGAACTTCTCGACCCGCAGGGGAAGGCCGTCTCCGGCGCCTTCGCCCGCCTGGGCGTCGAGAGCTTCACTCAGGTGCGCATCGGCAAGCGCTTCGAGCTCACCGTCGACGGCGAGGTCACCGATGAGGTGCTCGCCGAGGCTCGCCGCGTGGCCGAGGACGTGCTCTCCAACTCCGTGATCGAGGACGTCGTGGGAGTCGAGGTCGCGGAGTGACCACGCGCATCGGTGTGATCACCTTCCCCGGGTCGCTCGATGACCGCGACGCGCAGCGTGCCGTGCGCATCGCCGGCGCGGAGCCCGTAGCGCTGTGGCACGGCTCGCACGACCTCGAGGGCGTGGATGCGCTGGTGCTGCCCGGCGGCTTCAGCTACGGCGACTACCTGCGCTCCGGCGCGATCGCCGCGCTCTCGCCGATCATGGCAGAGGTGAAGGATGCCGCGGCCAAGGGGATGCCGATCCTCGGCATCTGCAACGGCTTCCAGATGCTCGTCGAGGCGCACCTGCTGCCAGGCGGCCTGATCCGCAACGATCACCAGCACTTCGTGCGGCGCGACCAGAAGCTCACGGTCGAGAACGCCGACACGGCCTGGACCAGTGCGTTCGAGCAGGGCCAGGAGATCGTCATCCCGCTCAAGAACGGCGAGGGCGGCTACATCGCCGCTGACGACACACTCGACCGGCTGGAGGGCGAGGGCCTGGTCGCCTTCCGCTATGCGGGTGTGAACCCGAACGGATCGCTCCGCGACATCGCCGGGCTCACGAACGAGCGCGGCAACGTGGTCGGCCTCATGCCGCACCCCGAGCACGCCACCGAGCCCGGCTTCGGACCCGACACCGCGGATGCGATGCGGTCCGGCGTCGACGGTCTGGGCTTCTTCACGAGCGCGATCGCCGCCGTGGCGGCCGTAGCGGCATAACCCGCGTTCTCGTCGCGCCCAGCCCACAGCCTCTCAGATGCCTGCGGGTGGCCAGACGCCGATGACCACGGCCATCACCAGCACGGTGATGAGCTCATGCGCGATGTTCAGCGTGGTCAGCTTGGTGCTGCGCCCCTCGAACGCGTCATGCGTTATCAGGCGCGCGGCGGTGAACCCCGCCCACAGCATGACCGCCGTCACCAGTGAGGCCCAGAAGTACGAGCCCTCGTAGAAGTGCCAGGCGATCGACGACGCACCGGCGAGCACCCACGCGGTGATGAAGGTCACGATCACCGTGGTGATCATCGGCCACAGCACGCCGCGAGACGGCTTGTCGAGGTCGACGTCCGCCAGCTTCGCCCACCGCGCGCCCATCACACCCCGGGCGTACCAGATCGCCCCGACGATCATGCTCGCCACCGTCGCGATCAGCACCGCCCAGTAGTTGATCTCCGGAATCGTCATGGGAGCCTCCTTGCCCTGGGCCCAGGCTACCTGCAGGCTCTCCCGCCGACCACCCCTCGCTCTCACTGCGAGGGCGCGCACGGAGGTCTATGGTCGAATCGTGAGCCTTCTCGTGACCGTCCCCACCGACCGCCTCGCCACGAACATCGGGGAGCTTCCCGAGGGAGTGGAGGTGAAGGTCTGGGACATGAAGACCCCCGCCCCGGCCGACCGGCTCGACATCGTCGTGCCTCCCTACATGGGCTCCGCCGGATCCCTGGACGCCCTGAAGGGGTTGAGCGTCGGGCTCGTGCAGAGCCAGTCGATCGGGTACGACGGCGTCGCCGAGATCCTGCCCGCCGGAATGCCGTTCGCGAACGCTGCGAGCGTGCATGAGGCGTCGACCGCTGAACTCGCCGTCGGGCTCATGATCGCCTCGCAGCGCCGGTTCCCGCGATTCATGCACGGACAGGACCGCGGGGAGTGGGCGCCGGTCTTCGCCGAGAGCCTGGCCGACCGGCGGGTGCTGATGGTCGGCTTCGGAGGCGTCGGGCAGGCCATCGCGCGCCGGCTCGTACCCTTCGAGGTCACCATGACCGCGCTCGCCCGCACCGCGCGCACCGAAACCTTCGAGGGACTCGGAGAGATCGCCGTGCACGGCATCGACGAACTGCCGACGCTGCTGCCGGATGCCGAGATCGTCGTGCTGAGCCTGCCAGGCAACGCGCACACGCACCACCTCTTCGATGCGGAGATGATCGCGCGCATGGCGCCGGACGCGCTGCTCGTGAACGTCGGCCGCGGTCCGCTCATCGACACGGATGCCTTGGTGATGGCCCTGCAAGAGGGACGCATCCGTGCAGCATCCGACGTCTTCGAGCAGGAGCCGCTGCCTGCCGGGCATCCGCTCTGGAGCGCGCCGAACCTGATCATCACGCCGCATGGCGGCGGTGCGTCAACGGCGATGAACCCGCGTATGGCGCGCCTGGTGCGCACTCAGATCGAGCGGATGCTGGCCGGCGAGCCGCCCGTGAACGTGGTCATCCCGGCATCCTGACACACCCGGATCGAACCGATTCGATGCAGCACTACCGTACTTGCAAGCGCTTCCAGTAGCCTGGGTGCATGGCACAGCTCGAACAGGTCGCTTCCCCCGGCTCCGAATGGTGGCGCACAGCCGTCATCTACCAGATCTATCCCCGCTCCTTCGCCGATGCCTCCGGCGACGGCATCGGCGATCTTCCCGGCATCACCAGCCGGCTCGACGACCTGAAGAGCCTGGGCGTCGACGCGATCTGGCTGAGCCCGTTCATGACCAGCCCGCAGAAGGATGCCGGCTACGACGTCGCCGATTACCGCGATGTCGACCCGCTGTTCGGCACGCTCGCCGACTTCGACGAGATGCTCAATGCGGCGCACACCCGCGGCATCCGTGTCATCGTCGATCTCGTTCCGAACCACTCCTCCGACCAGCACGTCTGGTTCCAGGAGGCGCTGAAGGCGGCGCCCGGAAGCCGCGAGCGGGCGCGCTACGTCTTCCGCGACGGTCGCGGCGAGAACGGCGAGCTGCCGCCCAATAACTGGGAGAGCGTGTTCGGCGGGGGCATGTGGCAGCGCGTGACCGAGGCCGACGGGACCCCGGGACAGTGGTACCTGCACATCTTCGACGCCAGCCAGCCCGACTTCGACTGGACCAACGAAGAAGTGCGCGAGGAGTTCCGCAGCATCCTGCGCTTCTGGCTCGATCGCGGCGTCGACGGCTTCCGCGTCGACGTGGCGCACGGCATGATCAAGGAGGCCGGCCTGCCCGACTACGCGCCGGTGGCGGATGCCGACTCGATGGGCGGCGGCGAGCAGAACGTGCCGTACTGGGGCCAGGACGGTGTTCACGACATCTATCGCGACTGGCACAAGGTGCTCGCCGAGTACGACGGCGACAGGGCGCTGTGCGGAGAGGCCTGGCTGCCGACCCTCGAGAAGACCGCCCTGTGGGTGCGGCCCGACGAGATGCACCAGACGTTCAACTTCCCGTACCTGATGACGCCGTGGGATGCCGAGGCGCTGCGCAACGTCATCCGCGAGTCGCTCGACGCGTTCGGCGCGGTGGGCGCGCCCAGCACCTGGGTGCTCTCGAACCACGATGTCATCCGGCACGCCTCCCGCCTGGCGCTGACCGCCGACAGCCCGCAGGGCGAGGGGATCGGGCCGAAGTCCGCCGGCAAGCCCGACCCGGTGATCGGCCTGTCGCGTGGCCGCGCCGCCACGACCGTCATGCTCTCGCTGCCCGGCTCGGCGTACGTGTATCAGGGTGAGGAGCTCGGCCTGCCCGAGGCGATGGAGATCCCCGACGAGTTCCGTCAGGATCCCACCTGGTTCCGCACGAACGGCGAGCGGTACGGTCGCGACGGATGCCGGGTGCCGCTGCCCTGGACTGCCGAGGGGAAGGCATTCGGGTTCAACGACACCGGTGCGTCGTGGCTGCCTCAGCCGGCCGAGTGGGCGGCGTTCGCCCGAGACGTCGAGGAGACGCAGCCCGACTCGACGCTGAGCCTGTACCGATCGCTGCTGGCCGAGCGCCGTGCGCGATCGCTGGGTTCAGGTTCGCTGGTGTGGGACGATGTGGATGCCGATGCCGTGGCGTTCCACCGCGGCGACCTGCACATCGTGGCGAACCTCGGCGCCGAGCCGATCGAGCTGGGTGACGACGTGACGTTCGTCATCCAGAGCGAGCCGTTCGCCGGCACCGCCCTTCCCCCGAACACCGCCGCCTGGTTCACCAGGGCCTGACCGGAATCCATCCATGACCTCACCGCCCGTCTATTTGTGCCAAACGCGTGCGAAATGGCACTATGTCCCTGCATTCGGCACAAATAGACGGGCCCTTTCGACATGGTGAGTATCGACGAGGTCGCGAAGCTCGCGGGGCTGTCGACTGCGACCGTGTCGCGCGCGCTCAGCGGACGCGGGCATGTATCACCGGCGTCCCGAGAACGGGTGTACACCGCCGCCGAGAGCCTCGGATATGTGGTGTCGTCGCGGGCGTCGAGCCTGGCATCCGGCCGCACGAAGAACGTCGGTGTGATCGTCCCGTTCCTGGACCGCTGGTTCTTCAGCACCGTCCTCTCGGGCGCGACGAGCGCGCTCATGCGCGCGGGCTACGACAGCACGCTGTACAACATCACCGCCGACGCCGCCGTGCGGCAGGAGGTGTTCTCGACGTTCCTGCGCCGACAGCGGGTGGATGCCGTCGTGGCAGTCTCGATCGAACTCGACCAGGACGAGACCGGGCAGCTGCTGGATCTAGGGCTGCCGGTGATCGCGATCGGCGGCCCCAACTCGCGGCTGCGCACGCTCACCGTCGACAACACTGCCGTCGCCCGCCTGGCCACCCAGCACCTGATCGGCCTCGGTCATCGTGACATCGCGCACATCGGCGCGAGTCCCGAGTTCGACATGGACTTCCACATCCCCACGCAGCGTCGGCTCGGCTTCGAGCAAGCACTGGCGGATGCCGGCATCACCCAGAACCCGGCGTTCCTCGAGCCGGCCGACTTCACGGTCGACGGGGGCTTCCGCGCGGCCAAGCAGCTGCTGGGACGACCGGGACCACGACCGACGGCGATCTTCGCCGCATCCGACGAGATGGCGATCGGCGCCATCCTCGCCGCCCGCGATCTGGGATTCCGGGTGCCGCAGGACCTCTCCATCGTCGGGATCGACGGACACGAGCTCGGGGAGTTCTTCCAGCTCACCACGGTCGATCAGTTCCCGATCGCGCAGGGTGAGCGTGCGGCTGCAGCGATCCTCGCGCAGCTGGAGCAGACGGATGCCGAGATCGGCGGAGACCTGCCCTTCGAGCTCATCGTGCGGGGGACGACCGCGCGCGCCTAGTGCACCAGCATCCGCCCTGACCCCCTTCCGAGACTTCCTCTCCAGCGTGAGACTTCCTCTCCGGCATGAGACTCGTCGGCGCACACGCTGTCTCGTGCTGGGAGGGAAGTCTCGTGCCCGGAAGGAAGTCTCGCGCCCGGAGGGAAGTCTCGGCGGGGCGGATCGCCCTCACACCACGGTGAACTCCGCCGCGAGCAGATCCTGCTCGCGCGAGGACGGCCCGACCAGCAGGGTGAACTCCCCTCGCACTTCGAAGAGCGCTACACGACCCTGCGTCGTGAGGTCAGCGAAGCCTTCCAGGTGCTGTGCGCCGCAGAGGGCGTCACCGACGTCGACTCGATCACGGCCGCATCCGCGAGCATCCTCGCCGTCATGGACGGCCTGCAGCTGCAATGGCTGCTGCATCCCGAGATCGTCGACCTGGGCGAGGCCAGCGAGTTCGCGATCACCGCGATCGTCAACGGTGTGCTGCATCCGGGAGCCCCGCTGGAGTCCTACCGGCACTGAGGCCGGATACGCAGAACCGGCCCCGGCGTAATGCCGGAGCCGGTTCGAGTCGCGTCGCTCAGAGACCGCGGATGTTCATCGCCTGCATGCCCTTGGGGCCACGCTCAGCGTCGAATTCCACCTTCTGGTTCTCGGTGAGCTCCTTGAAGCCCGAGGATGCGATCGCCGAGTAGTGGGCGAAAAGGTCGGCGGAGCCGTCATCGGGAGCGATGAACCCGAAGCCCTTTTCGGTGTTGAACCATTTCACAGTGCCAGTGGCCATGTGTTTCTTCTTTCTGTTGATCTGGCCGCCGCAGCGACCGGGGTGCCGAGCCGGTACGTCCGACGGGCACGTCTTGGGTGCGATGCGAGGCATTGCACAGGAGCGGGAGGAGATGACCTGCCCCGCGGAACTCACACGCAGGAGAGGAAGGATGATCGGGCCGCACGCGACTTGGTCACGGGCCATGAGGAGAGTGATTCCTCCGGTGGAGGACATGCAACCGTACCACGGCCACCGGTGAGGCGCACACAGGGCAGTGATACTGCACCTGTCCGGGAGGCAGGCTGATGGCTAGGCTCGCGACATGAGCATCGATCTCGAGGCGCTGTACACCGATCTGCATCGGCATCCTGAACTGTCGTTCCAGGAGACGCGCACGGCGGGCATCGCTGCCGCCCACCTGCGCGACCTGGGCCTCGAGGTGCACGAGGGCATCGGCATCACCGGCGTGATCGGCGTGTTCGCCAACGGCGCCGGCCCAACAGCCTGGCTGCGCGCCGACATGGATGCTCTGCCAGTCACCGAGGAGACCGGACTCCCCTACGCCTCGACGGCCACCGGCGTCGACCCCGACGGCCACACGGTCGGAGTGATGCACGCCTGCGGCCACGACATGCACGTGACCGCGATGATCGGCGCCGTCGAGCGACTCGTCGCCGAGCGCGACCAGTGGCAGGGCACCGTCGTGGTGGTGATCCAGCCCGCCGAGGAGTACGGCGCCGGAGCCCGCGCGATGCTCGATGACGGCATCCTCGACCGCTTCCCCCACCCCGACATCGTGCTGGGCCAGCACGTCACCCCGCTGCCGGTGGGGACGATCGGCGTGCGCCCGGGACCGCAGATGTCAGCATCCGACGGTCTGCAGGTCGTGCTGCACGGTCGCGGCGGGCACGGCTCGCGTCCGCATGCCACGATCGACCCGATCGTGCTCGCGGCGGCGACCATCATGCGTCTGCAGACCGTCGTCTCACGCGAGGTCGATCCGCACGACCTCGCCGTCGTGACGGTGGGGTCGATCCATTCCGGCACGAAGAACAACATCATCCCGCCGGATGCCACTCTGCAGCTCAGCCTGCGCTACCCCGACGATCAGCTGCGCACGAAGGTGCTCGAGAAGGTCGAGCGGGTCATCCGTGCAGAGGCGATGGCATCCGGAGCGGAGCGCGAGCCCGAGATCACCACCCTGCACACCCTGCCCGCCACGATCAACGACGAGGATGCCACGGCACGCGCCGCGGCGGCGTTCCAGTCGGCGTTCGGCGAGCAGGCGGTGATCGATCCCGGGCTGTTCACCGGCAGCGAGGACGTGTCCTGGTTCGCCCGGGATTCCGGAGCGCCCCTGGTGTTCTGGTTCTGGGGCGGCGCCGATCCGGCCGTGTTCGCGGCCTCCGCCGCCGCCGGAACCCTCGACCACGACATCCCCACCAACCATTCGCCGTTCTTCGCTCCCTGATCCATCCGACCATCGAGGTCGGCGTGACGGCGATGGTCGTCGCAGCCCGGGAGTTCCTGGGCTGAGCGAGGCATCGGGCTGAGCCGGCCCCCGGTCCGAGCGAGGTGCGGGCTCAGACCTCGAGCACGCGGTGGTTGATCTCGTGCGCCTCGCGGTGCAGGCGCTCCATGCGCTGGTCGAGCTCTTCCGCGGCATCCGCGGCATCCGTCAGACTCTGCACGAGGTGAGACGGCACGCGTCCGTCGAACTTGTAGTGGATCTTGTGCTCCAGGCTGGCCCAGAAGTCCATCGCGATGGTGCGGAACTGCACCTCGACGGGCACCGCGACCCGGCCGGTGGAGAGGAACACCGGCACCTCGACGATGACGTGCAGGCTGCGGTAGCCGTTCGGCTTCGGCTGGGCGATGTAGTCCTTCACGATCCGCACGGTCACATCGTCCTGCTGCGTGAACAGGTTGAACAGCCGATAGACGTCGCTGACGAAGCTGCAGGTGATGCGCACACCGGCGATGTCGGTGATCTCGGCGCGGATGCTGTCGAAGTCGGCCTCCACACCACGGCGGGCCACCTTCTCGACGATGCTGTCCGGGGACTTCAGCCGGCTCTTCACGTGTTCGATGGGGTTGTACGCGTGCATGTGCGTGAACTCGTCGCGCAGGATCGAGATCTTCGTCTCGACCTCCCGCATCCCGAACTCGTACTCGCGCAGGAAACGCTGAAACGCGTCGCGCAGCTGTCGCGCCTCGGCGATCGCGGCTTCGTCGGCGTTGACCGTTGTCATGCTCTCGACGTTACGCTTTCGTGATCGGAATCGGCTGGGCATTTCGCATGCGCGACAGTCTTCTGCGACTGCGGCATCGTTCGATGGCGCGGATGCAGGAAAGTGCAGCGGCTGCGAGGGAGGAGCGGATGCCGCGGAGCGGGCGGGCAGGGCGAACGGATGCTACGCGTCGCGCGAGCGCCACAGCAGCCAGACGAAGTACGGGGCGCCGAGCAGCGCGACGACCAGGCCCGCGGGCAGCTGGGCGGGAGCGATGATCGTCCGGCCGACGGCATCCGCCACCCCGACGAGCACCGCACCGAGCACGATCGCGACCGGGATCACCCGCGCATGCCGTGCACCGACCAGCGCTCGGGCGGCGTGCGGGGCGACCAGGCCGACGAACCCGACCACGCCGACGGCGGCGACGCTGAGCGCGGCGAGCAGTGCGGCCGCGGCGAGCAGCGCGAGCCGGGTGCGCTCCAGGCGGATGCCGACCAGTCGCGGAGTGTCCTCGTCCATGGTGACGATGTCGAGGTCACGACGCTGCGCGAGCACGAACGGCAGCGCCACCAGCAGCACGATCGCCAGCGGGATCACCTGCTCCCAGATGCGCCCGTACGTGGTGCCCGAGAGCCAGGTGTAGATCTTCGGAGTGTCCCAGGGATTCGCCTGCAGCAGCACGAACGTCGTCAGCGCCACCGCACCGTACGAGACGCCGATGCCGATCAGGATGAACCGGTCGGCGCTGAGCCCGCCCTTCCAGGCCAGGCCGTATACCAGCAGGAAGGCGAGCAGAGCTCCGATGACGGCCGCTGCCAGCATCCCGAACGTCGTCGCGGTCGCACTCGTCACGACGAGCACCGCGCCCAGCCCCGCACCGCCGGTGATGCCGAGCAGCCCGGGCTCGGCAAGCGGGTTGCGGCTGACGGCCTGGGTGATGGTGCCCGCCAGCGCGAGCGCCGCACCGGCGACGACCGCGGCGATCACCCGCGGGGAGCGCTCGTCGAGGGCGAACGAGACCACGGGCGGCGCCTGATGCTGCATCCACAGCAGGATGTCGCCGGTGAGCAGCTGCGTGCTGCCGACCAGCAGTCCGCCGATCACCACCGCGCACAGCGCCACGATGCCCACCACCAGCACGACCACGAAGCGGCGGGTGCTGCGCACGCCGAAGCGGATCGTCGGCGGACGCCGGGTGGGCCCCGCATCGCGCAGCCGCCGGGCCATCATCACCAGCACGATCGCGCCGAGCACGGTGGTCGCGACGCCGGTGGGCACGGACAGCGCGCCCTCGGCTCCGAGGATCGCCCGCAGCACGGCATCCGCTCCGATCACGACGATCGCACCGATGAGACCGGATGCCGGGATGAGCATTGCGTGCCGGCCCAGCGCCGGCACCACGCGCGAGAGCAGCCGCGCGAGCACCGGCGCGCACAGCCCGACGAACCCGATCGGTCCGGCGAGGGTCACGGCGGCGGCGGTGAGCAGCACCGAGAGCAGGATGCTGAACACGCGCGTCGAGCGGACCGGAACTCCCAGTGACGAGGCGGTGTCGTCGCCGAGAGCGAGCACGTCTAGCCGGCGAGTGAGCAGGAAGCAGGCGGCGAGCACGACGCCGATCACAGGCGCCACGCGCAGGAAGTTCTCGATGCCCAGCTGCGAGAGACTGCCGCTGCCCCACGCGAACAGGCCCTTCGTCTCCTCGTCGAACAGCACCAGCAGCGTGGAGGTGCCGGCCTGCAGCGCCATCGCGAGCGCGGAACCGGCCAGTACGAGCCGCGTCGTCGACGACGCCGAGCCACCGGCCAGGCCCAGCACGAGTGCCGCTGCGAGCAGGCCGCCGACGAAGGCGACGATGCCGGATGCCCAGATCGGCACCGTCAGGCCGAAGGCCGTGATCGCGGTGATCGAGAAGTAGGCCCCCGCGGTCACGCCCAGGGTGTCGGGCGAGGCGAGCGGGTTGCGCGCCAGCGACTGCATGAGCAGGCCGGCCACGCCCAGCGCGATGCCGACGGCCACACCCGCGGCGAGGCGAGGCAGACGCGACCCGAGCAGGATCTCGGGCTGGGCGAGCACCTGTCCGCTGGTGCCCTGAGTCAGATGCCAGGCGGATGCCAGTACCAGCACGACCAGCAGTGAGACCAGCACCCAGACGGCCGTGGCCGTGGAGTCGGAGCGACGCCCCTCCGCATCCGTGCCCGCGCGATCCGTTCTGCGGGCCGACACGCCAGATGCAGGACGATTCATGGCATCCGATCCGACATCTGGCGTGTCGGCCCCCAATTCGCATCCGGTCCCGGCACCTCGCACGGCGAGGTCACTTCGTCATGACTCCGAGGTAGGCGTCGATGATCTGCTCAGCCGAGCGCGGGCCGCCGAACATCCAGATGCCGGCGGGGAACGCGTGGACACGATCCTCCTTCACCGCGGGGATCAGCTTCCAGGCCGGGTTCTTCGCGGCGGCGTCGAGGAAGCTCTCCGAGTCGGGATCGACCGTGCCGGTGGTCAACAGGGTGGCATCGCCGATGGTCGTCATGCCCTCGATGTCGGTGGTGCCCAGGCCGTAGGCCGCGTCGACCTCACCGGTCCAGGCGTTGGTCAGACCCAGCTGCTCGCCCAGCTCGGCGACCAGCGAACCCTGACCGTACGGGCGCAGCGTGACGTTGCCGCCGTCGACCCAGCCATCCAGGAACACGAACTCGTGGCCGGCGAGCGAGGCGTCGGCGACCGAGTCCTTCGCATCGGCGAGCTTCTTCTCGAACTCGTCCTTGACGACATCGGCGCGCTCGGTGCGGCCGGTGGCCTGTGCGATGAGGTCGAAGGTGCCGAGCATCTGCGTGATCGGGTCCTTGGCGTCGGCACCGAGCGTCGCCAGCACCGGGATGCCGTACTTCTCCAGCTGCGCGATGATCGCATCGTCGCGGGTGTAGGCCTCGACGATCACCAGGTCGGGCTCGGTGGCGAACAGCGCGTCCAGGTTCGGCTCCTGCCTGGTGCCCACATCGGTGACACCCTCCGGCAGCTCCTCGGAGGTATCCCAGGTGCGGTAGCCATCGGCATCCGCCACGGCGACCGGGGTCAGGCAGAGCGAGAGCACGTCCTCCACCTGCTGCCACTCCAGCACGGCCACCTTCGCCGCCGGCTTGTCGAGGGTCACCGTGCGCCCGAAGGCGTCGGTGAGCTCGACCGGGTCGGTCGACGTGGTGGTGCTGTCGTCGGCGCAGCCGATGCCGCTCGCAGTGGAGGTCTTCGCGTTCGTGGGCGCCGGCGCGGCCGAGGTGGTTCCGCACGCGGTGAGTGCGAGGGTCAGTGCGCCGAGGGTCGCGAGGGCTGCGAGAGGCTTGTTCATCAGTGGGGGCTCCGGGTGTCGAGAATGATTCAGAGGGGGATTCGGGTGGGGAGGATGTTCAGGCCGAGAGGGCGGCGAGACCGCGCCGGGCGCGATCGTGGTGCCGGCCGCGCGGGGTGACGTGCACTCGGCCGGTGCGCGGGTCGGAGGAGGCGTCGATCGGCAGCCCGTACACCTCGGTGAGGTTCTCGGAGGTGAGCACTGCGCCGGGCGAGCCGGCGGCGTGCACCCGTCCGCGGTTCATGAGCACGACCTCGTCGGCGACGGATGCCGCATGGCTGAGATCGTGCAGCACCACGCCCACGGCGGTGCCGCGGTCGGCGAGGTCGCAGATCAGGTCGAGGGTCTCGATCTGATAGCGCAGGTCGAGGTGGTTGGTGGGCTCGTCGAGCAGCAGGATGCCGGTGCCCTGCGCAAGCGCGGTGGCCAGCCACACGCGCTGCAGCTCACCGCCGGAGAGTTCATCGACCGCGCGATGCGCCATGCTCTCGAGCCCGGCCAGCTCCAGTGCCTGCGCGATGGCGGTGCGGTCGGCATCCGTCATCCCCGCGAACCTGCTGCGATGCGGGTGCCGACCATAGGCGACGACGTCGCGCACCTCCAGACCGGACGGATGCGGCCGCGACTGCGAGAGCATCGCGACCGTGCGTGCGAACTCCTTTGCCGTCAGCGATGCGGCATCGCGCTGTCCCTGGACGCCATCGATGCGCACCGTGCCGGAATCGACCCGGTGCAGGCGTGCCAGCGCGCGCAGCGCGGTGGACTTGCCACTGCCGTTCGGACCGATCAGCGCGGTGACCACGCCGGGGCGCAGGTGCAGCGACATCTCGTGCACGACTCGCGTGCGACCGTAGCTGAGAGCCAGCGACTCGCCGTGCAGCTCGTCGGCCCGATCGTCAGATGCATCCGTCGGAGTGATCACGTTAGGAGAGCCTAACCTATGATGGTGTGGTGAGCCACCACCCGTACCGCACATTTCGCACGACCGTCGCGCGCATCACCCCGCTGTCGCCCAACTTCACGCGCATCACACTGGCCGGTGACGATCTGGTGCATTTCGGCACCGATGGGCTGGATCAGCGCATCAAGCTGATCATCCCGTTCGCGGACGGAACCATCACCGACGTCGGTCAGTTCGATGAGAACCAGAGCATGGGCGAGTGGTACAAGCGCTGGCGCGGGCTTCCCGACGAGCAGCGCAATCCGATCCGCACGTACACGATCCGCGCGCCGCGTCCGGATGACCGCGAGATCGACGTCGACTTCGTGCTGCACGGCACCGAGGGTCCGGCATCGGCCTGGGCCAGCCGTGCACAGCTCGGTGATCCGCTGTTCGTCGTCGGGCCGAACTCCCGCTCCGCAGAGCGGGCCGGCGGCATCGAGTGGAAACCGGGCGATGCGAGATCCTTGCTCATCGCCGGCGACGAGACGGCCGCCCCGGCGATCTGCTCCATCGTGGAGTCGCTGCCCGCGGATGCCGTGGGCGAGGTGTGCATCGAGGTGCCGACGGCGGCGGATGCTCTGCCGCTGGCCGCCCCTGACGGCGTGCGGGTGAGGTGGCTTCCCCGGGGTGCCGTGGGGCACGGCATCCGTCTCAGCGCCGCGGTGCACGAGTGGGGGCGCGAACGTGCCCGTGTTCCTGCGCTCACGGCCGCCGCACCGTCGGCATCCGCTCCTGCGCTCTCGGACCCGGATCCCGACGAGGTGCTCTGGGAGGTCCCGGATGCCGTGACCGGCGGCGAGTACGCCTGGCTGGCCGGCGAAGCGGGCACCATCACAGCGCTGCGCCGGCACCTGGTGCGCGACCTCGGCATCGACCGCCGCTCGATCGCGTTCATGGGCTACTGGCGGCAGGGTCGCGCCGAGGCGTCCTGACCTCGGGGCTGTCCGCCGACACCCCGACCTGCGGTCGGCCGCAACCCGGGGTCTGGACGAGAGCCCGCAACCCGGGGTCTGGACGAGAACCCGGGTCTCGACGGACGCGTACCGAAGATCAGCGGAAGGCACGCAGCCGCAGGCTGTTGCCGACCACGAAGACGCTCGAGAACGCCATCGCGGCACCGGCGAGCATGGGGTTCAGCAGACCGAGCGCGGCGAGCGGGATCGCGGCGGTGTTGTACGCGAAGGCCCAGAACAGGTTGCCCTTGATCGTGCGCAGGGTGCGTCGCGAGAGACGGATGGCATCGGATGCCGCCCGCAGATCCCCACGCACGAGCGTGATGTCGGATGCCTCGATCGCCGCATCCGTGCCCGTTCCCATCGCCATTCCCAGGTCGGCCTGCGCCAGCGCCGGGGCGTCGTTGACACCGTCGCCGACCATCGCGACGACCCGCCCCTCGCCCTGCAGGCGGGAGACCACCGCCACCTTGTCGGCTGGCAGCACTTCGGCGATCACCTCGTCGATGCCGACCTGGGCGGCGATGTGGCGCGCCGCCGCCTCATTGTCTCCGGTGAGCAGGATCGGCATGAGGCCGAGCGTCTTCAGCGAGGCCACCGCCTCGCCGCTGGTCGGCTTGATCCGGTCGGCGACGACGATCATGCCGCGGGCGGTTCCGTCCCAAGCGACCAGCACCACCGTCTGGCCGGCGGCCTCGGCATCCGCCTTCGCTGCGAGGATCTCTTCGGAGGGGTGGACCGACCAGTCTTCGAGCAGCGAGAGCCGACCCACGAGCACCGCGCGCCCCTCGACCACGCCGGTGACGCCGCGCCCTTCGAGGTTCTGGAACGTCTCGACCGGCGGGAGATCGGTTCGCGTGGCACGAATCGACGCATCGGAGGCCTCGGATGCGGCGTGTCGGGCCACCTGAGCATCGGCCTCGGCGGATTCCCGTGCGGCGGATGCGATCGCCCGGGCGATCGGGTGCTCGCTGGCGTGCTCGATCGCTCCGGCCAGGCGCAGCAGCTCATCGGCATCCGTCCCCTGCTCGGGGATGACCGAGACGACGCTCATGCGGCCCTCCGTGACGGTGCCGGTCTTGTCGAGCACGACCGTGTCGACGCGGCGGGTGGACTCCAGCACCTCCGGACCCTTGATCAGGATGCCGAGCTGTGCACCGCGTCCGGTGCCGACCAGCAGTGCGGTCGGCGTGGCCAGCCCCAGCGCGCAGGGGCAGGCGATGATCAGCACGGCGACAGCGGCGGTGAAGGCGGCGGATGCCGGGAAGCCAAGCACGAGCCAGGCGGCGAGCGTGACGAGGGCGATGCCGATCACGATCGGCACGAAGACGCCGGAGATGCGGTCGGCCAGCCGCTGCACCTCGGCCTTGCCCGCCTGCGCGTCCTCGACCATCCGCGCCATCTGCGCGAGCTGCGTGTCGGCGCCGACGCGGGTGGCGCGCACCACCAGGCGTCCGCCGGAGTTCACTGTGGCACCGGTGACGGCATCGCCCTCGCGCACCTCCACGGGCACAGGCTCGCCGGTGATCATCGACTGGTCGATCGCCGACATCCCCGACACCACGACGCCGTCGGTGGCGATCTTCTCGCCGGGACGGACGACGAAGTGATCGCCGACCCTGAGCTCGGCGGTGGGGATGCGCACCTCGATGCCATCTCGGATGACAGCGACGTCCTTCGCGCCGATCTCGAGCAGCGCGCGCAGCGCCGCACCGGCCGTGCGCTTGGCACGCTTCTCGAAGTAGCGACCGGCCAGCACGAACATGGTCACTCCGGCGGCGACCTCGAGGTAGATGTTGCCCGCTCCGTCGCTGGGCGCGATGGCGAACGAGAACTCGTGGGTCATACCCGGCATCCCCGCCGTGCCCAGGAACAGCGCGTACAGCGACCAGAGGAACGCCGCCGACGTGCCCAGACTGATCAGCGTGTCCATGGTGGCCGCACCGTGGCGCAGATTGACCCAGGCGGCACGGTGGAACGGCCACGCCGCCCAGACGATCACCGGAGCGGCGAGCGTGAGCGACAGCCACTGCCAGTACTCGAACTGCAGCACCGGGATCATCGCCAGCAGGATCACCGGCACGCTCAGCACGATCGAGCCGATCAGCCGGTGCCGCAGCGCGCGCGCTCGGGGTCGTCGGCATCTCTCGCGTCGACGTCCGGTGCGGACGCGGGAACGGATGCCGTGTATCCGGCGTTCTCGACGGTGCTGATCAGCAGCGCGGGATCGAGCGGGCCGTCGGCGGTGACCTGCGCCTTCTCTGTGGCGTAGTTGACCGTGGCAGTGACGCCGTCGAGCCTGTTCAGCTTCTTCTCGATGCGCATCGCGCACGACGCGCACGTCATCCCGCCGATCTCGAGATCGATGCGGGACGGTTCGACGGTGCTCATGGCGATGCTCCTCGGAATGTACAGACGGACAGGCGGCCGGTCGTGGCGGGTCGTCGGAAGCTCAGGCCGCGACGGCGCGGTATCCGGCCTCGTCGACGGCGGCGATGACGGCATCCGCGTCGACGGCGGATGCCGAGCTGACGACGAGGCGGCCGGTCTGCGCGCTGACGTCGATGCCCTCGACGCCCGCGACCTTCTCGACTTCTTCGCGCACGGACATCTCGCAGTGCCCGCAGGTCATCCCGGTCACCTGGAATTCAGTGGTGGTCATGGTTCCTCCTCTGTCTCGGTACCCCCTAGGGTACCTTCACCAGAGTACGACCATATACCCCTCTGGGGTATTCCCCCAGGCTGCGAAGATGCGATCAGCCCCTGCGCTCAGGCCCTGCACTCAGGAGCCGACGAACTCCTCGCGCGGGCCGTAGTCGGGTGCCTCGCGGATCTCGACGGTTGCGCCGAGCCGGTCGGTGTCGAGCACGACGATCTCGTTGTCGCCCTCCCGCCAGAGCGGCCCCGGCGCGTAGAGGGTGACCTGCGGACCACGCTCCCAGTACCGACCGAGCAGAAAGCCGTTCAGCCACACCATGCCCTTCGCCGATCCGGGCACGGCGATCCACGCGTCGAGAGGTCGGGAGACGGTCACGGATGCCGTGGCCAGGCCGTCCGTGCCGGCCGGCACAGGAGCCACGTCGCCTGCCTGCGTCGGTGCAACGTCGCGCGGCAGCATCCGGTGCTCCCAGCCGTGCTGGAACCGGCGTCCGATCAGCACTCCGCCCAGGATGCCCTTGTGCTCGCCGGTGAGCGGGCCGTAGTTGATGCGGCCGAGGCTCTCGACCACGATCGTGAGGCGACCCGCACCGCCCGCCGTCGGCAGCGCGAGGCTCTGCTCGCCGTCGTGCTCGATCGTGCCGAGACGCTCGTCGTCGAGGAAGATCGTCGCGCGGTCGCGCAGCTCCAGCAGGGTGAGTTCGGCATCCGCCTCGAACTGGACGTCGGCGGAGTAGGCGACGATCCCGTCCTCGGCGCCGAGCTGCTCGTAGCTCAGCGGCTGCGGCGCGGTCGCGACGACAAGCTGCGCACGCACGACCTCCAGCAGTGAGGCGGTCGGCACAAGAGGGACGGATGCCGCAGGCTGGTGCTCCGGGTCCTCCGGAACATCCGGCAGAGGCGCCGAGTGGTACGGGGCGAAGGCAGCGCGCAGCGCGTGGAACTTGGCGTTCAGCGTGCCGTCCTCGCCGATCGGGGCATCGGAGTCGTACGAGGTGACGGTCGGCTGGATGACGCCATCGTGGTTGGCGCCGGCCCACAGGCCGAAGTTGGTGCCGCCGTGCGCCATGTACACGCTCACCGATCCGCCGGCATCCAGCAGTTCGCTCACCGTGCCGATCATGCTCTCGGCCGAGCGCACGTGGTGCTGCTCACCCCAGTGATCGAACCATCCGCCCCACAGCTCGCTGCACATCAGGTGCTGTCCGTCGCGGCGCAGCTGCTGCGCGAGTGCGACGCCGGTGCCGAAGGTGAACGTCCCCATCGAGCCGCCCACGCTGCCGTTGCGGACCATGTCGGCGGTGGTCCCGTCGGCGGTGGTGAGCATCTCGACCAGGCCGCGTGCACGCAGGCCGTCGCGCAGGTGGGCGAGGTAGCTGGCATCCGACCCGTAGGATCCGTACTCGTTCTCCACCTGGATCAGTCGGATCGGCCCGCCGTGCACGGCCTGCAGCGGCTCGAGCTGCGGGATCAGCGCGTCGTACCAGGCATCCACGGCGGCGAGGAAGCCGGCATCCGAGGTCCGCAGCGCGCGCACCCGACCGGCGAGCCAGAACGGTATGCCGCCGTTCGACCACTCCGCGCAGATGTACGGACTCGGGCGCACAAAGACGTCCAGGCCGATAGCACCGGCGATGCGGATGAAGCGGGCGACGTCGCGCCAACCGGTGAAGTCGAACTCGCCCTCGGTGCGCTCATGGAAGTTCCACGCCACATAGGTGTCGACGGTGTTCGCGCCCATCGCCGCGAGACGACGCAGGCGATCCTCCCACTGGTCAGGATGGATGCGGAAGTAGTGCACGGCACCGGAGAGGATGCGGTGCGGCTCTCCACCGCGAAAGAGCTGGCCGTCGCGCCAGGTGAGGGATGCAGAGGACATGACACTCCGGTTCGATGTGAGTCCGTGTTGACGTTCACATTACCCGGAGCGCCAGCACTCCGGCATCCGTGCCCTGCTGCCGGGGACGGTCCCACGAGACCGTCCCCGCGTGACTCAGGGAGTGTCGCCGACCGTGCGCGGACGTGCGACGGTGAGCATCGTGCCAGTGTCGGTGAACTCCTTCTGGATCTCGTCGTCGTTCTTGTACGTGAACAAGCTCACCACGACGGCGGTCACCATGCCGAGGATGAACGCCGGCAGCAGCTCGTAGAGCCCGGTGTCGAAGGCCTTCCAGATGAACACCATCGCGGCGCCGACGAACATGCCCGCCAGTGCGCCCCAGTTGGTCAGCCGGCGCCAGAACAGGCTGAGCAGGATGATCGGCCCGAACGCCGCGCCGAAGCCCGCCCAGGCGAACGACACCAGTTCGAGGATCGTGTCGTTCGGCGTGACGGCCAGCAGGATGGCGATCACCGCGACCGTCAGGACCGCCAGCCGCCCCATCAGCACCAGCTGCTTCGCGGGCGGCGGCGTCTTGCGGACCACCTTGTAGAGGTCCTCGATCAGCGCAGAAGAGCTGACGATCAGCTGGCTGGAGATCGTGCTCATGATCGCCGCGAGTACGGCGGCCAGCACGAGACCGGCGACGAAGGGATGCAGCAGCGTCTTCGACATGATCAGCACGACCGTCTCGGGGTCGGCCAGGTCGATGCCGTTGGCGGCCATGTAGGCGATGCCGATCAGACCCGAGATGATCGCGCCGAACATCGACAGCACCATCCAGGAGATGCCGATGCGGCGAGCGCTCTTTGCCTCCTGCGGTGACCGCAGCGCCATGAACCGCACGATGATGTGCGGCTGGCCGAAGTAGCCGAGGCCCCACGCGAGAGCCGAGACGATCGCGAGGATCGTGCCGCCGGTGACGGCCCCTGCGCCGAAGAACGACAGGTGACCGGCAGAGGCGTTCTCCGCGATCAGAGTGCCCGTCTCGTCGAGGCCTCCCACCGCGATGAGCGCGGCGATCGGGATCACGATCAGCGCGATGACCATCATCAGTCCCTGCACGACGTCGGTGAACGAGGCGCCCAGGAAGCCGCCGAACAAGGTGTACAGCAGGGTGATGCCACCGATCAGCAGCATCCCGGTGACGTAGTCGCCGTTGAAGGAGCTGACGAAGAACTTGCCACCCGCGACCATGCCCGCCGAGATGTACAGCGTGAAGAACACCAGGATGACCACGCCGGAGAGGATGCGCAGCAGTCGGGATGTGTCGCGCAGCCGGTTCTCGAAGAAGCTCGGCACGGTGATCGAGTTGCGCGAGACCTCGGTGTACGCCCGCAGCCGCGGTGCGACCAGCAGCCAGTTCAGGTAAGCGCCGATCGTCAGGCCGATCGCGATCCATGCCTCGATGAGTCCGGTGAGGTAGATGGCGCCTGGCAGCCCCATCACCAGCCAACCCGACATGTCTGACGCGCCCGCGCTGAGCGCGGCGACCCACGGTGGCAGATTGCGCCCGCCGAGCATGTAGTCCTCGTGATCGGATGTGCGTCTGAACGCGATATAGCCGATGAGGAGCATCGCTGCGAAATAGATGCCGAGTGCGATGTAGATGAAGATCTGGTCAGACATCGTCGTCCTCTCCTGCGGCGGAGGTCGCCACTCAATGCCTCCGACCCTGCCATATTCCCCGGGGTGCGCACCAGAGTGGCGTGCGGATACGCTGTGATCGTGTCGCCGACGACCCCTTCCGAGGTGCTCGCCGAACTCGCCGAGCTCGAGGACCCGAAGGCGCGCGCGGTGAACGAGCGCCATGGCGACGCGCACGGCGTGAACCTGACGAAGCTGCGGGCTCTGGCGAAGGAACTCGGGATGTCGACGGAGCTGGCCCGCGAGCTGTGGGCGACGGACGATGTGGCCGGACAGCTGGTCGCGCTGCTGATCGCGCGACCTCGCGAGCTGAGCGCCGACGAGATCGACCGGATGCTGCGAAGCACCCGCAGCGCGAAGGCGCACGACTGGCTGGTGAACTACATCGCGAAGAAGTCGCCGCTGGCCGAGGAGCTGCGGCTGCGCTGGTTCGATGACGCGGATGCCGTGGCCCGCGCCGCCGGATGGTCGCTGACCACCGTACGGGTGGTGAAGCGCCCCGCGGGACTCGACCTCGACGCGCTGCTGGATCGCATCGAACGCGAGCTGCGCGATGCGCCGTCCCGCGAGCAGTGGGCGATGAACGAGACGCTCGCGAACATCGGCATCCATCACCCCACGCTGCGCGAGCGCGCCGTCGCCATCGGCGAGCGCCTGCAGGTTCTGGCCGACTACCCGACCCCGCCGAACTGCACCTCGCCGTTCGCACCCGCCTGGATCGCCGAGATGGTGCGCCGGCAGGCTTGAGTGCTCCTCGCTTCATGTGACCCGGATGGTCGCCTCACCGTGGGCAAGGCGACCATCTGAGCCACATGAAAGGCCCGCGGGCAACTCAGTGGTGGAAGAGGCGCAGTCCCGTCGTGACCAGGGTGATGCCGTGCTCGGCGGCAGCAGCGGCCACCTCGTCGGAGCGCGTCGAACCGCCCGGCTCGATGATGGTGCCGACGCCGAACTCGGCGGCGTGGTCGACGTTGTCGCGGAACGGCAGGAAGCCGTCGGAGATCAGGGTGACGTCGTCGAGGCGCTCGCTCCACTCCTCGCGCCACGCGCTCTCGCCGTAGCGGACGGATGCCTTGTCGCCGAACAGCCCGGCGAACTCGGTGCGCTGGGTGCGGGTCATCTCCGCCCCGGCGAAGCGGATCTGCCAGTTCAGCCGGTCCTGCCGCCGCATCCCGTCGACCATCGGCAGCTCGCGGACGAACGGATGCCGACGCAGCCACCACACGCGGGCCTTGTCGCCTGCGAGGCGTACGCAGTCGACGCGGTTCTGCTGCCCCGCCCCGATCCCGACCGCGGCGCCGTCGCGCACGAGTACGACCGAGTTCGACTGCGTGTAGCGCGCCGTCGCCATTCCGAGCTGCGCATCCCGGCGGTGCGCGCGGTCGAGGATTTCTCCGGCAGCGCCGCGGCAAGATCGGCGGCATCCCGGTCCTGCTCGATCACGGCACCCAGCACCTCACGACGCTCCCGCGCCGGCGGATGCCAGTCCAGACCCGCCTCGAAGATCAGGAAGCGGCCGGACTTCTTCGCCCGCAGCGTCTCGACCACGCCCTCTTCGAATCCCGGCGCGATGACGGCGTCGCAGATCACGGTGCGCAGGAAGTCTGCCGTCTCGGCATCCACTGGTCGCGACAGCGCGACCACGTCGCCGAAGGAGGACTTCGGGTCAGCATCGCGGGCGCGCACGTAGGCGGAGATCGGGCTGTCGGTGCCGACTCCGTGCACCCGCCAGGTCTCGGCGGCCACCTCATCGATCGGCCCGGCAAGCGCGGCGCCGGCAGGCGAGACGTGCTTGAACGATGCCGCTGCGGGCAGGCCGCTGGCCTCGTCGGCCTCTCGCACGAGTGCGAAGGCGTTCAGCGCGTCGAGATAGTTGATCAGCGAGGGCTCTCCGCCGATCACGGCGGGGCCTCCTCGACCGAGGCGGACTGGTGCGGATTCATCCCGTAGCGCACGGGCACTCCCATCTGTGATGGGCACCCAGGCGGTCGATGCCGTAGTTCTGCTCCCCGCCGGTCATCCAGCTTCGCCAGTCGCATGACCAGGATACCCGCGCTTCCATCCGCAAGCCTCCCGCGCAGATGGAAAACGTCGGCGCAACGGGCCGGGAACCAGCGCTTTCCATCTTCACGCGGGCGAGCTGCCGCGTCAGCGCAGGGGCGAGCGGCGGGCGGAGGGCCGGGAGACGTCGGGGACGAGAATGCCGAGCAGCTGCACGAGCGTGGTCAGCCACAGCAGCACGAGGCCGACGACCACGGCCTCCAGCGCGGCGACCGAGAGCACGTGCAGCCCGAAGGCCAGCACGACCGCGATCACGATGAGCAGCACCAGCACGATCGTGAGAGTGCGCAGCATCCGCAGCTCCCCCATCAGAACCGTGACGATGATGACCGCCGCGAGCAGCAGCGCGAGCGTCGCGAATGCGGCGATCGCATGCGGACCCGGCACCCGGTCGATCGGCAGCAGGCCGACCGCAGCCAATGCGAGACCCGCGCAGGCCCACGTGATGACGACCGCTGCGATCCCCCGCAGGGCGGCATCGCCCAGCATCCGGTGCAGGTCGCGGCCGAGGTATGAGCCGGTGGTCGCGATCAGCAGGCCCGCGATGACCAGGGTGCCGTTGAACGCCCAGCCGCCCGATCCGATGCCGAGTTCCGAGAAGCTGCGCTCCCACCAGACGCTGTCCGTCGCGGTGAGCATCGCGAACAGGGTGCCGATGATGAGGAAGGCGAACAGCAGCGAGGCGAGATCGCGGGTGCTGAGACGGATGCCGGCGCCGAACGCCATCCTGCCGCCGAGCGCGGATGCGACGGCCGTGAACACTCCGCCGCCGATGGCAGGCAGTTCGAGCCCCTGCAGACCTGCGGCCAGCACTTCGCCCGCGAGCAGCACGCCCAGGCCGGTCACTCCGGCGAGCGCGGCTGTGACCGCCACTGCGCTGACGTCCGAGACGACGGCCTGCCAGCGCGGCATCGCCGAGGTCTCGCCCGGCCGATGCATCCGCGTGCTGACGACGAATGCCGCCGCGGCGATCAGCCCCGCCACCAGGGCGACCGGGATGATGACGGATCCGTCGCCGCTGAACGGGCGGGAGCCGCCCCACAGCACGGCCGTGCCCGCGAGCAGGCCGAGCACGAAGCAGGCGGCAGTGGCCCACAGCATCCGCCGCTGCTCGCGCAGCATCCGCTCGACATCCATGCCTTCATCGAACCACTCCGCGCGGACTTGCGAGTCCACGGATGTCGGATGAAACGACGGATGTCGGCGCAGAACGCCAATATCCGCCGACATCCGGATTCTGAGCCGACATTCGTAGCCACTCGCCCTGCCGCGACTACCGTTGAGCCATGCGCCTCTCCGTGATCCGCTCCGCGCGCCGCGCGCCCCTGCTGCAGGTGCTGAAGTCGGCAGCGGCCACGATCGCGGCCTGGCTGATCGCGGGCTGGCTGCTGCCGGGACCGCTGCCGGTGTTCGCGGCGATCGCCGCACTGCTGGTCGTGCAGCCGAGCGTGAACCAGTCCCTGTCGAAGGCGCTCGAACGCAGCGCGGGCGTGATCCTCGGCGTCGTGATCGCCGTGCTGCTGAGTCTGCTGCTCGGTGCCCAGAGCTGGGTCGTGCTGGCGGCCGTCGTGGTGGCGATGCTGATCGCCTGGGGTATGCGGGCCTCCACCGGCACGGGAAACCAGGTGGCGATCTCGGCCGTGCTGGTGCTCGCGCTGGGGTCGTCGAATCCCGACTACGCCCTGTACCGCATCATCGAGACGCTGATCGGCGCGGCGATCGGATTCGTCGTGAACGTGCTGATCGTGCCACCGGTTCTCAGCGCGCCCGCCCGCCGTGACATCGGGATGCTGGGGCACGAGCTCGCCGCATCCCTCGACCGCCTGGCCGACGCACTGCCGACCGCCCGCACGTCCGCCCAGCTGCACGAGCTGATGCTGCAGGTGCGGCTGCTGCGACCGATGAAGGACGCCGCCGAGGCGTCGCTCGTCGCCGCAGAGGACTCCCTCGCGCTGAACCCGCGCCGGTCTCGCCACCGCGACGATCTGATCGAGCTGCGGGCGCTGTTCGAGCGGCTCTCGCCGGTGGTCACCCAGGTGATCGGCATGACCCGGGCCTACTTCGACCACTACGACGACGCGCTCGCCGACGACCCCGCCGTGCGGGCGATCGCCGAGCAGCTGCGTCGTGCGGGTCACGACGCGCGCCTGGCGGTGCAGACCGCGGATGCCGCACCTGAACCGGATGCCATGACCTCGGCCATCCCGGCGCTGACCGCTCCCCTGGTGGTGCGGCCGCCGGGATCCGATCACTGGATCCTGGTCGGCTCGCTGATGGAGGATCTGCGCCGCATCCACGGCGAACTCAGCGACGAGATCTGAGCACCGCGTCGCCGCTCACGGGTCGCACTTCGCGGCATCCCGCCGCTGGAGGCCACCATGTGCGCCACGCGAAGCGACAAGATGGGGGCAGCCGGGTGCTACGTGGCTGCGGCGCGGGCGACGTGGCTGCGGGCGTGGGCGGTCGCCGCATCCAGATCGGTGAAGAGGTGGTTCTGGTGGCGCAAGGATGCCATCACACCGACCCGCTCGGCGAGCTGCAGGTGGCGGGGCTGGATGCCCTTGACGAGCACGGTGATGCCGCGCCGCTCGAGTGAGTGGATCATGTCGGTGATGACCTGAGCTCCGGTGGCATCGAGGATCTGCAGCTGCGACATCCGGATGACGACGACCTCGATGTCACGCATCTCCGATACGCGCTCCATCATCCGCTCGGCAGCGCCGAAGAACAGCGCACCCTCCAGCCGGAACACCGCGATGCGCTCGTCGCCTGGCTGCACCGATCCGGGCAGCTCCTCGCGATGCACGCCACTGGCCTTCGCGAGCTGGCGCAGGGCGAAGAAGCCGGCGGCGAGCAGGCCGATCAGCACGGCGTAGATGAGGTCGACGCTCACCGTCACGATCGCGGTGATGACGAAGACGACGGCATCCGACCGGGTCGAGCCGAGCACCGCGCGCACGGTCGCCGGAGCGACCATGCGGCAGGCGGTGACCATCAGCACTCCGGCGAGCGCGGCCAGCGGGATCCGCGACACGACGGCCGCTCCGACCAGCACCACGGCCAGCAGCAGCAGTCCGTGGGCGATCGCGGCGACACGGGTGCGCGCACCGGCACGGATGCTGACCGCCGTGCGCGCGATGGCTCCCGTGGCCGGCATGCCGCCGAAGAACCCGGCGGCGATGGATGCCAGGCCCTGCCCGACCAGCTCGCGGTCGGCGTCGTACGGTCCGGTGTCGGAGATGCTGGCGGCGACCCGGGCGGCCAGCAGCGATTCGATGGCGGCGAGGGCGGCCACCGCGAACGCCGGACCGATGAGTCCGGCCACGGCGGTGAGGTCGCCGGAGGGCAGTGTGGGCGCGGGGAGCCCTGAGGGCAGCTCGCCGATGAGGTCGACCGGCAGGTCCAGCAGCGCGACGAGCAGCCCGGTGACGACGATGGCGATCAGTGAGCCGGGGAACCGGGGTGCGAACCTCATCGACGCGAGCATGATCACCACGACGATCGCGACCAGCAGCAGCGACCATCCCAGTTTCGGCCAGGTGGCCGTCATAGCCGCCTGCACGGCGGAGATCGCGGCGTTCGTGCTCTCACCCGGCTGGGTTCCGGTGGCCGTGGGCACCTGCTGCAGGAAGATGATCACGGCGATGCCGAGCGTGAACCCCTCGATCACCGGCCACGGGATGTAGCTGATCGTGCGCCCCAGCCGCAGCACGCCGGCCAGCAGCACGATCAGGCCGGAGAGCAGGCAGACGAGGGCGAGAGCACTCGTCCCCTGCACCGCCATGATGGGGGCGAGCACCACGACCATCGCGCCGGTGGGCCCGGAGACCTGCACGTTCGAGCCGCCGAAGATCGCCGCGACGATGCCGGCGATGATGGCTGTGACCAGGCCGCTCTCCGCTCCCGCGCCCGAGCTGACGCCGAAGGCGAGCGCCAGTGGCAGCGCGACGATGCCGACGGTGACGCCCGCGAGCAGGTCGGCGCGCCAGGTGCGCGGCACGGCACGGTAGTCGGTGCGGGAGGGCAGCAGAGCCAGCAGGCGGGAGTGCTTCACGTGCGTCCCGCGATCTCGGGAAGGCCGTCCTGCTCGCTCAGCTGCTGCTGCGTGGTGTGCAGGATCTCGCCCAGCAGCGCACGTGCGACGCGCAGAAGGTCAGCGACCTGAGGGTAGGCCAGGCGGTAGAAGACCAGGCTGCCGCGGCGTTCGGAGACCACCAGGCGGTTGCGCCGCAGCACGGCCAGATGCTGCGAGACGTGCGATGCCTCGAGCTCGGTGATGCTCAGCAGCTCGGACACGGAGGTCTCGGGTGCGTTGGAGAGCACTTCGAGGATGCGGATGCGGATGGGGTGCGCGAGCCCCTTGAACAGGCCGGCCTTCACCTCGTACAGCGGACGGCTCGGGTCGCTCAGCATCCGGTGCACCCCTGGCGATCTTCGTCGGCTCCCGCTGACCCGACATGATGATTTCATCATATCGCAATACTGCTCGGCCGGCGGTCACGCGTGCTCCCGCAGGTCCGCCCCTCGGCATCCGGGCCTGCGTATGGGTACATCACCCCATTTCGTCGAAAATCCCGCCTGGTTAGGCTCGCCTGCGGAGGGAGTCGGAGATGTCGAAACCGAGGGACTCTCGCAGCAAGATGCCGCTGCTGACCCTGTCGATCGTCTGCGCCGTGCTGCTGATCACGACGGTCGCCTTCGGTGTGAGCACCCTGCTGATGTCGAGGATGACCATCGCGCAGGCCGCACCGACGCCGGCTCCGACGACGTCGCCGACGACGGCTCCGGGAGCGACCGAGAAGCCCGACGACGCCGACCGCGTCGTGCAGGGCCGTGAGGTCACGGTCGTCTCGGACTTGGATTTCGGATACTTCTTCATGTCGCGCACCGACGCGCACGGCTACACGTCGCTGTACTCGCAGATCCGCAACACGGATGCGAAGCAGGCGGTCACGGTGTACTTCGACGTGAGCCTGTACGACGACGAGGGCACGCTGGTCAGTCGATGGCCCACCAGCTCGTACCTGCTGCCCGACCAGGTGACGCTGTTCGACAGCACGCTTGCCGAGAACATGCTCGACGTCGCCTCGATCAGCGTCGAGCAGACCGGCATCAGTCTCGATCCGCCCGCGACGACAGGCACGGTGAAGATGACCGAGGCACGCGGGGGCGACGGCGGAGTGGTCGAGGGCGCATTCACCTCCTCGCTGAGCGCACCGGACGGCAATGCGCAGGTCGCGATCGTCGGCACCGTCGACGGTGAGGTGTTCGCGCTCTGCGCCGACTACGTGGAGATCCCGGCCAATGACACGTTCACGGCCCGGTGCACCCTGGAGCCGACCTCTCGGAACACGCCCGAACCCATCGGTGATCTCCCCGACGATACCGAGATCACAGCCTTCTACCTGCTGGATATCCCGCGATGACCACGTCTGCCCCTGTTTCCCGACGCACTGTTTCCCGGCGCGGCCTCCTGATCGCACTGAGCATCGCATCCGTCGTGCTGCTGGCCGCGACGATCACCTTCGGCACCATGCTGTTCTCGATGCTGGACGCCGGCCCGCGATCAGGAGGCACTGCTCCGGAGGCGGGCGAGCCGACAGCATCCGCCACCCCGACGCCCGAGCCGGATACGGTGCACGGCATTCCGATCACGGTGGGTGACAGCGTGCTCGAGCTCGGAACCTGGGTGACCGAGCTATGGACGGATGGGACGACACGGCTGCACGCGCCGATCCGCAACAACTCCACGACACAGGCGGTGACGGCCTCGTACGACCTCACGGCGTACGACGCCGAGGGTCGCATCCTGGATCGGGTGAGCGCCTCAGCCGACCTGCTGCCGGCGAGCGAAGGCATCATCAATTCGATGACTCTGCGTGCCGATCCCGAGAAGGTCGCCTCGATCGTCGTGGAGCAGACGGATGCCGACGCCGACGTTTCGCCGTACACGGGTGCGGTCACCGGCGGCGAGGTCGAGGTCGATCATGAGACCGCACGCGTGAGCACCGACATGACGTCGACGCTCAGCCCGAGCCCGGATTCTCAGGAGATTCAGTTCGGCGCCTTCATCGGCGACGAGCTGATCGGTCTGTGCGAGATCGGGGCAGAAGCCGAGGGGGAGCATCTCGCCGCGTACTGCTTCCTGACCGCCACCTCGAGCGGCACCGACTTCGACGAGGACTACTATCGGGTGCTGCCCGACGACCTCGACGTGCGGGCATTCCTGCGGGTGAGGTTCAACCTGGATTGAGCTGACCTCACCGGCACCTCTCACCGGCGCATGCGAACCGCCGGAGGTGAAAGGATCGAGACATCATGCTTCTCGATCCCGCAGTTCTGCCCGACGGTGCCGATGCGGATGCCGTGTACACGGCGTTCGTCGAGTGGGCGGAATCGACCGGCATCCGCCTCTACCCGGCCCAGGACGAGGCGGTCATCGAGATCGTCTCGGGGCAGAACCTGATCCTGTCCACCCCCACCGGCACCGGCAAGTCACTGGTCGCCGTCGCCGCGCACTTCGCCGCGCTCGTCGACGGACGCCGCACCTATTACACGGCGCCGATCAAGGCACTGGTCAGCGAGAAGTTCTTCAGCCTGGTCGACGTGTTCGGCGCGGAGAACGTCGGCATGGTCACGGGCGACTCCGCGGTCAACGCCGACGCGCCCATCGTTTGCTGCACGGCGGAGATCCTCGCGAACCTCGCGCTGCGCGAGGGATCGGAGGCCGATGTCGGCCAGGTCGTGATGGACGAGTTCCACTTCTACGGCGATCCCGATCGCGGCTGGGCATGGCAGGTGCCGCTGCTCACCCTGCCCCAGGCGCAGTTCGTGCTGATGTCCGCGACCCTCGGAGACGTCACGCAGCTGGCATCCGATCTCACCCGCCGCACCCTGCGCGAGACGGCGGTCGTCACCGGGGTCGAGCGGCCGGTGCCACTGCACTTCTCCTACGAGCTGACACCCATCCACGAGACGATCGACGACCTGCTGCACACCGACCGTGCCCCGGTCTACATCGTGCACTTCTCGCAGTCAGCCGCGATGGAACGTGCACAGGCCCTGGCGAGTGCGAAGGTCGCCACCCGCGAGCAGCGCGACGCGATCGCCGAGCTGATCGGCGGTTTCCGGTTCACCACCGCGTTCGGCAAGACGCTCTCCCGGCTGCTGCGGATGGGCATCGGCGTGCATCACGCCGGCATGCTGCCGAAGTACCGGCGGCTGGTGGAGCAGCTCGCCCAGCGCGGCATGCTGCGGGTGATCTGCGGCACCGACACCCTGGGCGTCGGCATCAACGTGCCCATCCGCACGGTGCTGCTCACGGCACTGACGAAGTTCGACGGCACCCGGATGCGACAGCTGAACGCCCGCGAGTTCCACCAGATCGCCGGCCGTGCCGGCCGGGCCGGCTTCGACACGGCCGGGACGGTGGTGTGTCAGGCGCCCGAGCACGAGAGCGAGAACGCCGCCGCCATCAAGAAGGCGGGTGACGACGCGAAGAAGAGGCGCAAGATCATCCGCAAGAAGGCCCCGGACGGCTTCGTGTCGTGGGGCGAGCCCTCGTTCCGCAAGCTGATCGACTCGGAGCCCGAGACCCTCACCTCCCACATGCAGATCACCAGCGCCATGATGCTGAACGTCATCGCACGCGGCGGCGACGTGTTCGCGAATATGCGCGCACTGGTATATGACAATCACGAGCCTCGACAGAAGCAACGGATGCTGGCGCTGCGCGCCCTGGGCATCTACCGCACGCTACGCGAATCGGGTGTCGTGGAGGACGATGCCGACGGCATCCGACTCACTGTCGATCTGCAGCCGAACTTCGCACTCAACCAGCCGCTGTCGCCGTTCGCCCTGGCAGCGTTCGAGCTGCTCGACCCGGCTTCCCCCAGTTCGCGCTGGAGATGATCTCGATCGTGGAATCCACACTCGACGACCCTCGTGCGATCCTCTCGCAGCAGGAGTTCATCGCGCGCGGCGAGGCGGTCGCCGCCATGAAGGCCGAGGGTATCGAGTACGACGAGCGCATGGAGCTGCTGGAGCAGATCACCTATCCGAAGCCGCTGGACGAGCTGCTAGGCGCGGCGTTCCAGACCTTCAGCGCGGCGCAGCCGTGGATCCGCGACTTCGAGCTGCGCCCGAAGTCGGTGGTGCGCGACATGTACGAGCGGGCCATGTCGTTCGGGGAATATGTCGCGTTCTACAAGACCGCGCGGTCCGAGGGGTGGTGCTGCGGTACCTGTCGGATGCCTATCGCGCGGCCTCGCAGACGATCCCGGAGCACCTGAAGACCGAGGAGCTGCGCGACCTGATCGAGTGGCTCGGCGAGCTGGTGCGCCAGGTGGACTCGTCACTGCTCGACGAGTGGGAAGAGCTCGTGTCCGGTGCGGGGAGCCTGCCGGAAGGCGACGAGCCCGTCGTCCCACCCGCGCCCAAGCGGCTCACCTCGAATGTCCGCGCGTTCCGCATCCTGGTGCGCAACGAGCTGTTCCGTCGCGTGCAGCTCGCCGCCCGCGAGGACGTTGAGACGCTGGCATCCCTCGACCCCGACTTCGGCGCCGAGGGCTGGAACAGTGCGCTGGACGCATACTTCGCCGAGCACGACGAGATCCTCACCGGAGCGGATGCCCGAAGCTCGGCGCTGCTGATGATCGAGCAGGGCGCTTCGGAGTGGGCGGTGCGCCAGATCATCGACGACCCCGCCGGCGACCACGACTGGGGCATCAGCGCGACCGTCGACCTCGCCGCATCCGACGACGCCGGCGAGGCCGTCGTGACGGTGACGGCGCTCGATCGGCTCTGAGTCGACCGGCCCTGCCACACGCCGGGGAGGATGAGTTCCACAGGATCCTCCCCTCCGTGCGATCTCCTCCCGTCCGGGCACCGGCACGCGTGAGATCAGGCCGCCGTATCCGCGTTCCGCAGCGCGGCGAGCTCCTGGCCGTAGACACGCGCAGTCGCCTCCGCCTTCTCCTTGAGCTCCTGAGCGGCGTCGGTGAACGCATCCAGCGCGGGGTTCACGCCGACGAGGGTGAACGGGCGCTGCACGACGCGCAGGTCCAGGCCCCAGACGTCTTCGAGCACGCGGCGCAGCCATCCGGTGGAGTGGTCCCAGCCCTCCTTCGGGGTTCCCGGCGCATAGTTGCCGCCCAGGACCGTGACCAAGGTCGCGGGCTTGCCGCGGAGGGCGGTCCCCTCCGGATCGATGCGCGGATCTGTGTAGGCGAGATCGAACCAGGTCTTGAAGTGCTGCGAGACGCCGTAGTTGTACAGCGGGACGGCGAAGAGCAGGGCGTCGGCATCGAGCATCTCGTCGGCGAACGTGGCCGCGAGCGCCTGTGCCTGCTGCTGGGCATCGGTGCGCTGGTCGGCGGGAACGAACTTCGCGGTGACGGCATCCGCCCAGACGTTCGCAGGCACCGGCGCGGCACCGAGATCGCGACGGGTGACGGTGGAGTCGGGATGAGAGCTTGTCCACTCGGCTTCGACGAGGTCGGCGAGCGATCGGCTGGCGGACGACGCGGGCAGGATGCTGGCATCCAGGCGGAACAGGGACATAAGTGACCTTTCGTTTTTCTTTGATGCTTCGCTTTTCTTAGCGACTTGCGTTAGCGTAGCACTGATATGCTGATGGCATGGCGGAGATCGAGCCGGCGATCCAGATGTGTGACGCGGCCGTCACACTGGCCTTCAGCGTGCTCGGGAAACGCTGGAACGGGATGATCGTGTCGACCCTCGGCTCCGGGGCGACCAGCTTCGTGTCACTGCGGCGGGCGGTCGTCGGGATCAGCGACACCGTGCTCTCGGACCGTCTCACCGAGCTCACTCAGGCCGGACTCGTCACTCGCACGGTCGACTCCGGTCCACCCATCACCGTGTCCTACTCGCTGACGTCGAGCGGCAAGGGCCTGCTGCCGATCCTCGGCCAGCTCGGCGAGTGGGCGTCGGCGAATCTCGAACTGCCCGAGCACTGAACACCCCTCGCAGGGGCGGGGGCAGCGGCGTGCACGATGCGAATCCCGGGCCGACACGCCAGATGCAGGACGTTTCCCGCGAATCGGTCCGACATCTGGCGTGTCGGCCCCTATCTGCAACCGCCCCGGCCGCCGATCACCAGGGGTTCGGCCTGTAGTCCTTCAGGAACACCCCGTGCAGGTCGACGCCGGCCTCGCCCTGCACGATCGGGTCGTACACGCGCGCGGCGCCGTCGACCAGGTCGAGCGGGGCGTGGAAGCCCTCCTCGGCCAGGCGCACCTTCGTGTAGTGCGGGCGCTCGTCGGTGATCCAGCCGGTGTCGACCGCGGTCATCAGGATGCCGTCGGTCTCGAGCATCTCGCCGGCGCTGGTGCGGGTGAGCATGTTCAGCGCGGCCTTGGCCATGTTGGTGTGCGGATGCCCGGGACCCTTGTACCGGCGGGAGAACTGCCCCTCCATCGCCGAGACGTTCACGATGTACTTGCGGTGCGCGTCCGCTGCGGCCATGGCCGGCCGCAGCCTGCTGATCAGCAGGAACGGCGCCGTGGTGTTGCACAGCTGCACCTCGAGCATCTCCAGCGGGTCGACCTGATCGACGGACTGCACCCAGCTGTTGACGACATTGATGTCGGGCACGAGCCCACCAGCGTCGATCGCGGTGCCGTCGGCGTGCTTCTCCAGCGATGACGACCCGGGCGCCATGGCGAGCCGGGCGAGGTCCTCGGCGGTCAGTGCCTGCCCGCCCTGCTCGGCGACCGTGCCGCCGAGGGCGGCCACCGACAGCAGCGGGTTGGAGTCGACGGATGCCTGCAGTGCCTGCGGATGCGGATCGGCGGTGTGCCCGAAGGTCTCCATCTCGGGCAGAGGGCCGTCGGGGAGGGGCTGCAGCTCGGCATCCGACAGCAGCGAGTACGCGCCCGGCGAGCGCCGCACGGTCTGCGCCGCGTTGTTGATCAGGATGTCGAGCGGCCCCTGCGCCGAGACCGAGTCGGCCAGCGCGATCACCTGCGCCGGGTCGCGCAGGTCGATTCCGACCACTCGCAGCCGGTGCAGCCAGTCGGCGGAGTCTGGCAGCGACGCGAATCGGCGCACGGCGTCGCGGGGAAAGCGTGTGGTGATGGTGAGGTGGGCGCCGTCGCGCAGCAGGCGCAGGGCGATGTGCATGCCGATCTTCGCGCGCCCGCCGGTGAGCAGCGCGCGCCGGCCGGTCAGGTCGGTGTGGGCGTTGCGCTTGCCGTGGCTGAACCGTGCGCACTCGGGGCAGAGCTGGTGGTAGAAGGCGTCGACGAGCGTGTACGACTTCTTGCAGATGTAGCAGTTTCGCGGCTTGAGCAGCGAGCCTGCGACGGGTGCGTCGACCACGCTGGTGGCCAGGTCGAGCCCGCGGGTCTCGTCGTCGATGCGGTCCGGTGCGCCGGTCGCGGTGCGCGCGACCACGGCGCGATCGGCCTCGGCGATGGCGTCGCGGATCTGCTTGCGGCGCACGCGCTTGACGGCCTTGAACATGTTCGCCGTGGCGCGTCGGACGGCGACGTAGTCCGGATGCTGCTGATCGACGCGGTCGAGCTCGGCGAGCACCTTGAGCGCGATGGCGAGTTCGTCGGGGTCGATGCCGGAGGGGGCGCCGGCTCCGGGCAGCGAGGAGGCATCGGTCATTGGGCCGATTCTACGCGGCGAAGCCTGGGGACACTGGCCGATCCGGCCCACCCGACCTGGCCCGTGCCCTTGTCCGTCGTCCGGCGTATGGTCGGCACATGAGCACCACCGCCGTTGCAGAGACGTTCACCCACCAGGGCATCGTTCCCGGCTACCTGCTGGCGCAGTTGGCCGCATCCGACCGCTACGCGCACGCGGCGCAGGCGGCGAAGCAGACCCTGATCGCGGGGAGGCCCACCTTCCACTCCACGCTCGAGCTGTCGATCGGCGCCGACGGCGCGCTCATGGCCGAGGTCACCGCGGCGCCCACGCGCACGATCTTCGACGCGCAGAACACCGAAAAACTGCCGGGGCTGATCGTGCGGCGCGAGGACGACGAGCCGGTGGATGACGTCTCGGTCAACGAGGCGTTCGACGGGCTCGGCGCGACTTTTCAGCTGCTGCTCGACGCGTTCGGCCGTGATTCGCTCGACGGTGCCGGTGCGGCGTTGAATGCGACCGTGCATTACGGCGAGAACTACGACAACGCGTTCTGGGACGGCTCGCGCATGGTCTTCGGCGATGGCGACGGCGAGGTGTTCACGGGGTTCACCCGCTCGATCTCGGTGATCGGGCATGAGCTGGGCCACGGAGTGATCCAGAGTTCGGCCGGCCTGGTCTACCAGGGCCAGTCCGGAGCGCTGAACGAGTCGATCGCGGACGTGCTCGGTGTGCTCACCGAGCAGCACCTGCTCGGGCAGACCGCGGATCAGGCGACCTGGCTGGTCGGCGCCGGCATCTTCACGGATGCCGTGCAGGGCCGCGCGCTGCGCTCGATGATCGAACCCGGCACCGCGTACGACGATGACGAGCTCGGCAGGGATCCGCAGCCCGCGCACATGCGCGACTACGTCAACACCACCGAGGACAACGGCGGCGTGCACATCAACTCCGGCATCCCGAACCGCGCGTTCGCGTTGGCCGCGAAGGCCATCGGCGGCCATGCCTGGGAGGGTGCGGGCCTGGTCTGGTACCGGGCGCTCACCGGCGGACTCTCGTCGACGGCCGGATTCACAGAGTTCGCCGAGCAGACGATCGCCGCAGCGGCCTCGATCGGGGATAGCGTGGAGACGGCGGTCCGAGATGCCTGGATCGCCGTCGGAGTGATCGAGGATGCGCGAGTACGAGACCCCCGGTGATGGTTCGGATGCCGTCGCCGATGCCACAGACGATGCGGATCGCAGCCGTATCGTCGTAGCGGTGGTGCGCACCGGCGGGCTCGCGGGCCTCCGTCGCCGCTGGCGCGTGGAGCCCGACCCCGCACAGGCACCGCAGTGGGTCACGCTGGTCGAGCGCTGCCCCTGGGACGAGCAGACGGATGCTACGACGGATGCCGGGGCAGACCGCTTCGTCTGGAGCATCCATGCCGTCCTGCGCGAGCAGCAGCGCGAACGGGTCGTCCCCGACACCCAGCTGCAGGGTGCATGGCGCGACCTGGTGGACGCCGTGCGCGAGGCTGACGCCGATCACCGCACAGAGCCCTGATTCGGCGGCGATCTGCGGATCGCCACGCCGCGCCGGCGATGCGGGGTGACAATGGAGTCATGGGACTGTTCTCACAGAAGCAGCAGGAGCCGAGTGCCTGGGCGGCATTGCCGGGCGAGCCGCTCGACGAGGATCACGTCGAGCACCTCGATGAGGTGCCCAACACCGATCCGATGGATCTCGGGCTCGGCGTGCAGTACTCGAGTGTGGTCTTTCCGGTCACCCCGCCCGCACCCGAGGCCTCCGACGAGGAGTCGTCGAACCCGTAGGCCGCCACCCCCGTCGCCGGGGCGCTACCGTTCCGACGACTCCATCAGCACGCGGGTGTTCGGCAGTGCCTCGGGGTGCTCCTGCTGCAGCCAGGTCATCATCTGCTCGCGCACGGCGCAGCGCAGCGTCCACTGATCGCCGGCGTCCTTCGCCGAGATCACGAACCGCACCGTCACGAATCCGCCCTGCGACCCGGTGACGCGCACGCTGGAGTCGCGCCGATCCCAGGCATCCGATGCCTCGATGATCTGGGTGAACTTCGCGCGCACGGCATCCATCGGCACCCGCCAGTCCAGGTCCATGTACACGGTGCCGAGCACCTGGTCGGAGCGCCGCGTCCAGGTCTCGAACGGGGTGGTCGTGAAGTAGCTGCACGGCAGCACGAGGCGCCGCTCGTCCCAGATGTAGACGACGACGTACGACAGGTTGATCTCGCCGATCCGCCCCCACTCGCCTTCGACCACGACGATGTCGCCGACCCGGATCGCGTCGGTGAAGGCGATCTGGATGCCGGCGATGAGGTTGCCGAGGATGGATTGCGCAGCCAGGCCGGCGATGATGCTGGCGATGCCCGCGGATGCCAGCAGGCTGGCGCCGACCGCACGCATCTCGGGGAAGGTGAACAGCACGGCGCCGAGCGCGATGACGGCGATGACGACCAGCGATAGGCGATGGATCACGACCAGCTGCGTGCGCCGGCGGCGGGCCTGTGCGCCGGTCGCCGTGCCGTCGTCCTGTGCCATGAGCTTCTCGAATCCGAACGATGCGAGCGCCGCCAGCAACCAGGCCCCGGTGATGATCGTGGCGATCAGGAACAGCCGCGAGATGCCGGGCCACCAGTCCAGCCATCCCGGCAGCGAGATCGCGCAGGCGATCCACACCGCGACGATCGCGACGACCACCGCCCACGGTGTTCGCACGCGACGACTCAGCTCGGCCACCCAGGGCGCGGAGCGCCCCACGAGCGCGGCGATGAGGTGCACGAGCAGAACCGCGACGAATGCGGCGACCAGAGCGAGGCCGATCGCAGCGATGGTGCCGATCCAGGAAACCCAGTCGATGTTGAAAGCCATCACTTCAGCGTACGGGGATGGTCGTCACCCTGCAGCGGTCACCCTGCAGCGGCGAGGAGGGCGGCCACGTTGTAGCGGCCTCGATCGACGCTGAGCCTCACGCCGTCGCGCGAGCGCACCACGACTCGCTCGCGTCCGGCGACCCGGACGGTGCGGCAGGAGGCGATGTCGCGATAGGCGATGTGCTTCTCGCTGCCGAACACGGTGCGGAAGCGCACGGCATCCGCGCCCGCCTCCAGGTACCAGTTGCGATACGCGAGCAGGAGTGCGACGCCCACCAGGAAGAGCACCACCGAGGCGATGCGTGCGGGCAGCAGCTGCGCCGTGTAGCGCGAAGCGAAGGCGGCGACGCCCAGCAGAAAACCCGCTGCCAGCAGCACGACGCCGGCGACCACGACCAGCATCGGCATCCGCTGTCGTCTCGTTGTGACCTTTGCGGGCGCGACCCGGCGGAAGGCGCGTGCGATCAGCACGACCACCAGCGCGATCACGATGAGGATGATCACGGTCTTGACGGCGAACCCGGACACCCCTTGACGCTACCAACTCGCGGGCGGCGCCGGGTCGACGCCCTACGGTGGAAGCATGACGATCACCGCCGCGGCAGACGGCTCCGCTCTCGGCAACCCCGGCCCGAACGGCTGGGCCTGGTACATCGACGACAATCGGTGGGCGGCTGGCGGATCGCCGCACGGCACGAACAATCAGGGCGAGCTGCGGGCGGTGCTGGAGCTGCTGCGGGCGACCGCCGGCGTCGACGAGAAGCTGCTCATCGAATGCGACAGCCGCTACGTGATCGACTCGGTGACCAAGTGGATGCCGGGGTGGAAGCGCCGCGGGTGGCGCAAGTCCGACGGCGGGCCGGTGCTCAACCGCGATCTGTTGGAAGGCATCGACGAGGCCATGCGCGGACGGGACGTGGAGTTCTCGTGGGTCAAGGGACATGCCGGACACCCGCTGAACGAGGCCGCCGACGAACGCGCGAATGCGGCGGCGAGGGCGTACCAACAGAAGCAGGAGCCCCGACGGGGGCCGGGGTTCTCGTTGGCATCCGACGGCGGTGCGGCGCTGGCCGGCGCCATGGCGTTGCAGGCGGACGCGGCGGCCGAATCAGGCTCGGAGCCTGCACCGCGAGGGATCACCGAGCCGCTGTGGGCCGCGGCATCCGATCTGCTGGACGGGCTCGATGAGCCCTCCGCGGGCCCCGGGGCCCAGGCGGCATCCGCTCCCATCGATCTGCACCTGACCCTCACCGGTGCCGAACATGCCCGCCTGCGCGATCGCGCCGACGCCCAGGGGATCTCACTCGAAGAGGCGCTGCGCCGCCTGATCTGAGACGCCGGGGCCGATCCCCTTGTTCATATCGCTCAAATTGCTGCATCTCCGGTGAGATCACGACAATTTGAGCGATATGAACGGGAGGTGAAGGCCATCGTCAGCCGGCGAGGACAGTCTTCTCCAGGCGTTGGAACGAGGCCTCCATGCCATCGGTCATGCCGGTGGCGAGGATCATGTCGCGCGCGTCCTTGTCGGGGTACTCGATGAGCACGGTGACCAGGGTCGCCCCGTCCTCCTCGTAGAGGGTGAGGTCGTTGAGCGTCTCGGGTTCCGGCATCCCCTGCATCCGCTCGGTCTGCACGGATCGGCGCGGTGCGTCGACGACCAGAGTCTCGCCCTCGAAACCGAACGGCTCCCCCACGGTGTCACCGACGGGCGCCCACGAGGTGCGATAGCTCTCACCGGGTGCATTGCCCACGACGCACTCCGTCATCTCCCAGCCGTCGGGCCCGAGCATCCACTGCCGGATCAGCTCAGGATCGGTGTGGGCGCGCCACACCAGCTCGCGCGATCCCTCGACCAGGCGCGTGATGCGCACGTGGGTGTCGTCCATGAGCTCAACCTGCGTGCCCTTGCCCTGCGCGTACTCGCGCAGATCGCGCAGCACCGCGTCGATCTGCGACATGGCCATGCGGGTGCCCTCAACGACGCCCATGTCGAGCACCGTCTGCAGCGCCTCGAGGGAGTCGAAGCGACTCGAAGTGACCATGCGGGTACCCTCACCGACGGACTCGAACGTGAAGTCCATACGCATGGCGGGCATGTCGCCGTTGGGCACGCCGTTCTCGTCGCTGAAGCCGTCGAGCACGCTGAATCGGTGCGGTTCCTCGATCTCGAGGAACTCCCAGTAGGCGCGCGAGGTCTCGCCGTGCGGGCCGGTCATGGAGAAGTCCGCACGCCCGCCGATGGTGTGATCCCAGGTGTGGAACGTGGCCGGCCATCCGGGAGGTCCCCAGAACCGTTCCAGCTGACGCGGGTCGGTGTACGCGTTCCAGACGCGCTCGATCGGGGCGGCGAACTCGGCGGTGACGGTCATCGTCAGGTTCTCGGTGTCGGTGTCGATGTCGATGACGGGCATGTCAATCTCCTGGGGTCTCTTCGTTGCTGGGTGGTTCGGTGGTGTCGGATGCCGACGGGGTTCCCGGGCTCGAAGGACTCGCCAGCAGGTCGTCGAGCCGGGCGATGCGTGCGCGCCAGAGCTCTTCGTAGCGGGCGAGCAGCGCCCGCGCACGGGCGATCATCTCGGGGTTCGCGCGGACGAGCCGCTCGCGTCCCTCGGCGCGCTTGATGATGAGTCGTGCCTCTTCGAGGACGGCCACGTGCTTCTGCACCGCCGCGAAGGACATCTCGTAGTCGCCGGCCAACTCGGAAACCGACTGCTCGCGCTCGATCGTCCGGCGCAGGATGTCACGCCGGGTCGCCGTCGCCAGTGCGTGGAACACACGGTCGATCTCCGCTTCGCTGAGTTCATTTTGTACAACCATTTGGTTGTACATTAGGCGGTGAGCGGGGTGGTGTCAAGGGGTTCCTGTCGGGATCGCGTTGCGGTGACACAACTGGCCTTTAGACGACACAAGGCTGGGATGGAGTGACACCGTGTGTCAGGAAACGCCGATGCCTTAGAGAACTTGTGACTCTCGCGGGAGGAACATCAGCGGCAGATACAGGAGCGATGGGGCTCCGGTCGCCCCTTCGTCTTCGCATCATCCGAACGCGGACACACGTGCGAGAGGGGCTGCGATGCGGCCAGTAGATGAGGCAAAGCCGATCAACGCCCGACGGCGCACGGCATCCACTGAAGTTCACTGGATCCCTCGCACGGACAGCGGTCGCACGACGGCTGGACTCCAGGAGTGGGCAATCGTCAATCGGGCGCTCGGCGACAGGGACTGGGCAGAGATCGACCCAATGAGGGTTCGCAAGTCGAAGGGCGTCCGCCATCGGTTCACCCCGGCCATGTACTACTGGCAGCGCACTGGGTCCCACGTGTGGTGCGAGTCTCAGCTCGAGCGATGGGAAGTCCTATGGCTGGACTACAGCGGGCAAGTGGAGCGGTTGTGGTCGCAGCCGCTGGCTCTCACCTTCGGGCACGGAACGAGACTTTCCGGGGACTCGCACATCCCTGACTTCCTGGCCCTATTCACTGACGGAAGATTCGGGCTTTTCGATGTGCGTCCCGCAGCGCGCATTGATGAACATGCACGAGTCCAGTTCGACGAAACGGCAACGATCTGCGGCGCACTCGGCTGGCGCTACAAGGTGCTCACGGGCCACAACAACCGCGCGACAGCCAACCTCGACTGTCTGTCGGCGTCGCGCCATGATCGTTGCCGACCCGCACCGGCGACAGAGTCCCGGATCCTCGAACTCGCCGCAGGCGGCCGTCCACGCGGGGAGCTATGCCGAATCACCGCGCCAGACTGCCCACCTCTCGCGTGCGCATGGCTCGACAACATGGCGTGGCGACGCTTGCTCAATCTGGACCTGGCTGCAGTATTCAGCAGCGAAACCGTCTACACCACTGCAGATTCAATACCTGGTGCAGATTCAATACCTGGGCAAAAGGCAGCGTGATGTCTGAGGAGTACAAGCTTCGCCTCGGCGACACCGTCGAGATCAATGGTGAGGTCTGGGTCTGGGAAAGCGTCCGCCGCGGGATCGAGGCTAGGCTCCGTCGCGACGGGACCGCCGACGATTGGCTGAGTCTGTCGATGCCAGAGCTGCTCTCGCACGCCGGCACAGCCCGGCGCGACTCGAACACTCCTCTTCGAAGGATCTCAGGCGACTGGCCGGCCGATGTGCTCGACATGGAGAAGCACCTGCTGGAGGTGTTTCGTGGCGTTCCCATGGATCCAACCGCGACAGCCCCACGTCCGCAGTACGACCTTTCCGCGACGACGCAGGAGCAGCGGATCGCATCGAAAATCGAAGAGCTGGCCGGGACAACGCTGGGGAGGTCACGAAAGGCATGGTTCAACTTCTGGAACGACTACCGGTCGGAGGGCGTCGCTGGCGTGGATGCGCGTCTGCATCCGAAAAGAAAGAAGCGGTTGATGATCGCGAAGGCCGATCCGCGCCTGGTGGCCATCATCGACCGCGAACTCGACAGCCGAGTCAACATGTCGACGAGCAGCCGGCGCCATTGCGCCGAACTCGTTCGGCGGGCCTTACAGGCCATGTACCCGGGCGACCCGATCTGCGACATCAAGGACACCACGCTCCAGGGATACATCAACGAGCGCGACGCCGGTCGATACACCTTCGGAAAGGCAACGAGCCGGCGAACTGCGTCCAATAGCCCCGATCGCGAGTACTTTTCGGGCAGCGCGCACAGGCTCGGCCAAGTCTGCGAGATCGACTCGACGAAGCTGGACGTGCAGGTGTGGGATGAGAAAGGCAACATCTTCCGCCCTACGGCGACGGCGCTCTTCTGCGTGGGTAGCAGGGTTCCGCTGGCCTGGGCGATCCACGCTGATTCACCTAACGGCCACGACCACGCACTGCTGCTGGCGCGGGCGATCGTCGGGCGAAGGGCCATTCCGGGCTCCGCTGCTGCGACTCTCGCCGGCTCGGCGACGCTGCCCGTCGAGCTCATGAAGAAGATCAACCCCTACCTCGATGATGACTCGCTCGCCGTGCCCTGGATCTTCCCGCACTCGATCACCATCGATGGCGGTGCCGATTTCCGTTCGGCCACGTTTGAGGCAGCATGCCGTGCGTTCGGGATCAATCTCGTTCTCGCGCCGCCCAACGCTCCGACCGTCAAACCGCACGTGGAGCGCAATTTCGGGACGACCTCTTCCGACTTCGCTACGTGGCTGGCGGGCTCAACCGGCAACGCCGTGCACAACCGAGGAAAGCGCGACGCTCCAATCCTCACCCTCGATTCCGTACGGCTCGCCTTCGACGTTTGGATCACGACAGTGTTCCTGAACAAGCAGCACGGTGGGCTGAGATCGCCCCTGTTCCCCGGCCGGAAGTGGACGCCAAACCAGATGTACGCGGCGCTTTTCGAAGTCGGCCCGGGCGTTCAGTTGCCCTTCCGCGCAGAGGACTTCTTTGCGCTGCTCCCCAGCGAGCCACGTGTGATCAGCAAGGAAGGGATCGCATTTAGGAACCGCGTATACGACTCACCGCTCCTGGCTGATCTGCGCAATCGATCGCTGACGGGCGCTGCGGCCGGTTCACGACAGGCCCGACAGTTCGACATCCGCTACGACCCGCACAACTCGAACGCAGTGTGGGTCGAGCATCCCGAGACGGGGGAATGGATCGAGTGCTGGGACAAACTGATCGACGATCGGGGCGCATGGATGGTTGCTGAAGCCCAGGTGAAGCTCGTCGATCGCTTCGGCACAGGTGAGCCGGGGAGATCCCGAAGACAGCAGAATTTCTCGATGAGATCGAGCGGCGCGCGCGGAGTGACAAACGGGCCCGTCAACGGCAGCTGCGTGAAGCCGCCGCGAGATCCACAGGCGACGAAGAGCTGGATGTTCCGCTCGCCGAGCCTGTCCCCATCGAGCTTCGCGATTGGAGCAATCCAGTCGACGTCACCGACATCGACTGGAGTTCGTCAGCGTACGACATCGTCACGGTGAAAGAGATCCGACCATGATCGTCGAGCCGCTCATCCTCCATCACGACACGAAGACGACTCTCCCTGGACTGCGCGAGGCCCTGACAGCCCTGCCTGCGGCTCCGCCTGCCATAACGTTCGCGGAGTACACCGCACTGACGGCATCCGTACGCAGCCTCTATGACGAGGCACGCGATGACTACCTGCGGCTGACACTTCGGGTACCGACGCCCGAGCAAGAGCTCAGCACCCGGATCCTCGCCAAGCACATCATCTCGAACCCGCGCCGCAAGAACTCCCGCCGAGGCCTCATGGTCTCGGCTCCGATGTTTTACGGCAAGACTGAGCTCGCGCTACTGCTCGCACGTTCGGTGGAACAGGATCATGCCAAGAAGTTTCCCGACTACGCCGACAACGGCGAGGTGCCCGTCGTGTGGGTAGAAGTGACCGACCACGCGACAGGCAAGGCGCTGCTCAGTCAAATCATCCGGTTCCTCGCTCCGACCATCACTTTGCCGACGCAGATCACGACAGACAACCTCCGGCGACGAGCAGTCGAGTTGCTGCACGTCCATCACACGAAGCTGCTCGTCATCGATGAGGCACACAACCTCGGAGGCAGTGAGCCGTCGAGCGTGATCAAGGCACTGCAGAACGAGTCCTCGGCCACCGTCGTGCTAGTTGGGATCAATCTCGCCAGCGGCAAGGCCTTTGGTTCGGGCGAAGGCCTTCAGGTCACGATGCGGTGCGATCTGGTGGAGCTTCGGAGGGTAGACATCAGAACCGAGGAGGGCATGGCGCTCTGGCGTCGGTGGGTCGCGATTTTCGACCGAAATCTGCCGCTATGTGAACACATCCCCGGGACACTCACAAGAAACGCCCCTGCTCTCCATGCCGCCGCAGACGGCCGCCTCTCGGTGCTCGCGATGATCATAGAGCGCCTTATGGGGCTCTTCGGACTTTCGGTGGGGGTCATGGGGTGAGGCCGCCGGCGGCGAGGAGCATGCGGAGCCGGTAGTTGTCGCGGTTGCGGAAGCCGCGGGCGAGGCGGCGGTGCAGCTCGATGATCCCGTTCACGGCCTCAGTTCCGCCGTTCGATGATCGTCCGGTCGTGAAGTACGCCAGGAACGCGGCTCGCCAGCGGCGGAGGGTGCGGCCGAGGCGGGCGATCTCGGGGATCGGGCAGGTGTGGAACGACTCGACGACCTTCTGCGCGATCCGTCGCCCCTCGGCGAGGTCCTTCTGGTGGTAGGCGGAACGCAGTTGCTGGGCGCACTGCCACGCGACGAACACCTCGTCGTGCGCGGGGTCGGCCTCGATCGCTGCCGCGAGTCTGGTCCGCTGCTTCTCGGTGAGGTTCTCGGCGCCGGCGCGGAGGATGGTCTGGATCCCGTAGAGCGGGTCGCCCTTACGACCGCGATGCCCGAGGGTGTCCTGCTGAACCCGGCGGCGGACCTCGTCGACGGCGGCGGTGCCGAGCTTGACGACGTGGAACGCGTCCAGCACGGCCGTGGCGTCTTCGAGCTTGTCGTCGATCGCGGTCTTGTAGCCGGCGAACGGGTCAAGAGCGGCGACCTTCACGTTCCTCCGGAACGCTTCGCCGCGTTCGGCGAGCCAGGATGCGTAGGCCTTCCCGGAGCGGCCAGGCACCAGGTCAAGCAGCCTGGCCCGCGTCTTTCCGGTGCTGTCGCGGCTCAGATCGACCATCCCGGTCAGCTCCTTCGGACCGCTCTTGCGGGGGTCGACGTGATGCCAGATGTGCTCATCGACACCGAGCGTGGTGACGTTCTCGAACCGGGACTCGTCGGCCGCGAGCCGCTCCAACTCAGGCTCGACAGCGCGCCACACCGTCTTCCACGACGTGCCGAGCTGACGGGCGATACCGTGCACGGTGGCGTGCTCGCGGCGCAACTGCCCGATCGCCCAGCCGACGGCGCGCGTGGTGATCGACCCGCGCCGGGCGACCAGGCCCGGGAGTTGCTCCACGAACGTCCGCCGCGCGCATCCCACCTCATCGCACCGCCAGACCCGCTGCCGCCACACAATCCGCACCCGCGTCGTCGCGGGCACATCATGAAGCACCCGTCGGCGGCGGCCACGACCGGTCGCGACGACCCCACACGAGGGACAGCCGGTCGGTGCCGCTGGCGTCGAGACCGTCACCACCAGCAGCCCGTCGCGACGGTCGACGCGCTCGACATGGACATCAGGAAGACCCAGCAGAACGTCGCAGCGGGAACACGGATCAGTCGCAGAGCGCGCAGAAGCGCACCCCGAAGTAGGGTGAAGCACGTCGAGGTCCTCGTGAAGATCAGACAGTTAGCGCTACTGATCCTCGGGGACCTCGACCCCTACCCGCCGAACATCACCCGGCGAGCCTCACCCCCACCGGATGTCCGAAGAGCCCCTTATGGCCTCTATCCTCGATGATCCCGACCGCACCAGCGAGAAGGTGACCCGAGAGCGGGTCTTCGCTGTCTTGGACGGTCTTCGGCGGACCACGAGGATCCGGCACAAGGTTCAGATTGGCGACCTCGTGGAGGCTGCGTGACCGACGCCCGGGCGTGGCCCATTCGACCTAAATGGCACAGGTTGGAGACGCCGAAGTCGTATGCACAGCGCCAATGCGCAGCCGCAGGCATTCCGTTCGACTACGTCGAACGCGGACTTACGACTGAGGCCCGGCCGTACATCTACCGCGTTTGGGTCAACATGGCTGCTGCTGCGATGACAATCGAGGCCGCAGCCGGGCGTCCCGAAGGCCATTATCTCCGCATCAAGCGCATCGCTCAGCCCAATCCGACTCAGAACTACGCCGAACGATTCCTCTGTCGCCTCTGCGCCGCGGGTGAGCGTGTAGAGCAAATTCCCCACGATCGCGAGAACTGGTGTCTACGGCACCCAGGTCAGCTCGTCTGGGTAGGCCCCGGTACCACGCCGGAGTCGCAGATCATCGTGCCATTCGACCCCCTACTGGCGAAGGCCGAGCGCACTTTCAGGCGTTTGGTCGCGACTGGCAGCGTTGACGCTGGATTGCACGCCCGGGTGTGGGAAATGGTGCGCGACAACGCGTGGCTGACCGAACCCGCCGGCTGGAAGACGACACTGCTCGAGTGCCTCGACGACCACGAGGTCCGTGGGCGCGCAGCGTTGTTCGTCGAAACAATCACCACCTTGAAGGTGCTGTCCAACGAGCACGAGGTCGCACGGTGGAACTCGCTTCCCGCAGACGAGCTTCGCCCCGCAATTGTCGACGCGCTGCCGGCGATGCATGGGTCGACTCAAGTGCTCGTCGAGCGGATCGTGTTGTGGCTTCGCCCCCATCGCCGGGAGGTTCGACCGACCCGCATCGATCCACTCGACGTTCCCCTGGACATCGTGGACGCGTCCGCGATCATCGATACGACCGCGCCGTATCCGCTGTGGATCAAGCGGCGTCCCCACGCCGTCGGCGAGTGGGACTGGGGCCGAAACGACGACGCTCGCGACCCATGGGATCCATCAGGCACTTCTGCGAAAGCATGGTGGGTGTGCGACCAAGGGCACTCGTGGGAGTCGACGCCGTATACCAGAGCGATTTCCGGCTGCCCCTATTGCGCCACGCTGGCTATCTGGCCGGGACAGTCAGATCTCGGTACGCTGCACCCGGACCTCGCAAACGAATGGGACGATGCACCCGGAGCGAACGCTGGCGATCCGGATCACGTCAGCACAAGCTCCCGTCGCCGCATCAATTGGATCTGCGGCGTGGGGCATCGATGGAAGGCCTCAATCAACAACAGAGCGCGTCTAGGTTCCGGCTGCCCCTACTGCGGCGGCAGCCGCGCCACTCCGGGCGAAACCGACCTGACCACGCTGCGCCCGGACCTCGCCGCTGAGTGGGACCACCAGGGCAACGGCGCCCTGACACCCGACACGATCGGCGCCAGTTCGCCCCGACGGGTCTGGTGGGCCGGCGCCTGTGGTCATCGATGGCAAGCATCCATCTCGAATCGGTCTCGCGGCACAGGTTGCCCATATTGCGCTGGCAAGCGCGCTCTGCCCGGAGTCTCCGATCTCGCAACCCTTCGGCCCGATCTGGCTGCGGAGTGGCACAGTAGCAATGAACTTCGACCTGAGCACGTTCGTCCAAACTCCGGCAAGAAGGTCATTTGGGAGTGCGAACGCGGTCACTTATGGGAAGCAAAGGTCTACACCCGCTCACGTGCCAGCGAAGGATGCCCATACTGCTCCGGACATCGCGTTATGCCCGGCGAGACAGACCTCGCCACGCTCCACCCAGAGCTCGCGCACGAGTGGGATGAGACGAACGTTCTGCGTCCGCAGGATGTAACCCCCGGTTCGCGTCGTGTCGCGACGTGGAGATGTGCGGAAGGTCACGTTTGGGAAGCGATCATCTCAAGCCGAACCGGGCGGAGACCGGCAGGGTGCCCCTGCTGCAAGGGCCATTACGCCGTCCCTGGCGTGAACGACCTGTTGACGCTGAGACCGGAGCTTGCGGCCGAGTGGGACGCGAGCAACAGAGGATCGCCTCAACTCGTGAAGCCGTCATCGAGCCGCAACGCGATCTGGCGATGCGCGAGCGGACACATCTGGGAAGCACCCGTGGCAAAGCGCTGCAAAGGCGACGGTTGCCCCGTTTGTCCGTCAGCTCCATCGCCAAGACCCAGTGATACCGATCGACCTCCGCTACCTGCTGCGTAAGTCCGGGATCGCGTCTGGAATGAGATCATCGAGAGACATGCCCAGTACCTGCGAGATCGCCAGGACCGTGCGCAAGGTCGGGTTCGCCGGACGCCCGGGCCGCGACTCGCCCTTCTCATACTTCTGGTAGGTGTAGCGGGTGAGCCCTGCGCGATAGGCCACCTGTTCTTGGCTGAGCCCGGCACCCTCGCGGGCGCGGCGAAGCGATGTGGCCAACCGCTGAGCGTAGGCAGCCCATTCCCTGTCAGCGATGTCGTCTCCGTGGCCCACATCCTCAGCGTCGCTAGGGGCACCTACCGATATGGCCTATTCCGTATGGCATAATTTCGGAGGCCATACGAAACAATCAACGCCCATCGGACTCCTCCGCTTCCTTGCACGTGTGCTGCCCAGCCCGATGACTACCGGTCGCGTCGCGGGCGAGGCTCGTGCAGCGACCGCGAATGCGACTGCGGCCATGGCATCCGACTCTTACCCCATCTGGTGGCGGGGCATCGACGTGCCACCGCCTGCCGAGTGGACCTACATGTTCGAGTCCTTCACGGGTGACGACACAGGCGATGAATGGGCGCTGGCTGCGGCGATCTTCATCGCGCAGACGCGGCGACGCACAGGCCTCGGACCGACGTTCGCAGAGTTGTTCGCACATCTCATGCCAGAAACCCATGGCCTACCCGCTCCTTTCCCTCGCGAGATGGAGTTCATAGAGCGGCGACGCGCTGTCGCTGCTTTCCGAGGTCACGTCACCATCGACTGGCGCCGCCGCGGGCTCATCAGCTTCGACAAGGGCGTCACACGGAGCCTGCGGGTCGGGCGCGCATTCCGCGAACGATCGCGGCACCGACAACTGGCACGTCTCGCAGGAATGCCGAGGCTTGAGAACGGAATGTCGGATCCCGCGGCTATGAATGGATGCGAACGCGCGGAACGGCCCATCGCAGACGCGCGATCGAAAGGTGAGTGATCGGAACGATGGAACAGAGCGAGTACCCACCCGACATGCAGCGCCTGATCGATCGCATCGCGCCGGGATGGCCCCCGATCCTCGACGTCAGCTCCGGCTGGTACCCACTGCTGGCGCGACTCGACGCTCACCTGCGCACGATCACACCGGGGTACGTTCTACAGCAGTGCAAGTCGAAGTTCGGTTCACTGTCGTTCTACGCCACGCCGTCGGACGACGTCAGCGAGTACAACGAAGAATTCAACGACGCGATCCGCGCCGCCGAATGGGAGAGCATCGAGACCTGTGAGGTGTGCGGGGCACCCGGAGCCCAGTACGTCATCAACCTGTGGGTTTCGGTGCTGTGTCCTGAGCACCACGACAGAGCGACCGGCACTACCGACCACACGGACCCCAAGTAGCCTGCGGAGGACTTGGCGATTCCGCCTCACTCCCCATGGCATCTCCGTCAACGGCACGTTTGGTAGGACGTGAGGCCCGATCGACGCCGGCGTCCGAGCCCTGCAGCATACTCAGAAACCGTCCGCGACCGGGCTCGCGTAGGACGAGAGCGCGAGTACAAAACCCGAGACGTTGAAAGCGTTGCCGGCGCTGCTGCGGCGGCGGTGGCATCTGCGGCCGCACGACTCTTCGTCGCCCGAAGTCACGTTCGCATGCGAGATCTGCTCCACGCCAAGGCATCAGTTCCAGCCGCGCAGGTGGCTACGGAAAGCTCTTCGCCCTCGCGCCTATGGAATGCAGCGAAGCTGTCGCCCGAGTCCTTCAGTAGATCGCGACGTGCGTCGAGGCACCGCGCGGGTGTCGCAAGAAATCGTATGGATCCATAGCCTGCACTGACGTGCCCGGCGAGCTACTCTGGAGTGACCCCGTTCCGCACTGAAGGGACCCCCGCATGGACCGGATTCATCGGCGCGACGACAGCCTTGTCATGCCCGAGAACTTCATCCGCGCCGTCCGAGAATCTGGCTACCTGAGCGTGTCGAGCGCTCTTGCCGAACTCGTCGACAACTCCCTCCAGGCTGGCGCAACGCTCGTCGACATCCAGGTCGATCGAGACGCCGACCGCAACCTGCCCCGGATCAGCATCGAAGACAACGGCGGCGGCATGGACACAGCAGAACTAGCAGCGTGTCTGCGCTTCGGGGGCTCATCACGGTTCGATGCACGCGATTCCTTCGGCAGATTCGGGATGGGGCTTCCTCCGCGTCCCTCAGCCAGGCGCGACGAATCGAGGTCACCGCATGGCGGCCGGGATCTACCGCGCAGTCCGTGACGCTCGACGTCGACGCCGTCGTGACTGGCCACCCTGCCGATCTCGCCCCGTCGCCAGGCGCAGCCGGCGAGTCACCGTCGGGCTGCCGAGTGGTCTGGCACGACTGCGACCGCATCGAGTACAAGCGTCTGGCATGGCTTGAACGCGCGCTCCACAAAGACCTTGGACGGATGTTTCGCCGCTTCCTCGCTGGCGCGTTCACGCTGCGCATCAACGGCAGCATCGTCGAGGCCTTCGACCCGACGATGCGGTCGACGACGCTCCACGGGCACACCGCGCGGCTCGCGTTCGAACCGCTCCACTACGAGATCGCGACCGCCAGCGGATCGACCAGCCATGTCACGGTCACCTTCACCACGCTGCCGGTCGCACAATGGCACAACCTCGACAACACCACAAAACGTCGCCGCGGCATCGTCGGAGGCGGCGGCGTATCGATCCTCCGCGCGGGACGAGAGATCGCGAACGGTTGGCACCTGATGGGCGGTAAACGCAAGGAGAACTACGACGACTGGTGGCGATGCGAGCTCGAGTTCCATCCGGCGCTTGATGAGCACTTCGGCATCACCGTCAACAAGCAGGGGATCCGCCCCAGCGCCACGCTCCGAGAGGCCCTCGAGCCGGAGCTCGAGTCTGTCGCTCGGATCCTGAACGCCCGGGTGAGGCAGGCGTTCGAAGAGGTAAAGTTTGAGGCCGCGGTCCAGGGCTCCTGCCGGATCGCTGGTGCCGCGGATGCGGATCTGCCCGTGATCCGCTCCCACGGGCGTGCTCACGGCGCGCTGAGCTACCGCTTGGGCGCCAACCAATTGACCGGAGATTCCATGTTCGACCTGACGCTGCGGCAACGCCTCCTCGACGTCACAATGAACACCGATCACCCGGGCTACACCGCGCTGTACCGGCCCCTACAGGAGATGGGCGACGCCGCCGCGCCAGTACGCACCGCCCTCGACCTGCTTCTGCTGTCCTTCGCACGATCCATCGCCGCCGCCGGCGCCCACGAGGAGGACTACCGAACCCTACTGCTGGAATGGGGCACCACATACGGGCGGATGCTGGAGAAGTCGTGACAGACGAAGACGAGACGAAATACGTCAACATCTCCCTCCCGGCCGGAACATCACGGACTGAACGCGAGGGATTCCTCCGCCTCTGCAAGGTGCTCTCCACCGCCCCCTCGATCCCCGGCGGCGCGTGGTCCGAGAGCGCCTGTTCGAGGAGGCAGAGATCACTGATCTCTACAATCGCCCCACGCTCGGCGCGGCCGCGCACACGCTCATCGACCTCGCCGAACAAGGGTGGACGCTCAAGCTGTACCGGCACGGCCCACTGCTCATGCCCCCTCCTTCGAACCCCGATCCCGAGACAGAGAAGGCCCGCATCCGGCGGCAGGAGCACCTTCGACGTGACCCCCAGCTCCGCCAACCGAGCGTGCGCCGATTCATCGAACGCATGGAGAAGCCTCGCGAGTATGCGGGCGGGCTGGTCTCGATCTTCAACTTGATGCGTGATGGTCGAGAGCTTGCCGACGCGCTAGAGACCGCGGAAAACCCGAGCGCCGTGATCCAGCCGTACGTGCAGATCGTCGACAGCGGGAAATGCGAGCACACCGGACTCGCCCTCCACGACATCTGGCGGTATTTCCGCCACACCTGGTCGAACGCGTACTTCACCGTGCCCGGACGGTCCATGCCGATCCTGGTCCGCGACGCCGCCACCGCGCACCATGCGGTCATCGGACTCGCCGCCATCTCCAGCCCCGTCGTTCAGATCGCCGAACGCGACCAGTGGATGGGATGGGACACCGACACCTTCCTCGAATCGATCCGCGAGACGCCGACACAGAAGATGGCGCAATGGCTGTCCACTCGGATCGACACGCAACTCCACGAGATCTATCTCGAGGATCTGCTCAACGACGACATCCTCCAACCCACCGCGCTTCAACAGCCCACTCTCGAAGCCGTCGCGCTCCTGCGCGCCGACGCTGAACGACACCGGCAGAAGCACCACCGCACGCCGTTGCGTGAGGTTCGACAGATCGAACGAGACAATTGGACCGAACGGGCCCTCACTCCCCTGTTCCGAAGCAAACGGGCAACGGCGCTCGCGGACACGCTGGAGACTTCCTCGTCCTGCACCCCTACCTGCACCCCACACCGACCGCCGAGGGTCTCGCGGCGGCGTTGAAGGACAGCAAGGCGAGGACGCAAGTCCGTCGGCTTGTGCGGCGCGCGCGGGGCGAAAGGGTGGGGACGGTCATCGCGGATCTGACGGTGTGCGGGGCGGTGGCGCCGTACAACGCGCTGGCTGCCGGAAAGCTCGTCGGAGCGTTGGCCGTCTCCCCGAAAGTGATCTCCGCCTACCGAACCAAGTACGCGCGGCCCAGTGAGATCGCGTCCGCGATGGCCGGGCGAAGCGTCGAACGCGAGTCGCGCCTCTCCTTTATCAGCACCACCTCGCTGTATGGCAGCGGATCCAGTCAATACAACCGGCTGCGGTGGCCGGCCACGGTGATGGGCGGACCGGACGACCAGCAGATCAGCTTCCATCAACTCGGACGCTCCCGGTCCTTCGGCACGTCACAGTTCACGGACGACACCGTCGACGCGCTCGTCCGACTGTCCCGATTGCAGGGCGCAACCGTCCGAGTCAACAGCCTGTTCGGCGAGGGCGTCAGCCCGCGGTTGCGGAAGGTTCGGCTCGGTCTTGCTGCGCTCGGATGGTCAAGCAACGAACTACTCAAGCACGGCCGCGAGAGAATCGTGTACGGGGTGCGGCTCGTCGAAAATCTCCGCGACTACTCGCTCGGCATCGACCCGGACCCCCGTTATCTCGTGGATCCCGAGCAAGTCGACGGGGAGGCCGCGGTCGCGCAGTGGTGGTTCGAACGCTGGGGAGGACGCCGCGCCGGTCAGGCCGCTGTCGCCGAGTCGATGCGCGCCCACCGGTTGGTGCGCCCTCTCCGGCACGGTGCACGCGTGCCACTTCCCGACGTCGAGGATGCGCCGTCCGAGCAGACGCCGCCAGCGACCGACCAGCAGGCTTGTCTACCGGGACACCACGGACAGGATCTCGGAGCTGCTGGTTACTGAGGCGATCAGAGCATCCGCCTCGTCAGGGTCGATGGTGCGTTTCACACCCAGGATCCGCACCTGCTCACCGACCGGCAAGGTGAACGACGGGTGGGGCGTGCGCACGAGTAGGTCGCTGCCAGTGCGCCGCTCCCGCAGCACCCAACTCTTTACGCCGTGCTCTCGCAGCACCGTCCCCTCCACGTCGTACCAGCCGCCGTCGACAACATCCACGGTGTTCGAGGCGCCCCCTTCCCAGTACGCGTCGCACAGGCCGCGCACGTCACACGCGCCGCACTGCTCCCCCACGACGGCTGCCGGACGGTCCGCGGCAACCATAGCGTCGGCGCGACCGACCCTGGCGGCCACCTCCGCGCGGAGCTCCGCGAGTTCCGCCTCCGTCGGGATGGCCACCACCACATCCCGGTGCGGGTACGCGACAACCAGCGCGGTCACCGGGAGAGCGTCGGGGTTGCTTTCGCGGTCATCCGTCCACAACAGCGCGTACAGCCGGAGCTGGTCGCGGTGCGTCGGGGCCTCGGCGCCTGTCTTCGTGTCCGTGATCTCTGCGCCGTCGGCGTCGACGCTGAGCACGTCGACGCGACCTTTCACACGCAGGTGCGCGGCCACCAGTTCGCGTTCGGGATGGGTACCTCCCCGAATCGGGTAGCGCTTCAAGGGTAGCCGTGTCGGCGCACCGGCCGGTGCGGGCGTGGGATGAGGGTGTAGCGTCATGCGATTGAGGTAACTCTGGATCTGTTCGCGCGCCTCCGGCAGCCAGTCCGAGAGGGCACGGTCGACCTGCTCTCGCCGGTCCGCGCTGATCCGAGGGTTGCCATCGAGTCGTCGTAGTTGTTCATCGAGGGTGCGCTGCGCGACGGCCGTGTAGCCTCCGAGATCCCGCAGCACCGTGACGGCGTCGGCGGTCCGCGGCGAGACGCAGCCCGCCGTAATCAGTGCGGTGACGATAATCTGCAGCGCCCCGTGCACCACGTCACCCTTGATCGCGGGCAGGTTCGGCAGCCGCGGGTACCCGCGCTGCTTCCACAGATCCGGGTAGTCCGCTCGTGCCAGGGCGAATCGGCGCGGGCAGGTCTCGGCTTCCTTCAGCGAGGAGTAGCTCCACATCGCCGGTACGGCCGGCAGGACCGCCGGACCATGGCTGATGCCGGTGTCGTAGAGTCTCATCTCGTTCAGCTCAGCCACCGCAGCACCTGCTGGCTCGCGACAGGCAGGTTTCGGCTGACGACCATGTCGTCGATCGGGTGGATCGGTACACCACCGAGTTCTTTCGCATCCCAGAGTTCCTGCGTGGGCGGGGTGTCCCGGGTCAGCGGACTCTGGATGTAGAAGATGCGGTCACCGCCGTTGCCTCGAGCGAGGATCGGGGCGGTGACCGACCCGATCCCCGGGATGAGCGCCGGTTCGTTCTTCAGGAACTCGATGCCCGCGATGTCACGGCTCTGCAGGTCGGCGAGGAGCTTGTCGATCGACTGGCTCATCCGGGCCTCGTTCAGTACCGGGCTGGTGCCGTCCAGGACATACCGCAACAGGTCGGCACCGATCTGACGGTCGAGCAAGCTGTGCTCGAACCGGTTGCGGAAGCTGCGCAAGCACCGGTAGCAAGACGCGTCACAGTCGGCCGGGCAGTCCTCCAGCAGGCCCAGCGCCTTCCGGAAAATCAATTCCCCGTACCCGTGCACCCGCCGTGTGAACCCGGCACCGCCGGCGAGCGTGTCGTACAGGTAGATCTCCGCCTCCTGCCCGTGGTTGCCGCCCGGTGTCAGCGCGGGGCGGTACTCGGCCTGCAACTCGCTCGCGTCCACGTCGAGTTCACGTGTCGCGGCGATCGTGAGTGCTTCCGCGACGGTCCGAAGCGCCACCTGTGTGGACAGCAGCTCCGGGCGCAAGGTGAGTGGCTTCTCGACGCTCAACCGCACGAGCAGCACATCGGAGATGAAGTCGGTGCCCAGCACGAGACCCTTCGTCGAGCCCGATCCTTGACACTCTTGCTCCCGCTCGTCGGGGAACGGCTTGGTGTGGGGGCCGGCGACGATACCCGTGGCACCATGCGTCGGTTCGATCAGGCCGCATTTCGTGCAGTATGTGTATCCCTCGCCGCGCGGACCGGTGTTGGTGACCAGCAGTGTGTCCCGCCGGTAGGTCTGCTCGAGGCGGGGCGTGACGTGATCCCAGGCTTCTTCGCGCTCCGGGCCCTCAGCGACAAGTTTGGCGCGCGTGGCGTAACTGTTCGCCGGTGCGTCGTCAGGGCTGGTGCCGGGATCGTCATTGGCGCGGTGGGCGAACCCGGGCGGTCGCATCCAGTTCATCGCCTTGCCGAACTTGCCGGGCGCGCCGCACGCGTCGCAGTCACGCTCCTCGCCGCGCTGGGCCTGGTCTGCCGGGACGTGCTTAGCGTAGTGGCACACCTGGCATTCGAAGTAGAGCATCTTGTCGCGCCACGCTTGAGCTCGCTCTTTGTGCATCGGGGCGTAGATGGCGCCGGAGGTCCATTCCTTGTTGTCGATCCACACCACCTTGCCGGGTGCGTACTGGGTCAACGCGACCGGCAGCCCCTGGCTCGGCGCATACCGGAACTCGGTGTGGAACCGTTCCGACTTGGCACGGTCGAAGACGTGGAACGCCACCACATCGGTCGGGAACGCGTACCTCGGCAGCACCCCCTTGTAGAGGAGGCGATCGAGCAGATTCGACTGGCTGCGCTGCTCGGTGGGCACCTCGGCGCCGTCCTCGCCGGCATCGCCGTCCTCGACCACGACCTCTTGTGGGGCGGCGTCGCCATCTTCCGGTTCGGGCAACTTCCCATCGGCTTGCAGGTCGAGCGCGTCATCGATCGCGTCGAGGGTCGCTGTGACCAGGCCGTCGAGGAGACGCGATCGGTCCGTTGCGGTCAGCTCCGCCGGCAGCCACGACGCGATGTCGTCTCTCAGCACAGTCTCATGCTCGGTCAGCCATCCTTCGAAGTCGGTGCGGTTCAACGGTGACGTGGTGCCCACGAACCCGCGGACGGTACCGAGCACTTCGAACAGTTGCGGCTGATCCTCCGGGTCGATCTCGGGCAACCTGTCCTGGTTGTAACGCTGCAGCAGGTAGGCGATGACATGACGCCGGGCGATCTCGTCGTTGTCCAACGTCAGCACCGGGTCGTCCACGTCGCCGCGGATCATCAGGTGCGGGTTGCGGAAGTAATGGTCGTCGTGCGTGTCGGCGCTGCCGAATGCGACGACCGTGGCGACCGCGTTGCCGCGACGACCCGCACGGCCCGCCCGCTGTTGGTAGTTGGCACGCGATGGCGGCATGTTGCGCAGGGCGACACCCGACAGGCTGCCGATGTCGATGCCGACCTCCATCGTGGTGGTGCATGAGAGCACGTCGATCGCGGCGCGTTCCTGTTCCCCGGCCGGGGCAGTCCAACATCGATGTCCTGGAACAGCAGTTCGTATTCCTCGGCACGTGAGAAGACCGCGTCGGATTGGGCCGCATTCAACTGGGCGGTGTGCTCCGCGGCGATGATGCTGAGGATGGGTTTGTGGGGAGACTGCAGGGCGCGTTCGGCGCTCTGCCGGTAGTAGCCCTTGCGCGCTTGGAAGACCTCGTCGGTCATGGGGTCGACGGTGCGAACCTGGTTCTGGTCGCAGTTGACGCAACGGGTTGATCCCGGGAAGGGCCGCTGGGTGAACCGGCACCGCTCGCAGTATCCCCACAATCCGCCCGACTCCAGCGCGACCGTGCCGGCGAGCAGACGATACTTCGCGCCCTCCAACTCGCAGAACGCGGGAAGCAGCACCGGAAGCCACTCCTCCTTAAACTTCTTCTTCGCCGCCGGCGTTCCCAGCCAGCGGTCGACGGCCTGGAATCTGCCGGTGTGGGGCTTCACGCCGCCCTTCTGCCGCCACCACTCCGAGGTCATCGTCGAGAACCAGATGCCGCGTGTGGGCGTCGCCCACTGCGCGAGCCACAGCCGGACCAGGGCGAGGCGCTGCTCGTCGGACGTGGCGACACCATCGATCGCTGGCAGGACCGCGAGGAGGTCGTCCCGCAGGCTGGTCTTCTCTCGGATCGACGCGAGTCCCAGAGACACCAGTCCGTAGTGTTTGTCGGTCAGGGCCAGGTAGATCGCACGCAACAGGGCCTGCGGGGGCGGGGAGGTGAGCATCAGTAGTTCCCCGCGCGCCTCCTCGTTACCCGTCAACGCTCCGTTGTCGAGCGCCTTGCCGACCGCTTTCAGAACGTGCAGGGACTCCGCTTCCCGCAGTTCCGGACGCAGCCGCACCTCGAGTTGCCTGGCTCCCACCATCACCGCCAAGTACAGCCGCTCCAGGCTCAAATGCTTGCCAATGCCCGGCTGGGCGGACAGTTCTTCCCACCCCTTCAGGATCAGCGGCCGGATCACGTCTCGCATCGAATACGCCTGCAGGTTGGGCGCCAGACGTGCGGCGACCTGTCGCGAGTCGGAGAACGCCAACACCTTGCGGCCGCGCAGCGGCGCGAACGTGGAGTACGGGGCGCTGGGCGGCTGCACCTCGATCTGTCGGGTGACCAGTGCCTGGAACGGTTGGTCGCCCTTGGTCTGGTGGTCCTGCACAGAGGAGCGGCCGAAGAAACCCGCCAACTGTCCGCAGACACCGCACGGCTTGAATTCGCCGTCCGCTTCAGCGTGGTCGTCGCCGTCATCGCCATCGTCGTCGCTAGTCACCTTCTCACCGCTGCGCAGCTTCGGGAGAAAAACGACGCGGCCGCGGACCGGCGGCTTGTCCGGATCGAGCCGGCCGGTCACCAGGTCGATCTCGGCGACCTGAACCTCCCCGGCCTGCGGTTCTTCCAGCAACAGATCGAGGGGAAACAGTTCGGGGACCGCGCCGGCGGTGGTCTGGAACGCGCCGCCGCGCTCATTCCACAAGAACGTCGGATGCTGCAGATCATCGGTGTAGCCGCGCGCGTAGGCCGAACCGCAGTGACGGCAGGTGTAGAACTCGAACACCCGCGCCCCGCAGTCGCAGGTGGCCTGCGGTTGCGGGTACAGCTTGCCGATCGGTCCGACGCCCGGCGGCAGATTGTCACGGTCGACGGCTCCGCACTCGGGGTCGATACATGCCCACAGTCCGGGAAGTCCTCGGAAGAACGCATGCACCCGGCAAGGCAGCAGGCCCGCTTCCTCGGGGGTGCGGCGTGCGGCGCTACCCAGCGCGACGAGGGCGGTTACCGCCTTGTCCGCCACCTCGGTGGCGACGTTGGGGAACACCGCGGTGCCAAGCTCATGCAACGGTTGCGCCTTCTGCATCGTCTCGTTGATGAGCAGGTTCATCGGCTCGTAGCCGGTCAGGGCGTCGTACAGCAACGCCGCGACGGGACGGTCCCTATCGTCCACACCGCGGTCGGTAAGCAGGTCGGCGACCGCGACCGTGCGGGCCGGTTCCGTCTCTGCGTTGTAGAAGTCCGCGAGCGGAAGGCCGGCGAGCAGCGTCGCCGCAGCCGGGGTGCCCTGTGCGGCATTGGATCGCAACGCCGGTTTGCTGGTGACCGTCCGGAAGTCAGCTTCGTCCTTTCCGGTCAGTTGCGCGGCGAACTCGCGAGCATATTCGGGGGTGCTGAAGCTCGCGCTTGTTGTGATCACCTGGATACGATCCGGTGTGATCCCCAGCCGCGACCGCAACCGGCGCAGCAGCAGCGCGACCTCGGCGCCCGCGGCCCCGGTAGAGGTGCGCCTCGTCGACGATCAGCAGGAACTTCTCCTCCGGGTTGTCCGCCAGCCACTGCCGGGTGTGGTCGAACACCGGCCGCTCAAGGGGCCTCATCAGCATGTACTCGAGCATCGAGTAGTTGGTGATGAGCACGTCCGGGGGTGCGGCGAGAACCTCGTGCCGGGTGAGGAGCTCCGGATCCTCCGGCCCCATGACGGCCCGCACGAACCGCCCGCTCTTCGCGTCCTTCCACCTCGAGCCCTTAGGTCCGAACCACGCCTTCAGGTCGGGTTTCGCGGGCCACTTGCCCCGCGCCTCCAGCTTCTCCTTGAGCATCTTCGCCTGCGCGTGCCCTGGCGCTTTCGGATCGGCAGCTTTGTCAATCAGCAGCAGGTAGAAGTCCTCGATCGATCCGAGCCGCTTCTGGTCCTTCTTCACCGTCCGCACTCCCGGGTATAGGGTGCGGCTGGTGTAGCGCGCGAAACGGGCGGGGCGCCCCGCCCAGGCACGGAACTGCGTCGTCAGCCGCGGGTCGCCCAGCAGCAGCCGCAGACGCCCCAGCTGGTCGTTGACCAGCGCGTTCATCGGGTAGAGGATCAGCGCGCGCACGGCGGGGGCAGCGAACGAGTCCGGACGGTGCTTGGCTTCGGTGGCCAGCTTGGCGAGCATTGGCAGCAGGAACGACTCGGTCTTCCCGGAGCCGGTGCCGGTCGTGACGGCAAGGCTGTTGCCGTCACGGGCCGCCCACTCGATCGCTTCCGCCTGATGGGTGTAGGGCGGATCGTGCAGCAACCGGTCGAATGCGCCGACCTTCTGAGTGAGCGGGGTGAACAGGTCGTGGACGGCGGCGTCGACGTCGAGCTCAGCGAACGTGCGGTCTGTCTGGTACCGCGGGGTGCTCTCGATGAAGGGAGCTTTGAACAGAACACCCTCAGTCTGCAGCAATTGGCGGCGCTGCTCGATGACCGTGGGGTGACCGACGTGGTAGGTGGCCTCGATGTACTCACGTAGAGCCGACTGGATATCGTCGATCGTCTCGGCGATCGTGGGAGCGTCAGACGCCATGTGGTGCCTCCTCTTGTGTCATCCATAACATGTCAATCAGAAAGGTTCCGACGCCGTCGGCCGCAGCGGCGGGCACACGGAACGAGAACAGCGCACCCGTCGTCTTCCCGAGCGGTAGCCCGACGAACTGCAGGTAACGTTCCGCGAAACCCGGCAGCGGCGAGAAGAAGTCGAAGACGACGTCACCGCCGACTAGGTCACCCGCGCGCCGCCGGAATCGTTGCGGCACGCCACGGGCAGCGTCGACGGCCGCCTGATAGCGCCATGCCTCGTCGCGACCGGGTAGGACCGGGTTATCCACCGGCCACTCCAGCAGACGCGACGGCACGCCACGCTCACACCGAGCCAGACACCACAAGTCGGCGCCGTAAGCCTGCGGCCGGCGGGCGATGAAGTCTCCGGTGTCGGAGGCCGCCGGCGGCCGCCAACGGCCCGCGTAGTACCGGACCGAGGATGCCGGGTCGAGGATCTGGATGTCCTCGAGGTGGCCAGCGAGGGCGGCGGTGTCGAGGCGCACCCGAAAGTGATCGACAAATGCGGTCGGAGTTTCGATGGCTGGTCGGGCGAGCCAACGTTCTCTAGCAACGCAACGCAGCCCCTGGTCGCGGAGTTGCGTCGGCCCGTCCTCCGCATCGAGGCTGATCGACCGTGTCGGGCCTTCATAGTCGATCATCTGGGCGAGATCGTCCAGGATCAACGGCACACCGAACGGTCGAATGCCGGTGAGCAGGTAGCGGCCCGGGTGTCGTTCGATGAATGACGGCGGCGCCAAGTACAGCAGCCGCGCCGACTGGCCTTTGTCACGGCGAAGCTCCAGCAGGTCCCCGGAAGCGACCAGTTCATCCAAGATCTCTCCGACGCCCGACCGGGTGACCGCACCGGCACTGGCGAGGGGCTGCACGGCGCCGTACACGGCATCGGCGAGTCGTCCTGGACTCGTCGGGCACAGGAACGACGCGGCCCGGCGCAACGCGGCGGCCAGCGCCTCGAACGAGGTGAGGTCGATGATGTCGGGGTCCAGGCCGAGAGTTCGTATCGCCGCGGCGGCGGCAGTCTCGGCCGTGAGCTGGCTGATCTGCATCAGAAGCTCCGCTCCACGCCATCGGCGTCGTTGAGGGCCCGGGTGCCGAGAACCGCAAACCGTGCGGCGCGGTAGAGCACCGGAGTCTGCATGACCTGCTCGAGCAGGAACGTGATCTCGTCCTTGGGCCACTGGAGAAGATGCCCGGGGCGGCCGGCGAGCATCAGCAGGAAGCGGGACACCGCCGGGTGATCGCCCAGCCCGCTACTGGCGAGGTGCGGTGCGATGACGGTGTCGAACCCGCGCAGCAGACTCCCGGCCGACAGCCACTTGTACAGGCTGTACGCGATCGCGGTCGCGAGATCCTTGTGGGACGTAGAGATCCCGACAGCCTGCTGCATCTCGGCGAGCAGGTCCGCGACGTCCTGCGCGCGAGCGACCTTGCGTTCGATGGCGACCCAGTGGCTCCCTCCGATGATGGTCCCAATCGCGCGGGCGATGGCGTCGCCGATCACCTGCTGCTGATACACGACGAACGCGTCCGCGGGCAGTTCCGCGTTCAGCCACCGCGCATGTGCGTCGACCAGCTGGCGAACGTCGGTCGAGGTGCGACCGGCGGTCGGCACCGCGGGGCGCAGGGCGGGTTGCTGGAGGAGCGCGTTCGGTTCGGTGGGGAGGATGAGAGACGCCGACGCGTCACCGGCACGGGCGACGACAAGTCCGCCGCGCGGCGGGGCGTTGATGTCGGCGCCGACCGGGCGCGGCACGGCGGCGGTCGGCGACTGCACATCGTAGAATTCGACGGTCGTGGCGTCGCCGTCGGTGCGGTCCACCAGGCGAGCGTGGACGTGTCCCTCGTGGCTGCGCGCGAAACGCCACCGCAGCGGCTGGAAGCCGCGCTCACAGGTCAGGGTCGCGAAACCGACACCGGCGCGAGCGACGGTGATCACGCAAGACTCTGCGTCATCGTAAGCGTCGCTGAAACGGTGATCCTTACGGATCGCCTTGGCGAGCGTAGTCCACGCTTCCTCGTCGAGGGGCAGGTCGATGGACCGTCTCAGGTCCGCGATCGACTGTCCATGCTCGCCACGCAGGCTCACCTCGATGTCCGCCTCGGCACCGGCGGGCCCATCGATCACGAGCTGGGCGCGCTCGTCCCACAGTTCGCTGAGGGTTGGGCGAGCGGGGGTAGCGAGCAGACGGATCCCCTCGCCGACGGAGGCGCCCTCGGGGCGGATCTGTGGGTCTCGAATCGTGATCACGAGAGAGCCGACAGTCATCGGGCGGTCATCGTCTCCCAGCAGACTGACACTCGCGACGTGGGTGCCGACGCTCAGGCCCTGCAGGGAGAAGAGCAGTTCGGCCTGCCCAGCTGGCCAATCAAGGAAATACACGTCCCCGCCGATCGTCAGCCGGCACCGTTGCGGGGCCAATTCGGATCGGATCCCGAGGATTGCCGGTTCCCCCGCAACCCATTCGGCTTCGCCCTCACCGTCCCATGCACTGGCGACGATGCCGACCGGGCGGATGGCGACGTGAGTGAGCACAGCGATGCCGCAGGCGGTCAGCGCAGCGGCGTCCTTCTCGCTGACCTGCTCGGGGACCGTGAGCTCGTAGCCGCGCACCCCTTCAACGTTGAGTCCCACCTCGGCGATCCACTGCACCGTCGGCGGGGTCAGCGAACTCGCACCGATCAGCAGGTAGCGGTGCCCGGGGCGAACCAACTTGCCCTTCACTTCGGTCGCCAGGCCCGCGCCTTGGCGGCGAAACAGCCACCACGGCCCCGGGGTGATGACGCACTGGTCTGCCAAGATCCGGTTGGTCTCTTCCTGCGCCCGGTCCAGCCGCAGGAAGGCTTGATCGGTACGCGGCCACGTCGCGAACTGGACCGATTGGCCGGGGTAAAGCAGTCCGCTCGGCGGCACGTGCCGGTCGGCGCCATTGACGAAACCCCGCGACACCCGCAACTGCCGGAACACGTCGGGCAGCCCCGCCCCCAGCGGCGTCAAGTCGGGGAGCTCCGCATGGGCGTTCCACTGGTCCCCCAGACGCAGATACAACCGCGGATCGGTCGCGCGCGGCTGCGTGTGCGGCGCCGATGCTGTCTGCCCCTGCGCCGCGGTCGGGCGAAAACCACGCGCCCGGTGCGCGGACTGCTGGGCCGTTCGCAGCCAGTGATGGGCCTGCTGCTCTTTGGACAGATCAGTCACGATCCGCTCGAGCGTGGAGTTGAGAAGGTAGGGGCTGGGTGAATCGTGCCCGGACAACAGCGCGGCGGCGACCTGCCCGACAAGGGTGGTGTTCTCGCAGAAGATGCGGAACCGCTCGGTGTACGACGCTGCTCGTTGCGCCAGTCTCAGGCCGAGGGCGGGTGGGTTGTCGAGCAGGTCCGAGGTGAGGGCAGCGCTGAACTCGTATAGCAATTGGGCCAGTTGTCGCTGCAGGTAAGTCGGCAGCACGCCGTGCGTGATCGGCCAGGCGATGATCGTGAACGCCGCAGCGAAAGCGCCCGTCGGCACGGCCCCGCCATATTCCGCCGCGAACTTCGTAAACCATGACTTGATCAAGGCGCGGTGTTCAGAGCGCCAGCCGGGGTGCGCTGCTCGAAGCTTCGCCAGTACTCATCCCCGACATAGTCGTAGCCGGCCTCAGCGGCGTAGACGACGAACGGCAACCACCACTGACGATGGCGAGAGCCGAGACCTTCGGACACCGCTGTCCGCACCGTCGCGATCAGCAGATCAAGGTCTTCGGCAGAGAGCTCATGTTCGAGGGCGAAAACGGGCGCAGCAACTTCTAGAAGCGCGCGCTCATCCCGCATCCCGCTGAAATGGGTGTCAAGGCGCGCGTGAAGATGCTCCAACATCTCGTCGGCCGTGCTCGACACCACCTCAGACATGGATGCCCCCTCCCACATGTCGCACTCCGCTGTATCCATATCAGTGTGGTCGATACCTCCGACGTTGCCCCAACTTTCGCCATTCCGGCACGTTTCCGCGCTGCCAGGCTCTCGGCGCCGAGAAACCGCGCCCATCGATGCCAGCGCGCATCGCCGGTTCCGACGATCCTCACCAATCGATCTGCTTGGTCGGCATCCGAACCGTGCGATTGATGGCGTCGTGCGTCGGATACTTCGCGCGGACCCGCTCGGGGATCGGGGTCCGTTCAACGGGCTGATCACGCAACCCCAGTGCCACGCCAAGCTCAGTGAAACGGGCTGCAGTCTCACGTGAGATGGGGTGCTGGGGCAGGTCCACCCGGCGCCGCTTGTTCGGCCACAGCGCCACCAATGAGCCGCCGGCCGCCCGCTTCACCTCGCGCACTGCGTGGTTCACAACAGCTCCCAGCTCGGGCTCGCTGACGATAACGACGACGAAGAGATGACCGAGACCGCCAAAAGCGAAGCTGCGAACAGCAGTCTCCCGGAATCCGTCGACCGTGAGCGCGCTGTAGTTCCCGCCGGCGTAGAGGAAACCCTCGTCGCTGTGCCCAACAAGAACATGGGCGTCACGAGGAGGCCGTCGAAGCTCGTACAGTTCGGAGAAGCGTGTCGATGGCAGCCCGTACGCATCCCGCTGACCCCACATCCCGATCAGCGCGGCCCGGTATAGCGATGTCGCCAAAGGCAACACCTCGGGAGCCGACACATGGGTCCGTCGCCGGAGCGCGAGATCGATCGCCACCTGTTTGGCGGCAACGTCGATCTCCCGTAACCAGCCGCTGTTGCAGTCCCGACAGATGCCGTCGAACTGCTTGTCGAACTGGCTGAGGTTTTCGACCCGACTTGTGCTTTCGCCGTCATAGTCGTGTCGCGCCGAGATCAGATTCGGGAGCCGCGGAAAGTACTCGCCCCAATCTGCAGGCAGCCAGTGCTCCTTGCTGAACTTGACGCCGGACGCACCGCAGAAAGGACACCGTCGCTGTCGCTCCGTCGCACCGTCACCGTTCTGTCGTCCCACGGCTCCAGACTAAGCGCGAGCACCGACAGCGAGATCGCTGACCTCCTAGCGCCGCGCGGCAGCGCGCGCCTCGGTAAAGACGTTGACAACGAACTGCCACGCTTCCTTGCGGAGCGCGGTCTGAAAACCGGGATCGCGCCAAACGCGCAGGGCGCACGAGCCGAGAGCAGCAACGAGGTTCGCGCGCCTGGCGGGCTGGGGTGAACTCTGCAGAGCCATGATTCACCTCCTTGCTGTGTCAGATTCCGGTCGCGCAGCACCTTCCAGCACCGCTCGCTCTGCACTCCCCAGACGCTCGCCCAGCCAGCGAGGTCAAAGTTGCAAAGTTGATCAGGATACGGCGAAGTCATCGATCACCGCAAGTGGCGGGGAGTCGCGGCCGGTATCGACGGGCGGCTTGACAACACGAACGCGATCCCCATAGCCTGATCGACTTTGCTTCGGGCGACCGACGGTGGAGACAACACGAGAACCGCACGGTCTCGACGGGCAACTCGAACGTCCGAGAGGGGGTGAACATCATGGGGAAGAACTTCCGCGACCAGAACTGCTGGCCACGTGGGGAGGTGAGTGATGCCCGTCTGCACCAGCGCTCCGGCTCTCAGCACGCTTTCGGCGGCTGGGAGAAGGTGAGCAACGGCGACGGCTCATTCTGGATGCGCGCAACACGTCGCTGACTCCCGTCGACGCTCCGCCCGGCCTCAGGGCAACCTGTCGGGCGGAGCGTCTTCACGAGAGTGAAAGGGTGTCCACGGTTCAATGAGATTGACACAAAAACAAAGGAGAGTGGCCGGGATGCCGGATCCAATAGGCACAGCCCCCGAGTCGAGCAATCCAGATGCGCCGCTCAGCAACGTCCAGTATGGCGCGGACTGGGTCGGAATCGACACCAGGTCGATGAGGGCCAAACGCGACGCGCAGCGTCAGCGCGAGAGCGAAACAGTCGCTGCCGAACGAGCGCGACTGAAACGCGAGGAAGAGGAGATCCTCTCCTCCTTCGCGAACGATGAGGCGGACGCGCTGCCGCCCCGGGTCGCCCCCACCAGCCACGATGAATCCGCCCCGCCGCCGCAGCAGGTCTCGGAGCCAAGCCCTTTGGTCGAGCGGCTCCACATCGAGAACCTGCGTTCGTTTGCCGGCGCCCACGACATCACCCTTGCTCCGATCACCCTGATATATGGGCCGAACTCCGCGGGCAAGTCGACGGTGATTAAAGCCCTGCGGCTCCTCATGCAGGTGGTCGACTCGGGACGCTTCGACGCGCTTCGTCCTTGGGACGCTGCGTTTAGCGAGTCGAGCGCGCGCAGCCTGATGACGTACGCAGAACCCGACCCCGACGACCCGAGTGGCTATCAATGGCGATCGCCGCTCGCGCTCGGCGTCGACTTCAAAGCTCAGGATGGCCGGCGTGCACATGCCAGGCTCGAGTACGACCTCAACCCGGTGGGTTCGATCGATGTCCACACCACATCGTTCGGGCCGCTCGACGCAGGGCCGATGATTCGCAAGCGGTTCACACCGGAGAACTTCGACGACGACCACGACCCCTTCCACCCTGCAGACTTCGGCGAATCGCACCTCGCGACGTTCATCGTCGAGGAGGGCGAGGAAGGCGAGGCGTGGTCTCGGGAGACGAAGCTCGTCGATGCCGAGCTTTTCGGACACGCCGACCGGAAGCTGCAAGCAGAACTCTTCGAGATGGCCTTCCTGCTCCGCTACCTGGGTCCGCATCGCGGGGCCCCGGGCAAGGCCTACGACCCCGTCAGCGGCGCCTTCAACTCTGGTTGGTTCGATGGGTATCGGAAGCCGCGACGGCCGGGCTTCAGCGAGTTCGACCTCTTGAATCAGATGCTGGCTCAGCTCGAGATCCCATACGAGTTCGAGGAGGATCCGCTCTGGAAGCTCCGCAATCCGCACCAGCAGAAATGGACACTGAAGGACGCCCGCTCGGGTGCGCCTGTCGACCTCAACCAGGTTGGCTACGGCGTCAGCCAACTCCTGCCGGTCATTGACGTGTGCGTCCATGCCGAGCGACAGATCATCGGCATCGAGGAACCGGAGTTGCACCTCCACCCGCGCTTGCAGGCACGTCTCGGGAACTTGTTCGCGACCGCCGCGGTGATGGGCCGAAATCAGGTCATCGTCGAGACTCACTCCGAGGCGATCCTGCTTCGTCTGCGGCGTTTGATCCGTGGCGGAAAGCTCCGTCCGGATGCCGTCGCGGTCATCTACGTCGACAACACCGCGGCGGAAGGCGCCTCCGTTCGCCGCCTTCGACTCGGCGATCGCGGCGAACTCCTCGATCCATGGCCAACCGGGTTCTTCGACGACGGGCTGGCGGACATCCTCGGGATCACCTCATGAACCAGCCGCAGGTGCTGTTCCCGATTGCTGTGGATCCAGGCGCACTGACCGACCATCCAACCGATCGTGACCAGCTGATCCATCGCGAGGTTGTCATCACACTGGGAGCGCACGGAATCCTCTCTCTCCCGCGGCCGATCAAGGAGCGCTGCTTGATGCCATCGCCGGCCTCGGCGAGGCATCGAGGAAGCTTTGGGAAGCGCAGATCCACGCCCTCTACGATCTGAACCGCCTCGATCAGCTCCCAGGCGCCATGGGCGTGGGCGAGGTCCTGCGACACAAGGAAGGAGAAGGGGGCGCCCACACCGGCGTGCGTGTGTTCGTCGCCAGTCGCGTGCTTGCTGAGGAGTTCGGAGTCGACGACACGTCGGGATCCAAGACCGTCGATGACTCGGATGTTGTCCTCGCGAGCACGATCCACCGGTCGCCTGCCGTGGTTGCTGCGAAGGAGGCCGGCCTGTTCCCAGCAGGCAAGACGCGCCGCCCCGTCGTCGCGAATACCTTCATCCGTCCGCTCGCAGAACGCTCATCCGCAGTGAAGATCCTCGATCCGCACATTCTCGAAGGTCTCATCAGCGGTAACAGCACTACGTCGCATGCCGAGTGGCTCATCCAGACGCTCGCCGACTCGATGCCGGCGAACGCGACCTTGTCCATCCTGGGGAAGCTCCAGCGCGACTGGCAGACGGCTGACCGCCCACGCCATGAGGCACGCATCGAAGACTTCTTGAGCAAAGCGCTCCATAGGCGGACTCTGCCGATAGCCGTCGAGGTGCGCCTCTTGAAGTCCACCGCGCTCCGAGATCGCTTCATCTGGTTCAGTTCGGGATCTTCGTTCGACGTCCTGCACAACTTCACGGCCCTATCGAGCGAGGTGCTGAACGACAATCTCCGCTTCATCCGGCACGACGACAGAATCGCGCGGCAGACGCTCCAGGCGGCCGAGGCAATGGAGAGTAATACCCAGCCGACGATGGTGAGCATCACGAAGTTCATCGCGTGAGCACGCTTGCGCGCTGGGCGTTCGCGTCAGCGGTAACACGCGTCCGATATTGGTCGCCTTCGCCGCAGTCTAGATCCGGACTGACCGCAAGAACCCGCGCAAAGCACGTGACCCCATCGGTCCGTGCCCGCAAGCTGGTCGATCAGCATACCCGACCAGCCCCGGACCACGTCCCGGCGGTTGCCAGCGACCACAGGAGCGCATACCCCGCACGATCAAATGCACGCTGACGGACCATGTCCGCTCCAAGTCTCTATGAGTGCAACGAGCGCAGGAACGCCCATACCGAGGTTCCGCTTGCGAGGGAGCTTGTTGTCGACGATCGGTCAGTGAACGCGGTTATGGATACGGGAGGGCTGCTGCCTGGCGCGCTCCGCTGACCACCACCCGTCGGGAAAGTGTCAAGACAAAGACGACTTGCAGACCAACGAGTGGGCCAAAATGCATGACACCCCGTGTCATCTCGCTCCGTTTCCGACAGTTCCGCCGATCCGCGTCGACCGGACGGTCAGGGTCGGCGCGCACAATGGGCGGGCACGACGGAAGGGATGGAACGATGACGAAGACTCACGCATCAGCAGCACTCGCAGGTGCCATCACGCTCGGGATGCTGCTCAGCGGATGCAGCGGAAGCACCGAACCCGCACCATCGGACACCACTGCCGCCACGGCATCCGCGCCTGCAGGTCAGGATTCCGGATCGGGCGACGGCGATGCGACCGGCTCAGGCGACACCGCCACCCCGACCGCCGATGCCTCCGGCGTCGCCGTCGACGAGATCCGCGACGGCACCTGGCAGGTCGGCGACGCCGGCGAGGTGGAGTTCACCGCCGAGGGCGGCAGCCTGTCGCTGACCGAGGTCCGGCCGTCCGACGGCTGGCAGCAACGCGTGACCGACGAGAAGCCTGACGAGATCGAGGTGCACTTCACGCAGGGCGATCAGGAGTGGAAGTTCGAGGTCGAATCCGAGCGCGGCACTCTGCAGATCTCCAAGGAGCTCACCATCCGCAACGGCGCCAGCGGCGACTTCACGATCGGAAGCGCAGCGACCCTGACCCTCACCGTCGACGGCAGCACGATCTCCGTCGCCGACCTCGTCCCGGGCTCCGGCTGGAGCACGGTGAAGCAGGACGAGAGCCCGGATGACGTGGAGCTGGACTTCCGCAACGACAGCACCGGCGGCACGGCCGAGTTCGAGGCCGAGACCGGCAGCACCGGAGTGAAGATCGAGATCTCGCAGAAGCTGCGCGGCCCGCTCGGCTGAGGGTTGGCTCGGCATCCGCGCGGCCGGCGTGCGTCGCCGCCTCCCGGTTCACCGCCGCCCGAACACCGCGTGCAGCAGCGGCACGACTGAGACGCACATCAGCGCGACGCCCAGCGGCGGCACGGGCGCCAGCAGCAGCGCCCCGCCGATCAGCAGTCCGCCGAACAGCACCGCAGAAACGGCGCGGAAGGCCACGCGGATGATCCGGTCGAGACGGTTCTCCAGCGTCGAGACGTCGAAGGCCAGCGTGCCGGCATCCAGACGGTCGAGGGTGGAGTCGACCCGCGCGGGCAGCCGCCAGAGAGTGCCGAGGTTCGACATCGTCTGCGTGCCCAGCTCCTGCAGCAGGCTGCCGCTCTGGTCGCGCAGCAGCCGGGCGGCGTAGGGCTCGACGGGCTCCCAGATGTTGAAGGAGGCATCCAGGGCGCTGCACAGCCCGGAGGTGAGCGACACGGCACGCATGAGCAGCAGCATCCGTTCGGGGAACTGCACCGGCAGTGCGCGCATGCTCTCGCCGAACTCGGCGCCGAAGTCGGTCAGCTCGCGCGGGTCGACGTCGCGCAGCTCGTTGAAGCCCATGCCGCCGAAGCGCGCGAAGAGGACGGTGAGCGCGCGCTCCAGTTCGGCGGTGCGCGCCGAGGGCAGCAGCACGCCGATCTGCTGTGCGGCTTTGACGAGCCCGCGGCTGTCGCGCGCGGCGACGGCGATCACCAGGGTGCGCAGCCCGGCACGGATGCTGTCGGGCACCTCGGCCATCATCCCGAAGTCGATGAAGGTGAGCCGCCAGGCCCGCCCGGTGGCAGAGTCGGCCAGCGGCTTCACGAAGATGTTGCCGGGATGCGGATCGGCATGCACGAAGGAATGCGTGAACACCTGATCGAGCATGACGTCGGCGAACACCTCCGCCACCTCGGCCGGGTCGATTCCGGCATCCCGCAACGCGTCGACGTCATTGATCTTGATCGCCGTGACGTCCTCGAGGGTCAGCGCGCGACGCGTGGTGCGCTCCCACACCACCTGCGGGGCGGCGACGCGCGGATCGTCCGCGAAGCAGGCCGCGAATCGCTCGGCGCTGGCTGCCTCGTGCAGGTAGTCGATCTCCTCGTGGCAGGTCTGCGCGAACTCCTCCACGAGTGCGGGAACATCCACACGGTCCGCGACGAACCGCACCCGGCGCGCCCAGCCCGCGACGCGACGCAGGGCCGCGAGATCCGTCGCGACGATCTCGTCGATGCCGGGGCGCTGCACTTTGACCACGACGCGGTCGAGCCCCGTCTCGGCGGAGTCGGATGCCGAGAGCACGGCGCGATGCGCCTGGCCCAGGGATGCCGCCGCAACCGGCTCCGGATCGAAGCTCGCGAACGCGCGCTCCAGCGGCATCCCCAGCTCGGCCTCGGCGGATGCCCGGATCTGGTCGAACGGCACCGCCGGAACCTCATCCTGCAGACCGGCGAGCTCGGTGGTGATCTCGGGCGGCAGCACGTCGAGGCGAGACGACATGAACTGGCCGACCTTGATCATCAGGCCGCCGAGGTCGACCGCCAGGTCGCGGAAGCGGCGCGCCAGGCGCAGCATCCGTCCGTCGCGCGTGCGGTCGGCGACGCGTCGCAGACCGAGCCGGGGCAGCACGAGCTCGTACCACCACACCTGGATGAACGCCCTCGCTGCGAAGAACAGGATGCGGCGGTAGCGGGCGCCTCCGGCCCCGGTGCGCCGGGAAGCATCCGTCATCGAGGCTCCTTCGGTCGGCGTCACCCTTCGGCGAGGATGGCGTACAGCCTACGCCGAGCGTCTTCGAGAACGGCGACCGCCTCCTGCACCTGTTCGGGCGAGCCGGTGCGGGCGACCTGGGCGGTCGCGGCAGCCAGTTCCATCCCGGCCTTCGGCAGGGCCGCGTGCTGCCCGGCGGAGCGGTGCCCGACCGTCTCCCAGGGGCGGGCTTCTCGGCCGAGTCCTCGGAGGCGGCGATCCCGGCATCCGTGAGCGAATAGGTCTTGCGTCCGCCCTGCTCCTCCGCCGTGATCAGGCCCTCGTCGGCGAGCTGCTGCAGCGTGGGATAGACCGAACCGGCGCTGGGCTTCCATGCGCCGCCGGAGCGGTCGGCGATCTCGGTGATGATCTGGTAGCCGTGCATCGGTCGCTCGGCGAGCAGGCTGATGACGGCGGCGCGCACGTCGCCGCGGGCCATGCGGGAGCCGCCGCTGCGCTGCTCGAAGCTGGTGCGCAGCTGGTCCATCGCCTCCCAGACTCCGGCCAGCGGATTGCCCGAGCCGTTGCTGGCCCCGAAGCCGAATCCGCCCGAGGGGAATGATCCGTTCATGATGACCTCCTGGTAGCTGAACGATAGTTAACGATATGTCGTTAACTATCGTTCGGCAAGGCCCCGGCGGATGTCCGCCGCGTGAGACCCTCACCCATGCGTCCAGGTCGCAATCGTTGTCTCTTCAGCTGATGACGCTGCGCCCAGGTCGCAATGAATGCCGCTCGATCGGCGATCAGGCGGCAACCATTGCGACTTGGACGGGTGAGAGCCGAGACGCGGCGCCCTCAGACTGCGGCTCGGGCGAGCTCGGCGGCGGCATCCGTCAATGCGGCGACGACCTCGGGCACCCGGACATCCGTGATGCGCGCGGCAGGACCCGAGACCGACAACGCGGCCGGCTGCCCGAGCCCGGGCACGGCGACGGCGATGCACCGCACCCCCACCTCCTGCTCGCTGTCGTCGGCGGCGAAGCCCCGGGCACGAGAGCGCCGCAGGTCGGCGATGAACGCATCCGGATCCGTCAGAGTCTGCGGCGTGAACCGCGGCAGACCGGTGCGCGCGATCAGGGCACGCACCTGCGGCTCGAGCATGGTCGACAGCATCGCCTTGCCGACACCCGTCGAATGCGGCAGCACCCGCCGACCGACCTCGGTGAACATGCGCATCCGCTGGCGAGAGGCCACCTGCCCGGCATACAGCACCAGGTCGCCGTCGAGCACGGCCAGGTTCGCGGTCTCGTGGAATGCTTCCTCCAGGCTCGTCAGCAGCGGCATCGCGGCATCCGCCACCTGCGGCACGGCCTGCCGACCCAGCCCGATCAGGCCCGCGCCGAGCGCGTAGCGCCGATCCTCCAGCTGCCGCACGTAGCCGAGTTGGTGCAGGGTGCCCAGCAGGCGGTGCGCGGTGGGGACGGCGAGGCCGGTGTCGGATGCCAGGGATGCCAGCGCCGCCTCTCCCCGGATGCGGCGAGCGCCTCCAGCAGCGAGAAGGCGCGCGCAACGGATTGGACTGGGCCGGGTGCGTTCACATCTTCCACCATACGGAATCATCGCTCCAAAATCAGCGCTTCTCTCTACGGTGGACACTGCGCCCGCAGAAGAGAAGGAGCCGCCATGACCCCGACCCACTACCTCGACCGTGCCGACCTGCGCGTTGCCGCACCGATCGTCGAGTTCGCCGAGGCCTCGCTGACGGATGCCGGGATCGACGCCGACGCGTTCTGGAGCGGCGTCTCGGGCATCGTGCACGAGCTCGGCCCGCGCAATGCCGAGCTGCTGGGCATCCGCGATGAGCTGCAGTCGCGCATCGACGACTATCACCGTGCGAATCCGGGCCGCCCCGATCCCGATGCGTATCGGGCGTTCCTCACCGAGATCGGCTATCTGGCGCCGGAGCCGGCCGGCACGCAGGTGACCACCGAGAACGTCGATCCCGAGATCGCCACCACCGCCGGCCCGCAGCTGGTGGTGCCGCTGCTGAATGCGCGCTTCGCGCTGAACGCCGCGAACGCCCGCTGGGGTTCGCTGTACGACGCGCTGTACGGCACGGATGCGATCCCGCATACGGCAGACCTGGCCCCCACCCGCAGTTACAACGCCGTGCGCGGAGCCGAGGTGATCGCCCGCGGCCGTGCTCTGCTGGACGAGATCGCCACACTCACACACGGCTCGCACACGGATGCCACCGGCTATCGCGTCGACGCCGAAGGACTGGCCGTGGAGACTGCCGACGGCATCCGTCGTCTCGCCGACCCTGCGGCGTTCGCCGGCCACGCCGGAGACGCCACCGCTCCTACCGCGATCCTGCTGACCCACAACGGGCTGCACGTCGAGATCGCGATCGACCGCGAGGGCGCGATCGGGCGGACGGATGCCGCCGGCGTGCAGGACATCGTGCTGGAGTCGGCGATCACGACGATCATCGACCTGGAGGACTCGGTCGCCGCCGTCGACGCCCACGACAAGGCGCTCGGCTACCGCAACTGGCGCGGCCTGATGGACGGCACCCTGACCGAGGAGGTCAGCAAGGGCGGGCAGACGTTCACCCGTCGTCTGGCCGACGACCGCAGCTACACGGGTCGCGACGGCGCCGAGCTCACGCTTCCAGGCCGGTCGGTGCTGTTCATCCGCAACGTCGGTCACCTGATGCACACGGATGCCGTGCTCGACCGCGACGGCGAGGAGGTGTACGAGGGCATCCTCGACGCGATCATGACGGCACTCGGCTCCCTGCCCGACCTGACCGGTGCGCGCCGGGGCGCCAACAGCCGCACCGGGTCGATGTACATCGTCAAGCCCAAGATGCACGGCCCGGACGAGGCGGCGTTCACCGCGGAGCTGTTCGGGCGGGTGGAGCAGCTGCTCGGGCTGCCGGAGCGGACGCTGAAGGTCGGGATCATGGACGAGGAGCGCCGCACGTCGGCGAACCTCGCGGCGTGCATCGCCGCGGCATCCGACCGGGTCGTGTTCATCAACACCGGGTTCCTCGACCGCACCGGCGACGAGATCCACACCTCGCTGCATGCGGGCCCGTTCCTGCCCAAGGGCGCGATCAAGGCGCAGCCGTTCATGCAGACCTATGAGGATCGCAACGTCGCGATCGGCCTGGCCGCCGGGCTCGACGGGCGCGCGCAGATCGGCAAGGGCATGTGGGCGATGCCCGACCTGATGCACGACATGCTCGAGCAGAAGATCGGCCACCCGCGCTCGGGAGCGTCGACCGCCTGGGTTCCCTCGCCCACCGCTGCGACGCTGCACGCGCTGCACTACCACCAGGTGGATCCGTTCGCGGTTCGCCCATCACTGCCGGCGTACGACTCGGCGTCGCTGGACGTGCTGCTGCAGCCTCCGCTGGCAGGCGATGGCGAGCTGACGCCTGAGGTGGTCGCGACCGAGCTCGACAACAATGTGCAGTCGATCCTGGGGTATGTGGTGCGGTGGATCGATCAGGGCGTCGGATGCTCGAAGGTGCCCGACATCCACGGGATCGCACTCATGGAGGATCGTGCGACGCTGCGCATCTCGAGCCAGCTGCTGGCCAACTGGCTGCTGCACGGCGTGATCACCGAGGCCGAGGTGGATGCCTCACTGCGGCGCCTGGCAGCCGTGGTCGACGAGCAGAATGCCGGGGATGCGGCATATGAGCCGCTCGCGTTCGCGCCCGGTGGCGCGCCGGGGGTGGCGTACACCGCCGCGCGCCGGCTGATCCTGGAGGGCGCCGCCCAGCCGAGCGGCTACACCGAGCCGATCCTGCATGCGCTGAGGCGCGAGAAGAAGGCGCAGCAGGCCTGACCGTGATCCCGGGGGCGGATGCCGATGACAGAACGGAGACCTGCATGCGCGCTGGCCGAGGCAGCCGGATGCCCACTGCTCACCCACGACAGGCGACTCGCGAAGGTGACGCAGAAGCACTGCGCGATCGAGGTCGTCTCACCCTGAAGTCACGTCACCGTTGCGTGAGCAACTCCTGCAGTCGCGCGCTCTCGCCCGGCGCCATGGCGTAGGTGTGCTCGGCGGCGGGGTAGGCGCGGTCGCGCACCTCGTCCGCGTACTGACGGATGCCGTCGATCGCGGCGGTGCGCAGGTCGGCGTACCGCTTGACGAACTTCGCCGCGGGCCCGCCGTAGATCCCGAGCAGGTCGTGGAACACGAGCACCTGACCGTCGGCATCCGCCCCGGCTCCGATCCCGATCACGGGGATGTCCAGCAGCGGCACGAGGGCCGCGGTGACCTCGGCGGGCACGGCCTCGATCACCAGCAGGGTGCAGCCGGCCTGCTGCAGCGCGAGCGCGTCGTCGATGACGGCGAGCGCGTCGTCGGCGGCGCGGCCCTGGGCGCGGTAGCCGCCGAGCGCGGTCGCGGTCTGCGGGGTGAGCCCCACGTGCCCGACCACGGGGATGCCGGCGGCGACGATGGCACGGGCGCGATCGACCGATGTCCCGCCGCGCTCGAGCTTGACCAGGTCGCAGCCGGCTTCCTTGACGAAACGCTGTGCGGTCGCGACCGCGACGGCGTCGGATGCCTCGTACGAACCGAACGGCAGATCGCCCACCAGCAGCGGAGCGGAGAGCCCACGCCGCACGGCTGCGGTGAGCATGATCATCTCGTCGACGGTGACCGAGACGGTGCTGTCGTAGCCGAGCACGGTCATCGCCGCCGAATCGCCGACGAGCACCATGTCGACGCCCGCCACCTCGGCGACCTGCGCACCGGGATGGTCGTAGGCGGTGACCATGACGATGGGTTCGCCGGCATCCTTCTTCGCGGCCAGATCGCCGAGCGTCATCCGGGCGCGCGGAGCGGATGCGTGCTCACTTCGTCTCCCTGCGGTCGCTCAGCGCATCGGATGACGCGGCCCCGGTCAGCAGCTGGTCGACCGCATCGTCGATCTGGATGATCGCGTTGGAGCGGTCGACGTGCACGACGACCGGCTGGTAGTCGGCGAGCTCGTCACGCGAGTAGTCGGCGTAGGAGATCACGATGATCGTGTCGCCGTGGTGCACGAGACGCGCGGCTGCGCCGTTGACCTGCATGGTGCCGGAGCCGCGCTCTCCGGCGATCGTGTAGGTGACGAACCGGGATCCGTTGTCCACGTCGACGACGTGCACCTGCTCGTGCGCGAGGATGTCGGCCGCGTCGAGCAGGTCGGGGTCGATCGTGATCGAGCCGACGTAATTCAGGTCGCTTCCGGTGATGGTCGCCCGGTGGATCTTCGACTTCAACATGGTGCGCTGCATCAGGCGCCGCCTTTCGCGTCGGTTCGGGAACGGATGCCGGCGGCGGCCGGCTCCGAAGTCAGGATGTGGTTGTCGATCAGCCGGGCAGCGCCGACCCGCGCGGCCACGGCCAGCAATGTGTCGCCGTCGACGCGGTCGAGGGGGCGCAGATCGTCGGCGCCGCGCAGCTCGAGGTACTCGGGGGTGATGCCGGCATCCGTCAGCACGCGCTGCGCGGTCGCGACGATCCGTGCCGCGGCCTGCTCCCCCTCGGCGTGCACACGCGCCGCGGCGTCGAGGGCGCGATTGAGCGCGGTGGCCTGCTGCCTGGCATCCGTGTCGAGGTAGACGTTGCGCGAGCTCATCGCGAGCCCGTCGGCGTCACGGACGATGGGGCACGCCTCGATGCGCACGTCCAGATGCAGGTCCTGCACCACCCGGCGCACGACGAGCAGCTGCTGCGCGTCCTTCTGGCCGAAGTAGGCAGCGTCGGGGCGGACGATGCCGAACAGCTTGGTCACGACCGTGGCGACGCCGTCGAAGTGGAACGCGCCGCGAGCGGCGCCGTCGAGCACCTCGGTGAGGCCCGAGACGTGGATGCTGGTGGCGAAGCCGTCCGGGTAGATCTCGGCGGGCTCGGGGGCGAAGAGAATGTCGACGCCCTCCCGCTCGGCGAGCGCGGCGTCGTGAGCTTCGTCACGCGGGTAGGCGCCGAGGTCTTCGTTCGGCCCGAACTGGGCGGGGTTGACGAACAGCGAGACGACGACGAGGTCGTTCTGCTCGCGCGCACGGCGCATGAGGGAGAGGTGTCCGTCGTGGAAGGCGCCCATGGTCGGTACGAGGCCGACGCTCTGACTGCCGCTTCTCGCCTCGGTGACGGCGGCGCGGACCTCGTCGATCGTGCGGAGGATCCTCATGCGGCGGCCACCCGGTCTGTGGCGGCACCCGGGTCTGCGGCGGCGCGCCGATCTGTGGCGGCGAGGTCGCGCGTGCTGGTGCAGAGCTGGTCGAACAGCGGGATGAGGCCGGGAGTCGCGGCGGACACGGCATCCTGCTGACGCTGTACGGTCGCGTCGTCGCCGCGCGCGATCGGTCCGGTGAGTGCGACGGCGGCGCCATCCCGGGTCCAGTTGTCGACGGTACGGGCGACGAGCGGTGCGAGCAGGGTGCGCGGGTCGCGGATGCCGGCAGCGAGCGCCACCTGCTCAGCGGCGTCGAGGACGGTGAGGACCAGATTCGAGGCGAGCGAAGCTGCCGCATGGTAGGTCGCACGGTGCACGTCGTCGACGGTGAAGGGGTGTGCTCCGAGCGCGTCGGCAAGCCGTGTGGCGGTGCGGAGCGCTTCCGGAGTGCGGCCGGCGACGGCAGCGCCGATGCCGTGGAAGACGTCGGGCGCCTCGGCGCCAGTGAAGGTCTGCAGCGGGTGGATGCTGAAGTCGACGTCATCGAGGTTCGTGGCGCCGGAGACGTGACCGACGAGCGTGGCGTGGGGTCTGGCCTTCGCCGCGGCAGCGGGGATCTCGGCATCCGGCACGCAGAGCAGAGCGATATCGGATGCCGGAATGCGATCCTCCCGACCGAACGGGCCCTGCACAGCGAACCCGGCGTGATGGAGCGCACCCGCGAGCACGCCGCCGAGACGGCCGGCGCCGATGAGGGCGATGGTCGCGAGGGAGGGTTCAGGGGAGGCGCTCATCTCGGGATGAGTTTCCCCTGTGACCGATCTCAGACAAAATCGGAGATCAAATAGCCTGGCGTAAGCGTCCCATGCTTGTCATTTCGACCTCTTGCAGTGCATCTGACTTGTCGGTCTGATCCGCGCTGATTTCTGCCCTCAGTAGAACAACGGCCTCCGTGCCGCTCAGCCTGCCCGAGTGCCAGCAGTCGTGGGAAGCTGACCGCGGCCGTGCGCCAGAGCAGATCGGCATCGATGCGGTCATAGTGGTGCACGACGAAGTCGCGCGTCCGCGCGGCGGCTCGCCAGGTCAGGCCCGGTCGTGAAGGGTGATCTGGTAGCCGTCGGGGTCCGCGAAGGTGAAGGTACGGCCGAAGGGCCCATCGATGGGGCTCGACACGATCGTGTGCCCATCGGCGACGAGGGCGTCGTGGATGGCCTGAGTGTCGGTGGCGTGGAGCCAGATCGCCGCGCCGATGCCGGGCTGAGGCGCGGATGCCAGATCGGTGCCGGGCACGACCTCTCGCAGGGCGAACGCGATCGGCTTCGTGTCGAACACGACGGCGTGGGGTGGGCCGGCGGGCGAGCGGACCAGGCCGAGGTACTGCTCGTAGAACGCCTGTGAGGTGGCGAGATCGCGGGCCTGCAGGGAGATGAAGTCGGGGCCGGTGACGGGCATGGTGTCCTCCTCGATTGATGTCAGTTATCTGACACAAACAAATATATGTCAGAATACTGACATGAGTCAAGCTGTGGGCCGCATCGATCTCGAGACCTCGATCGGCTACCTGTTGAAAGAGGCATCCAGCGCACTGCGGCTGGCGATGGAGGCGGTGCTGCGGCCACTCGGGATGACGATCACGCAGTACTCCTGTCTCGAGCTGCTCGCCCAGCGGCCTGGCCTGTCGAACTCCGAGCTGGCGCGGGGCACGTTCGTGACCCGGCAATCGATGAGCGTGCTGCTGCGGGCACTGGAGCAGGACGGCCTGGTCACCAGACCCGCAGAGCCTTCCGTCGGCAAGGTGCTCCCGGCCCGTCTCACGCCACGCGGCCGACACGTGCTCGAAGCGGCGAGCGCCGCCGTGCGGTCTGTGGAGCTGCGAATGCTGAGCGGAATGACGGATGCCGAGCAGGCGGTCGCTCTGAAGAGTCTGCGCAGCATCGTCCGCTCGCTGCAGGATGACGCGTAGACGGGCTGTGTGATCGCGCTAGCGTGAACAGCATGCGCATCCTCATCATCGGCGGCACCGGCAACATCAGCTCCTTCGTGACGGCGCACGCCGTCGCCCGCGGCTACGACGTGACGGTCCTGAACCGGGGGCGCAGCCATGTGCCCGATGGAGTGCGCGGGATCATCGGCGATGCGGGGGACCCGGAATCGATCGAAGCTGCCATCGGACCCGAGACGTTCGACGTGGTCGCGAACTTCCGCAGCTTCTCACCGCAGCAGGTGACCGACGACATCCGGATCTTCGCGGGGCGCACCGGACAGTACCTTTACATCTCGAGCGCCTCTGCGTATCAGAAGCCGATCGCACAGCTGCCCATCGTCGAATCGACACCGTTGCGCAACCCGTTCTGGCAGTACTCGCGTGACAAGATCGCCAGCGAGGATCTGCTGGTCGCCGCGTATCGCGAGACAGGATTCCCGATCACGATCGTGCGTCCGAGTCACACCTACGGCCCGTCGCTCATCCCCCTCGAGGGCGGATGGACCGCGCTGCAGCGCATTCTCGACGGTCGGCCCGTGCTCGTGCACGGGGACGGCACGAGCTGGTGGACGCTCACCCACTCACGCGATTTCGCGACGGCGTTCGTCGGGCTGTTCGGCAATCCGCATGCGCTCGGCCAGGCGGTGCACATCACCAGCGACGAAAGCCTCACGTGGGACGAGATCGCCCGGCTGCTCGCGCGACCGCTCGGGCGCGAACCCGAGATCGTGCACGTGGCATCGGACGCGATCGCGCGGGAGCTGCCCGAGATGGGCCCCGGACTCGTCGGCGACAAGGCCCACTCGGTGCTGTTCGACAACTCGCGTATCAAGCAGCTCGTGCCCGGATGGGTCGCGACCACCCCGTTCGCCGCCGGTGCTCGCGAGATCGTCGACTGGCACCTGGCCGATCCATTGCGACAGCGGATCGACGCGAAGCTCGACGCCGCATTCGACCGGCTGATCGAGAAGTACGGGAGGTGATCCCGCCTGCGGCACCGAGCCGCGCTGGGCTGGTCGTGAGCGCGAATCCGGACGGGTAGTTCTTCGACGCGTCCGATGCAATGTCGGACCCCCTCCCTACAGTGACTCCCAGCCGGTCCTCGCGGACCCCGGAGGCTCTCCCCGAACTCCGAACTTCGCGCCCGATTCAGGGCGTTGTTCGGCGTGCGCGCAGACCGGCTCCCTACGGCATCCGTCGTGGGGCAGGCCGGTGCTCCGCGCACCTCTCCGAAGGAGAAGCAGATGTCCATTCCCACCCCTCCCGCGGCCCAGCCGCAGCCTCCCGTCCCGCCGAGCGGAAACCCGCCGGCGCCGCCGACCGGCTACACACCTGGCATGCCGATGCCGCCACAGACTGCGGCGAAGAAGACGAACGTGCTCGCCCTGATCGCGATGATCGTGGCGATCGTCGGGTTCGTGTTCGCCTGCGTCCCCGGCGCGCTGATCGTCGGCTGGGTGCTGCTGCCGATCGCGTTCGTGCTCAGCATCGTGTCACTGTTCCTGAAGGGTGACCGCAAGTGGATGGGCGTCGTCGGGCTGATCGTGGCTGTCGTGGGGACGATCGTCGGGTTCGTCGTGTTCTTCGCCGTAGTCACCTCGGCGGTCGACGATGCATTCGGCAGCGGTGAGACGAGCGTCTCGCAGCCGCTCGAGCAGGATGCGGGAACCGCAGCAGATGCCGAGCAGGCGACGGATGCCGATGAGCAGACGGATGCTGCCGCAGAGGGCACCCGTGAGAACCCGTCCCCGCTGTCGTCGCAGATCAGCAGCGACGACTGGACCGTCGTGGTCAACAGTGTCAACGCCGACGGCGCGGCTGCCGTCGCCGAGGGGAACATGTTCAACGACGAGGCTCCGGCCGGGTCACACTACGAGATCGTGAACTACACGGTCACCTACACGGGTGACGACAAGGGCCTGGCCGCAGAGGTACAGGTGGCCATGGTGACCAGCGCCGGAAACGTGCTCAACAGCTACGACGCCATGGTCGTACTGCAGGACGGCTTCGGCCTGGACGAGCTGTACAACGGCGCATCGGCCACGGGTTCGGAGGCGTTCCTCGTGCCCGACGGCGAGACCGTGCTCATCCGGGTGACCCCGGGCATGTTCGCCGATGAGGTGTTCGTCACGCCGTAAGGCGCGTCGAACGACGGGAGCCGCTCGCTGGGGAGCAGGGGCTCCCTGTGAAGAGGGCTCTGCGGTCAGGAGGGGCTGACCGCAGAGCCCTCGGGGGCAGAACTTCACCCCGTTGGAAAGTTTGTCCAGCATGACTAGGCACCCGATAGGTTGAACGATATGAGCTTCGTTCGCGACTCCCTCGGCGGCGATGTCGCGTGACTTCACTGATCGCCTGGCTCGACGCGTCGAGCGAGGAACAGCGTCGGATGCGCGACATCATCCACCTCTTCGCCGACCGCGACAGTCGCGATGAGCTCGGACTCGGGCAGATCCGAGATGCGCTCAGTGATGCGCTCTTCCCCGGCACATCCACCTTGCATACACGCGCCCGTTATCTCCTGCTCGTGCCGTGGGTCTTCCAGGAGGCTGCCAAACGGCTCAATCCGACGGCTGAAGTCGATCGCATGGAGAGAAGACTCATCTCCGCCATCCACGATTCCGAGGACTACGCCGGTCTCCTCGGCATGCAGGCCGGCGCTGCACTCAAGACGCTCCCCTCATCGATCTACTGGTCGATGTTACGTCGGTACCGCATCCTGAGCGACTCCTCACTGAGGATGCAGGATGCCCTGATTCTTGATGGCCAGAGGCTGGGAGGCGACGATCTGAGTGACGCCACTCGTCACAGGTTCCACGCTTGGTCGTCGACGATGCCCCGTGCGCCCATCGGTTTCCCCACGGTCGTGGCGGGCGGTTTCGCGCTGAGACACGAGGAGGCCGCATGGCTCTGCGAGCGCATCCTCGATGCGGTGCCCGGCACCCTCATGGCGCACTTCGCCATCAATCCGCCGTCGCCTGACAGCCAAGCACCGTGGGCAGAGCCGTCCACACAGTACCTCTCCGGAGAGGCGAAGGCATACCTCGGTCATGCAAGGTCGTTCTCAGCGGTGATGCACGGAGCGCAACTGCTGTACAACCTGATGCTGGCCGAACAGCACCAAGATGCGGGATTCGACAGCGATCGCGACTTCGTCGCCACCTATCGTGATGAGCTCGACGTCTGGGCGGAACGATTGCCGGGAGACGTAGACGTCGAGATGTGGAACATCGAGGATCTCCTCGTGCGTGTACACAGCGAACGCGGCGCACCCGTGCATCCTCGTTCAGTGCGCTTTGTCCGCGACTGGCGCGACCTTCTGCGAGACACTCCGCCTGCGCACCTCCTCAGCCACCCAAGGGCTCGAAAACTGATCAGCGATCGAGAGAGGCACAACAAGGGACCGCAGGCTCGGCTGGGAAATCGTCGTCGCCTGCAATCGTGGGGTGGCAGCTCAGGGTCTGGGGCGATGACCTTTCGATGGTCTTCCGTCCGCACGATCCTGACTGACATCCATAACGGCCTCGACCGGGAGCCGGAGCCCGACGATGCTTGAACCTCAGACGCGTGCGACATTGACTGAACAGCTGACACCACCGACGGGGTATCAGCTGTCTCATGCCGTCGGCACGACGTTCACACTCGATCTTGCGACCGCGCTCAGCGTGCCGCTGTCATTCGCGTCACATCATGTGGCTGCGGACGATGACACGATCGGCATCCTGGATGCTGTCCGCCGGGTGGCGGACAAAATGGACATCTTTGCCCAGGCCGGTGAGATCTCGATGGGCGCAGCATCCGACCTCGTCGCACTGCTCGAGGAGTCCGTCCACCCCGTGCACGTGAACCACGGCCTTTTCCATCCCAAGGTCTGGTTCCTGGAGTATGCGGCGGGTGACCATCGCGCGTACCGTTTTTTGTGCGCGAGTCGAAATCTCACCGAGGACCACAGCTGGGACACCCTGGTGCGCCTGGACGGTACGTTCGACCGTGGCGTAACCCACGCCGAGAATGCCCCTCTGGCCGATCTGCTCGAAGCTCTGCCCCGCCTGGTGGTGAATCCGCTCCCTGCCGAACGCGCCGCCGCCCTCCGCGCGTTTGCCGATCGGCTGCGTGCGGTGAGCTGGGAGCTGCCCTCCAACGCTCACGCGCTCCGCTTCCATGCTCTCGGCATTCCCGGAGCCGATGTACCGGACTTCCAAGGCAAGCGGGCATTGATCATCTCTCCGTTCGCCACCGAAGACGGGCTCCGGCTATTGCGAAGCGACGTTCGTACGGCCACGCACCTGCTCTCGCGCGCGACGACCCTTGACGCGCTCCCCGCTGAAGCGATCGATGAGAAGTTGTCGACGTATGTTCTTGATGAGGCGGCCATCGGCGATGACCTCGATCCAGTCCGCCTTAATGGTCTCCACGCGAAGGTTGTGATCGTCGATCGCCGCGACGGTTCGCATGTGTTCCTCGGTTCGGCGAATGCAACCCGTGCGGCGTGGCACTCGAACGTCGAGGTCATGGTGGAGATCACCGGGCCCAGGTCCACGTTCGGCGTGGAGGCGACACTCGACGCGCTCGGCGACCTCAAAGAGGAGTACATCACGGAGGGAGGCGTCGAGGAGTCCGAGGAGGAGAGGGCGAAGCGACGTCTGGAATCGATGCTCCGCGACGTCGCAGCCGCTCACTTCACCGTGCGAGTCCTCCCGGGTGCGCCGCACAGTCTTCGGGTGTGGGCGGATGCCGGTCTTGCGGCGACGGTGGAACGAGCATCACGTGAAGGAATCTCCTTGCGGTGGCACCTTCTCACGCGCGCGGACCTCGGTGCGACGCTATTCGCACCGGATGAGGATGCTGCTCCGACAGTCACCGGAGTTCCGCTCACCGACATCACACCGTTCATCTGCATGATCGCGCGTGACGCAGCAGGCAATGACCGGCGCACCATCGTGCTGGCGGCCCTGCTCGACGACGTACCTTCGCGAAAAGACGCAATCGTGGCACGGCAGCTCACCGACCGCGCCTCGTTCTTACGCCTGCTGACACTGATGCTGGAGCTGTCTGGGAACATCTTCAACAGCGGCGAGAATAGCGGTGCGGCACAGTTCGCGTTCGGTGCGGCATCCGGTGATTCGGACGGATCCGGAGTGTTCGAGGCACTCGTCCGAGCCCTCGGGAAAGGCCACCAAGGTCTCGATGAGGTCCGCCGCATCATCGACTTCGTTCGAGAGAACGACGATGGCCGCAATCTGCTCCCAGACGGGTTCGATGTGCTCTGGTCGAATGTGTGGCGTGCATATACCTCGCTGAACGGAGCACGACGGTGAGCCGCGTCGATCTCCACGCGGTGATGAGTGGCCTGAAGTCGTTTCAACGCGACACGGTGAACCATGTGTTCGAGCGGTTCTACGGGCCCGAAAGTGATCAGGCATCCGGACGGTTCCTCGTCGCCGACGAAACGGGCTTGGGTAAGAGCATTGTCGCTAGAGGGGTCATTGCCCGCGCCATCGAGCACCTCGAGCACGCCGATGAGATCAACCGCATCGACATCGTCTACGTCTGTAGCAATGTAGATCTTGCGACGCAGAACCTCCGACGGCTCAACGTGACTGGTGACGAACACATAGGGATGACGACACGCCTGACCATGCTCGCGCGTGAAAGCAAACGCCTGAGCACCCCGTCGAGCGATGGTCACAAGAAGGTGAACCTCGTCTCGTTCACACCAGGCACGTCGTTCAGCGATGGCGGCTGGCGTCAGGGCGCCGCGCCGGAGCGCGCGTTGCTGACGATCATCCTCGATGAGCGCTTCAACGAGACCAGCTCGGATCGGCGCATCACCCGGATGCTCATGCAGGGGACTGTGCGCAGCCGTGGAAACTTCGAACGGTACGTGCAGAGACTGCACGAAGAGCTGAAAGGCCCGCCGGACCCGGTGATCGTCACTGCTTTCGAACGACTGATCCGCGCCGACGGCTCGCTCGAGATGTTCCTCACTCTGCGCGAGGAACTGCGCGGCAAGCACCGGCTTCCAGGAGAGTTGTGGCATCGAACGCAGGAGCTCACTTCACGGCTCCGCAGCGCACTGGCCAAGGCCGGCGTCGATACCCTCGAACCGGATCTGATTATCCTCGATGAGTTCCAGCGCTTCCGAGAACTGTTGAACCCGGAATCGGGAGATGCTGCCGAACTTGCGCATGCGCTGTTCAACCACAAGGATGCACGGGTTCTGCTTCTCTCCGCCACGCCATACAAGCCGTTCACCAACGCTGACGACTCCGACGACGACCACTACCGGGACTTCCTGGCGACCGTGAAGTTTCTCGCCGGAGGCCTCGCCGGTTCCGAGAAGCCGGTCGCCGACGCATTGGCAGCGTATCGACGCGCGCTCGTCACGGATCAGGATGCAGAATCCGCCGCGCTCGAAGTGAGAAACCAGCTGCTCCCCCTGATGAGCCGGTACGAACGACCACCTATCGCCACGAACGAGGACCTTGTCCAGGTGCGGGAGTTGGCCACGGAGACGCCCAGCGTGATCGACCTTGCAGGCTGGGCAGCACTTCAGAACCTGGGCGCAACTGTCGACACACCCATCGACGTGGAGTATTGGAAGTCGATACCTTACTTCGCCAGCTTCATGGACGGCTACAAGCCCGCCGAGCGCACCCGGCGCCTGCTGGCAGAGGGAGATGCATCGGTCGCGCAAGCCCTCGCGCGAACCCGCACCCTGGATACCCGCGCGGTCGAGCGATTCGACCCCATAGATTTCGGCAACGGACATCTGAGGGCGCTGGCGCGCGAAACCGTCGAGAATGGCTGGTGGAAGCTCCTCTGGATGCCGCCGACGATGCCGTATCTCGAACCAGGCCGTTTTTTGGACCCTTATCGGATGGCTCCGTCACCAAGCAGGTGCTGTTCTCCGCTTGGAGCGCCGCACCGACGTCCGTCGCTGCACTGCTCAGCTATGAAGCGGACCGTCGCGCTGCCGGGGATAGGTCGATATTGCGTGCCAACACCCCGATGCACGCAAAGCCGTCAGTGCTCGACTGCAATATCGGCTCGCCGACGGGCAGCCTGCCGCCATGTCGACGCTGGCGCTGTTCTGGCCACACCCTGGCTTGGCCGCTCGCAGCGATGAGCTCGATGTCGCACGCGCGCACCGTCGTCTCTCCACGCCGAAAACGTTCATCGAGTCGTTCGGCCTCGATGACGGCGCATCAACAGAGCATGTCTGGGATGCCTTCTTCAGCATCCCTGGCCTCCTGCCGCCCGAGATGACGGACATCGACGCTGAACAACTTGCTTCCCTCGACGAAGACGACGAGGAAGCCTCACGCGGCCTGACCGAGCACGTTAGGCACGCGCTCGAAGCGCAGGGTTCAGAGCAGTTGTCACACCCTGACCTTGCTGAGCTCGCGGCTTTCGCCCCGGGCAGCGTCACGTTTCGTGCGTTGCGCAGTGCTGCGGGGGCAGCGAGCACTGATTCGGGGGTGTGGCGCAGCGCTTTCGTTCTCGCAGAGGGGTTGCGGTCGCTGTTCAACCGCACCGAGACGATCGCCCTACTGACGACGTTGTACGGTGATGCGCAGCACTACTGGAAGAGTGTGCTGGCGTACTGCGCCGACGGGAACCTACGCGCGGTGCTCGATGAGTATCTGTTTCAGTTGGCCAGCGAGTTGGGTACGACAGAGCTGGATGACTCTGCGCTGATGCTGGTCGCTCGCCGAGCAGTCGACGCGCTTTCGCTGCGTTCCACCCGCTATGTCGCACGCGGCAATACCGGTGACCGGCGGGATGTCCGGTTCACCGCGCGATTCGCCGTGCGGTACGGAGGCAAGCAGGAGTCGGCGGACGAGAAGGCCGGTGTTCGGCAGGGCGAGGTGCGGACATCGTTCAACAGCCCGTTCGCACCCTTCGTTCTCGCCTCGACGAGCGTTGGACAGGAGGGGATCGACTTTCATTGGTGGAGCCACTCCGTGATCCATTGGAACCTCCCGTCAAACCCCGTTGATTTCGAGCAGCGCGAAGGTCGCGTGAACCGTTTCGCTGGACACGCGGTGCGGAAGAACGTCGCTGCGAGGCACTGGGATGACGTACTGGCGTCGCATGATCCTCACGCATGGCGGGCCGCCTTCACTGCGGCAATCCAGTCCGAGAACGAATTGGGAGAGTTCTCACCGTGGTGGATGTACCCGGGCCCGGCGCGGATACATCGCGTGCTCACGCATTATCCGCTCAGCCGCGATATCGCAAAGTACAAGCGACTCCGTTCTGCGCTGACCCTGTACAGGCTGACCTTGGGGCAACCCCGCCAAGAGGACATGGTCGACATGCTCGCTCGGCGAGGCCTCGATGCGACAGAACTGCCAGTGATCGACCTGCGGCCACCGAGTAGTGCAAATGCTCTGCACTAGCTAGCCGGGGAAGCGTTGCACGCGCTGCTGGAGTGGGAGAAGCACGCGATCGTGGCTCTGGCTGCCGAGTGGGAACGGGTCGATCTCTCGCACCGCAAGCTCGCCCACCGCGGTTCCCGCCTGGATATGGTCTACGTGTCCGAATCGTCCGTACTGCGGGTGCTCACCGACGCCGGGGTGCGGCTACCCGGCCTGCCACGGACCGCGCCGCGGGAACGCACACCGTTCCCGGACTGGGCGGAACTGGTCCCCGGGGTTGTCTGGGTTTACGATTTCACGCACTTCTCCGGGCTTCCCGGATGGTGCGCGATCGCGGTCGGCGCCGTGGTCTCGAAGAAGTGCCTGACGTTGAACCTGACCGCTGAGGAAACCTCCACCCAGGTCGAGGCCGCGTTCATCGACGCGCTCACCGTCGACGGGAAGGCGTGGCTGCTCGGCGACGAGGAGTTCGTCGCCGAGCTCGCGACCGGGCACGTCTCCGATCCCGAGCTGGACCCCGACGACGACGGCACCGGCGCGGTGCCGGTGCTGCTGGCCGTGTCCGACAACGGGCCCCAGATGACCTCGTCGGTGACGGCGAGGTTCATGGCCGTCGCCCGGATCGGGCAGCACTTCGGCCGCCCGGGAACCCCGAACGACCGAGCCTGGATCGAGTCGTTCTTCGGACACCTGAAGACCGAGAACCCGCACCTGGACCAGATCAGCGACCCCGCCGCCCTCCGCGCCGAGCTCGAGCACTTCCGGGAGCACTACAACACCGTCCGCCTGCACGAGGGCATCGGCTACGTCACCCCCGACGACGAACACGTGAGCTGCGCGAGTAATTCGGACCGCGGGTCGCAATTCAGGTCACGGAAATTTCGTAAGGCGTTGAAGAAGCACAAGCTGCACGGGTCCATGGGCAGAGTTGGTGCCTGCGGTGATAATGCCGCGATGGAGTCCTTCTTCAGCTTGCTGCAGAAGAACGTCCTCGACCGGCACCCATGGGCCAGCAGGCTTGAACTACGCCTCGCGATCGTCAGCTGGATCGAAGGGGTCTACCACCGCAAGCGTCGACAGCGACGACTAGGGAAACTGACCCCGGTCGAGTTCGAGACCATAATGATGGAAGCCGTCGCCCTGGCGGCATAAACCGGCTCTTCGCAGTTGAGGGTGTAGGTGTGCCAGTTCGCGGATAGGGGTCGAGGTCTTCCAGGATGGAAGTTCTCACACTGCCCATCTGCTGAAAGACCTCGACGTGCACCACGCTACCTTCGCGACCCCTGACCTGACGAAGTTCTGCCGTCTGGATGAACTCGGCCTGGTGGCCGTCGGGCAGCTGATCGGCCCGGAACGGGCGGTGATCGAGTGTCGCGTGACGGATCCGGACCCGTGGTGCCAGGGCTGCGGGTCGCGTGCTCTCTCGCGCGGGAGCATCGCTCGTCGCCTCGCGCATGAGCCGTTCGGACACCGGCCGACGACGCTCCTGGTCCGTCTCCGCCGCTACGCCTGCACGGGGTGCGGGCGACGCTGGCGAGAGGACGCCACGGCTGCGGCTCCTCGGCGGGCGAAGCTGTCTCGTGGCGGGATGCGGTGGGCGTTGGAAGCGCTCGTTGTGGACCATCTCACCGTCTCCCGGATCGCCGCGGGTCTCGGAGTGGGCTGGCACACCGCCAACGATGCTGTTCTCGCTGAAGGCCGCCGGCTGCTGATCGATGACCCGTCCCGGTTCGACGGTGTCCGAGTGCTCGGCGTCGATGAACATGTCTGGCGTCACACTCGCAAGGGCGACAAGTACGTCACCGTGATCATCGACCTCACCCCGGCCCGCGATAAGACGGGCCCCGCACGACTGCTGGACATGGTCGAGGGCCGGTCGAAGGCAGTGTTCAAGCAGTGGCTCGCCGCCCGCCCGAAGGCCTGGCAGAGCGGGATCGAGATCGTCGCGATGGATGGGTTCACAGGGTTCAAGACCGCCGCCGCGGAAGAGCTTCCCGACGCGGTCGCTGTCATGGACCCGTTCCATGTCGTCCGTCTCGCAGGCGACGCTTTGGATGTGTGCCGACGGCGTGTCCAGCACGACATCTTCGGTCGACGGGGCAGGCGCAACGACCCGCTCTACAGGTCCCGCCGCACCCTGCACACCGGCGCTGGTCTGCTCACCGACCGGCAGGCACAACGCCTGGAAACCCTGTTCGCTGACGAGCAGCACACCGCAGTCGAGGCGACCTGGGGGATCTACCAGCGCATGATCACCGCCTACCGTGAGCCCGATCGCAAGCTCGGCAAATACCTCATGCAGTCCGTCATCGACGCCACCAGCTCGGCAGTCCCCACCGGCCTCGAAGAGATCCGCAAGCTCGGCCGCACGCTGAAACAACGCGCCACCGACATCCTCGCGTTCTTCGACCGACCCGGCACCAGCAACGGACCCACCGAGGCCATCAACGGCCGCCTCGAACACCTCCGCGGCAGCGCGCTCGGCTTCCGCAACCTCACCCACTACATCGCCAGATCACTACTCGAAGCCGGCGGATTCAGACCCCACCTACACCCTCAACTGCGATGAGCCCATAAACCCCGGGCTCAACCGAACCTTCAGCAGACCCATCCCCGCCCGATGCGGCCGAGATGCGACACGAAGCCCTCGCAGCACGCCGCGCACTCACGCTGAAAGAAGCCGTGGAGTTTGCGCACGTCAGCATGGGCACGATCAACAAGCGCATCTACGACGGCACGCCCCCACTTCAAGCAGCAGGGTCGGAACTGGGTCACCCCGCCGATCTCATCGCGGTCTTCGGTCCCGTCCAGGCCATGCCCGCCGGCGTAACCCACGGCAACCTCACGCCCGGCGCGCTGATGGTCTGGGCCGAACGCGTCGCCGAGTCCGCCCCGCCGCTGACCAGAGACCAAGCGAAGGTCATCCTCTCCGTCTTCCGCGAGAGCTTCGAGGCCATCGCCAAAGAGAATGCAGAGAGCAGGACGCGCTTGGACGGCGCGGCCTGACCACTCTCCACTTGCCTGCGCGCGTACGCGAGAGAACCCCTGCAGCTTCGGCTGCAGGGGTTCTTGCTTTCTGATGCCTGAGACAGCGATGAGTCTGACCAGACGGCTCGACTCGATGCGGCCTCAGTGCAGGGTGATTCTGGCGCCGATGCTGCTGGTGTCCTTGCAGATGTTCAAGAATGCTACACCTAGGGCGAACACGGCCGCGACGACACCAACCACGGCAGCTGCAGGAAGACCTGCGAGGGCCAGTGAATGCGCCGAACGACCATGAAGCTCAGGCGTCGGCCTCGCCCTCCAGTAGCCGCACTGCGTTCCTGAGCTCGTCGTCGAAATGCACCCACGCGAGTACCTGCCGCTGGGCTGCATGCGGGTAGATGGTCAGCTTGATCGAGCACGGCAACTTCATCGGCCCGGAGATCGCCAGCAGCATGGCGGAGGCTGGTGCGTTCCTCGTGTCGGCCCTCGCGGCCTACGATGCGAGGGCCCGTCGCGTCGCCGAGATTCGCCTGAACGAGACCTGTCCCCCACAACATTCATCAGCGCCCCTGGCGCACCGCCACGATCGTGACCGTGCCGCCAATCAAGAGGCCTGGCCCGAGCATCGAGAGAACGGCCATCAACGCTCCGGGCCACACAAATACGAGAACAACAGCAATGATGGAGACAACGGCGCCGGTCCAGAGCATCGCAACTCCGATGTTGCGGCGCTCACGTGTCCGGTCGACTTCGAGTGCGTTCCTGTTCCCCCTGCTGATGATCAAAGCAAGTATCGTCGCGGGGAGCGCACCAGAGAATGCCACTGCGGATGCCAAGAGTGGGCGTTCGAGCGCCGTGAGTGCGAGTGCCGCCCCAATTGTCACGATGCCCACGCCGATCATGAGCAGGTTGAGTGGTCGAATTCGATTCGATGTCAACATTGTGCTCCGACCCACACGAGAAATGCATCAACGCCAAGTGAGTACATCGTCGCCAGGACGATCGCTCCCGCCGGGGCCCCTGGACCGAGCGCAACGACTGCGGCGATTGCCGCAGCCCATCCACCCGCGTGGATCACCCCAGCGACCCACACGAGGAATGAGCATGCGACGCTACCCGATGAGGCGACTGCGGCGCTCGATCGAAGCACTGCAAGCTCGGAACTTGAGTCGCTTGCACTCACCGCAGACACTCTCGCTGCCTGACCCGTGAGTCCATCAGCAGCTCCAGCTTCGATCCGCGTCTTCTGCCCGTTGGCGTCGCTGATGATTGCACCACCGTCGAAGTAGTCGATCACGACCAATTCGCCGCTTACGACAACCTCGACGTGGTTCCCTTCAGCTCTGATGATTTGAGCATCAGGAACGACACGCGAGGTCTCTGACACACCGGCTTGTGCAGGCGCCTGATCAGTCGCCATCGCGCTGCCCCCTCCTCCGAATAGGACCGTTGCAATCAGCGCCGTCGTGACGACAATCGACACGGACTTCTTCATGACCTTCTCCTTCCGAAACCTTCGTGCTGCCGAAGCTAACGCCCGCAGAGACCAGTGACAATGCGCAGTCCACGACCATACCCCTGGGGCTACAAACGGGACGGGCCGTGTTGAAGATCAGTGCAGCATCCTGTTCGTTCACAACCGGCGCGAGAGGATTGTGCCGATTCCAGTGATCACGCCAGCGACGAGCGGCAGCTGTGCCCAGGAGAGGGTCGCGCTGAACGAGTCGGAGCCACGTTCTAGCTCGGCGAGGGCGTAGGCAGTCATGGCGCCCCCGACAGCACAGCGCGCTCAAGGGCACGGGGTGACCGTAGCCCTAGGGCTAAAGAAACCATCCGTGGCATCCGATCACAGACTGATGATTCCGAGTGCGTTGGCTCGAAGGATGATCTGGAGGCGGTTCTCGACACCCCAGAGGTGGTTGATGTGACGGATATCGGCTTTCACCGTCGCCTCGGCGTAGTGGAGTCCCTCGGCGATCTCCGTGTTCGAGAGCCCCTTTGCGATCAGCTCGACGACCTGATACTCGCGATCACTGAGAGTCGGAGCTTCGGGAGATCGCTCGTCAACCGCCTCAATGGCACTGTGCACGAACCGCTCCTGGATCTCGGGCGAGACGACGCGGTCGCCGGCATGGGCCGCGACGATGGCGGCGATGATCTCATCGGGTGTGGAGTTCTTCACAAGGTACCCACAGGCCCCAGCGTGGAGCACTTCGAGGGCGCGCCATTCTGTGGTGAAGGTCGTCAGCGCGACCACTCGGCAACTCGGCTTCCACTTGAGGACGCGACGCGTGGCCTCGACACCGCTGACGCCGGGCATCTTGATGTCCATGAGGACGACATCGGGGCTCGTCCGGCTGCAGGCCTCGACGACCTCGGATCCGTCCATGGCTTCTCCGACCAGGGTGACACGGTCGTCGCCGGCGATGAACGCGCGTAGCGCGTGCCGTACCAGGGCCTCGTCATCGACGACGAGAACACGCACGGCCTGGCTCACTCCCACACGCTACCGCGACGGTGAACGCCGATCCATAGTCCCAGGGCTATGGATCGCCAGCCTCGCGGACGTGCAACGTAATGTGGAACACATCCACGTTGCGAGTCGACGCCGACCTCGCAGCTCGACCACGAGGAGTCATCATGTTTCTGCTGAGCACCTACGGAGTCGGCACGTTCATCAGCACCGCGGTGGTCGCCAACGCGGACCTGGCCGAATGGCTGTGCAAGATGCTGAGGATCTGTGCTTGAAGAGCGCGGAGCTCCGAACTCCGACCGGGAACTGATGCTCTCGGCCACCCCACCGACATCCCTCCGGCGCATGCTCCGTTCGCGGGAGTTCTGGAAGCAGCGACCCCTGCACCCGATCGCGCGGATCCTGCTCATCGTCGTCGTGAGCGTGCTCCTGTGCATCGCGACCGGCTTCATCATCACCACCGGCCACTTCACTCGTGCCGACATGCTTGCGCTCATGCTGTACTTGGCGATCGCGGCGTTCGCGTGGCATCCACTCACCGCGACGTTCACAGTCCTAGTGATCTGCAGCCTCGGCGCCGTGCTCACAGGCAGCGGCGGCGTCCTTCTTGAGCTGGCGGTCGCTCTCGGCCTCGTCGCGTCGACGTGCGCGCCGTGGGTGATCGCACTCCACGTGCTCGTGCTCAGCGGATTGACCACAGACATAGCCCTCAACGGCCCGTCACTGACCGATGGGGGCGTCTACGGAATCGCAGGCATCGCGATCATCGCGTTCCTCGCAGGTCTCTCGTTCCGAATCGTCACCACGCGCGAAGCCATCCTCATCGCGGAACGTACCCGCGTCATCGCAGACCTTGAAGGGCTTGCCAGCGAAGAACAAGAGCGGATCGCAGACGAGCTGCACGATGGGATCGCACACGATCTCACCCTCGTCCTGTTCCATGCCCGGGCGCTCCCACGTCAACCGGATGAGGCCGCGCGACAGGTGTCGCTTACGACCATCGAGGATTCGGCCGAGAAGGCGCTGCAGAGCATCCAATCGCTGTTGACGTTGATGCACGAGACGAGGCCTTACGGCCCCGAAATGCACCCGGCTCGGTATGACGGAGACGTGATTGAAGCCGTGAAGTCGTTGGGCGCGCTGCTGAGAGACGCAGCGATCCCGACGAGGGTGTCCGTTCCACAGGTATCACTCAACGCCGCACCGGTCGCAGAACGAGTCCTCATCAAGACGGCCATCGAAGCCGTGACGAACATCCTCAAGCACACACCCAACTCGGTCTCCGCAAGCCTCGACATCTCTGAGAAGCCAGGATTCATCGAGCTGGTGGTGAAGAACGCGGCTTCGCGGACCGACTCGCGCGCTTCGGCCAACTCCAGTGGGCGCGGGCTGCTGCGCTCGCGTCAGCGACTCGCTCAATGCGGAGGCAAGCTGGAAACAGATCTGAGTTCGGGGGTATGGCTCCTACGGGCAAAGATCCCTGTTGTGCCAGCTGTCCCAGTCGCCCACCCTTCCGAGTAGGGTCCAGGAATGCACACCCCCTTCAGCATCCATCGCGTCCCGTTCGATCGAACGGAAGTCGATGCCTGGGCGTCCACCCACGAGAACTTCAGCAACTGATCCGTCGTGTACGTGCTCGACAGCACCCCATCAGCGTAGGCTCCCACCAGACGAAGGAGCCGTCCATGCCCATCAGCCGTATCGAGATACGCACCGCCGACGGCGTGGCCGAGGCCCTCGTGGCCAGACCAGATGCCGACCCCACGACCAACCTGCCCGGGGTCCTCTTCTATATGGACGCTTTCGCCCTACGTCCGCAGATCGAGACGATGATGCAGCGCATCGCCGACTGGGGCTACGTCGTGCTCGCACCGAACGTCTTCTATCGCAGCGGCACCATCGACGACATAGCTCCCACGGCCGACCTGCGCATCCCCGAGAACCGCGAGGCCGCGTTCGCGACCATCGCACCGATACTCTCCGCGCACACCTCCGCACAGGCCGCGACGGATGCCGACGCGTACATCGCCACGCTCGACGATCTCGGCGCGGATCCCATCAGCACCACCGGCTACTGCATGGGCGGCCGCCTCGCGTTGCGCGCCTCAGCCCGGCATCCGGAGCGGATCGACGCCGTCGGCATGTTCCACGTCGGCGGGCTGGTGACGGATGCCGAAGACAGTCCGCACCTGAGCATCCCGAACGTGCGTGCACGGGTACTCGCCGGCTACGCCGACCACGACCGCTCGATGACCCCGGACGCCATCGCGACCGTGGACGCACTGTTCGAGGCATCCGGGATCGCCCACGACACCAGCATCCGTTCCGGCGCCCCGCACGGATACACGATGGCCGACACCTCCTCCTATGACGAGGCCGCAGCGGAGTGGCACTTCACCCGGCTTCGGGAGTGGCTCGCGGGGTGAGGCCGGGGAGAGGCATCGCCCCACTCGCCACCACTCCACGGAACCTTCCGCAGTGACCGGCAGCGGTCGAACGCCCGCAGCATCCTCTGCTCAGGGTCACCAGCTCACCTCGCCGCGAGCACGTCCGTCCCGTTCAGCGCCGCGATGACCTGCTCCTGGTCTCCGCGCACCTCGCCGTAGCGCAGGAACTTCACGCGCTCGACCTGGATCTCCGCGGCATCCGGCTGCGACTCCAGCAGGGTCATCACCTCGTCGATGTACTCGTCCAGCGGCATCGCCGACGGGTCGTCCTGATGACCCGGGATGATGTCGCTCTGCACGGACGGCGGCACCAGCTCGATCACCTGCACGCTCGTGTCGGCCAGCTGCAGTCGCAGCGTTTCGCTGAGCATGTGGATGGCGGCCTTGGTCGCGTTGTACGTCGGCGTCACGCGCAGCGGCGCGAACGCCAGCCCCGACGACACAGTCATGATCGTGGCATCCGGCTGCGCGAGCAGCGGCGGGAGAAAAGCGGAGATCAGGCGGATCGGGCCGAGCAGGTTGGTGGTGACGGTCGCCTCGGCAGATTCCAGCACTCCCTCCGGCGAGGTCCAGTCCTCCAGGCGCATGATGCCCGCCATGGGGATGAGCACGTTCAGCTCGGGGTGGCGGGCGATGACCTCGGTCCTCGCGGCGGCGATGGATCCGGCATCCGTCGTATCGATCCGGACGGTGCCGATACCCGGATGCTGCGCTGCGACCTGCTCGAGCAGCTCCGTGCGGCGGCCTCCAACGATGACCGTGTTGCCGGCCTCGTGCAGTCGCAGGGCGAGCGCGAGGCCGATTCCACTGGTGGCGCCGGGGATGAAGATGGTGTTTCTGTTGATTCGCATGCTTCGAGTGTCGGCAGTAGGGACGGATGCCGGGCAGAGTCCGCTTATCAGGGGATCGGCGATCCCTGGATGCCGTCGTGCCCGGCGCGCATGATGGACACATGGATCGTCACGCACTCGCCGAGTTCCTGCGGCGCCGTCGGGAGCAGCTGCGACCCGAGGACGTCGGGCTACCTGAGGGGGTGCGTCGACGTGCGCCGGGCCTGCGCCGCGAGGAGGTCGCCCAGCTGGCACTGATGTCCACCGATTACTACACCCGACTCGAGCAGCAGCGCGGGCCGCAGCCGAGCACGCAGCTGCTCGCATCCCTCGCCCGAGCGCTGCGCCTCTCCGCTGACGAACGCGACTACTTGTATCGCGCGGCGGGGCACGCGGTTCCCGACCGCATCGCACCCTCCGAGCACATCGCGCCGGCTCTGCAACGCGTGTTCGACCGACTGCACGACACTCCCGCGCTGGTGATCTCGACCCTCGGCGAGACGCTGCTGCAGAACGATCTGGCGGTGGCGCTTCTCGGCGACAACATCGGGGCGCCGGGCCTGGAGCGCTACGAGCCCTACCGCTGGTTCCTGCAGCCCGAGAGGGCCCGGGCGCACTACCCCGCGGAGGACCACGCCCGCAACAGCCGGGCGCAGGTGGCGGGACTCCGTGCGGCGTACGGAGCGATGGGCAGGCAGTCGCAGGCCGGGACGCTGGTGTCCGAGCTGTCGAAGCGCAGCGAGGAGTTCCGGGAGCTGTGGGATCGGCACGAGATCGCCCAGCGCTTCGCCGATCACAAGACCCTCCTCCACCCCGAGGTCGGCGCGATCGAGGTCGACTGCCAGGTGCTGTTCACCGAGGATCGTGGCCAGGCGCTGCTCGTACTGACGCCCGCCCCGCGCAGCGAGGACGAGGAGAAGATCCGTCTGCTCGGCGTGCTGGGATCGCAGCGATTCCGCGCTGCGGAGAGCACCTGACCGGAGCTTCGTTATCCTTCTGCAGTCTTCTCTGGGTCGATTCCGGGTCGCATCTTCGTTCGAATGTCGGTGGCTGCCTCGATACTGGAAGCATGACATTCGCATCCGATATCACCGACCGGACGGCCGTGCTGGCCGCCGTGGTCGGTGCGGATGTCGAACCTCACGACCTCGCCGCCCGCCTCTCACAGCTCGGCGACGACGAGGCCGTCGCTGTGGCCGAAGCGTCGGCGGCGCTGATCCGCAGCGCGGAACTCGCGCAGGTCGCGGCGGTCGGGGTCATCGCCGCACGCTCGACCCGGGATGCCGGGCAGTCCGGCCTCGCGCAGGCTCGCGGCCATCGCACCGCGATCGCGCTCGTGCAGGACCTCACCGGCACGACGAAAGCGGATGCGGCACGCAAGGTGCGCGTGGGCGAGTCACTGCTGGGCGGGTCGCTGCCAGGAGGCCGGGCGGGCACCGCGGTGGCGGATGCTGCGCCGACGGATGCCGATGATGCGCCGCCATCCGCCGATCCGCCCTCGTCGTGGGACGCGCCGCTGAGTGCCGCCCTGCTCGCTCAGACGATCACCACCGCGCAGCACGACGCGATCCGTCAGGGCCTGGGTGAGCCTCCCGGCGCCGATGTCAGTAGCGATGACGGCGCGGGGAGCGAGGCATGGTCGGCGGCAGCCGAGCAGCTGGCGACAGAGGCCGGCACGCTGTCACTGGAAGAACTGCGGCATACGGCGCGTGCGATCCGCGACCGGCTCGACCCCGATGGCGCGCATCGCCGGTACCTGGAGCGATTCGAACGCCGCAGCTTCCGGCTGTGGACGGATGCCGACGGCAACCGGCGTGGGTCATTCCTGTTCGACGATGAAGGTGGCGTGCTCGCACAGACGGTGCTCGACAGCGCCCTTCATCCGAGACGCGGCGGTCCGCGGTTCGTGGACTCTGCCGAGCGCGAGCGCGCGGCAGAGCTCAGTGCCGACACCCGAACGAACGACCAGCTCGCGTATGACCTGTTCGTCGACGTGCTGCGCTCCGGAGCACTCGCCGATGCCGAGACGGTCTTCGGCACCCGGCAGGCCGGCGTGCGGCTGGTGCAGGTGGTGGATCACGCCGGCGCCCGCTCGCCCATCGCCCACACCGAAGACGGTCTGCACAGCATTCCGCGTGAGTCCGCCGATCAGCACATCTGCGACAGCGGTCACATCACTGTGACAGTGGACGGATGCGGCAGCCCGCTCGACGTCGGGCGCGAGCATCGTCTCTTCACCCCGCGGCAGCGAGTGGCGCTGGCCGTTCGGGACGGCGGATGCCGATGGCCGGGCTGCGACAGGCCTGCGTCGTACTGCGAGGCCCATCACGCGGATCACTGGGCCGAGCACGAGGGCCGCACTGACATCGACCGCGGCATTCTGCTCTGCAGGTTCCACCATATGAACCTGCACCACCACGGCTGGCGTCTGACGCGAAGCGGCAAAGACGACTTCGTCCTCCATCCACCCGGAGACAGATCCGGGGCGGCGCCGATTCCGCTGCGACCGCGACTCACCCTCACCTATGCATGGGCAGGCGATGTTCGGGCGAGCGACGTTCAGACGGGCGTGGCCCGGGCGGGCATGGACCGGGCGAGCACGGATCCACCGCGCCACCGGCTCCTCCCGCGAGGTGCTGCACGCGCAGCACACCTATCTCGCCGGCATGCTGACGCACTGTGCGGTGCGCGTGATCGGCATGGTGCCGGTTGATGCCCCCGACCGCACCCAGCAGCTGGTCGGGGCGGAGACCGTGCTCAAGGAGGCCCACGCGATCGCCGGAGATGGACTGCTGGACTTCCTGGTCAGGCACGCCGCCGCCACGGCATCCGGCCACTCCGTCGCTCTCGCTGCCATCGCGAGCGATGCCGAGACGCTCGGAATGCGCGCGTCGGCGGTGGACACCAGACGGATGCTGGGGCGTGCCGTCGCACGCGACTCGACCCACCCGACGATGTCGCTGTGGTCGGCGGAGGCTACTCGACGCCGCTGATGGTGTAACCCACCACCGCGTCCTCACCATCGTCCTCGTCCATGATCGTGACGACGACGCCCGGCAGCCCGTCCTTCTTGTAGGCCAGGATGGTGCTCGGCCCCGCATTCACCCGGGAGACCTCCTCCCATCCGGAGAAATCCGCCTCCACCTGCGCGACGAGCTCGGTCATGCTGCGCGGGTCGCTGACGACCACCATCAGCCCGTCCTGCGTGCTCATGCTCTGCATCACGTTCTCGGAGACCAGGGTGATGCCGTCGGGGAAGTCGGCCGGCAGATCGCCGAACTCGATGTCCAGCTCGTCGCCGCCGAGCCCCTCGACGAGGTCTTCGGCGATGTTCTTCGCCGCCTCCTCGGAGCTGCTCTCGGCCGCCTTCTTCACGATGTCGTCCAGCGGGTTGGCGAAGCATCCGGTCAGCATCCCGGCGATGACGATGCCGATCGCACCGGCGGCAACGCGGCTCGCAGCGGAGTGACGCATCCTGGTGTTCCCCATCGTGTTCTCCCTCATCCGACTCATCCGCCCATCCCAGCAGCATCCGCTCACAAAGTACTCACGCGCCACCACGCGTCCGTGTCTCCGACATCCGGATCGCGCGCGTGAGCGCTCTGTGAGCGCCGTCTGCTTGCCTGGTCTTCTGCACCTGGAATCACATCCGAATGGGGAGACGATGGACATCTACTCCGGCCTCCTGGCCGCATATCTTGCAGCACTCGTCGGCGGGATCATCGTCGGCATCCTCGTCTACGTGGTCACCGCGTACTTCCTCTCGAAGGTGTTCGCCAAGGCCGGCGTCGAGGGAACATGGCGCGCGTGGGTGCCCGTCTACAACGTGATGGTGCTGTTCAAGCTCGGTGACCTCAGCCCCTGGCTCGTGCTCTACTGCTTCGCCGGCGCCGTGGTGCTCAGCTGGATCGGCATCGGATTCCTCTTCTCGCTCGCGCTGTTCGTCGGCTCGGGGTTGGCCGCCTACCGGATGGGGATGAAGTTCGGCAAGGAGCCCGCCTTCGTCGCACTGTGGCTGATCCCGCCGGCCTGGCTCGCCGTGATCGCCTTCGGCAAGCAGCCGTGGAACCCGGCCGTGGCCCCTGCGCAGTGGGCGGGCAATGCCTTCCTCGCCGATCGCACGGTGTGGGACGGCGTTCCGGCGCAGCCGTCCGGCGGAGCAGCGGGTCCCCTCGCCCCCGAACGGCCTGCGGAGTCATGACCTCTGCGTCTTCGGTGACGACAGGGGCGCTGCGCAAGAGCGCCGCTGTGCTGCTCGCCGCCATCACCGTGTTCGCGCTGAGCGGGTGCGGTGAGGACGAGAACGAGACCTCTGCGACCGGAGGCGGGGTGGGCGGATCGTCAGAGGTCGAGTCGGATGCCGACACGGATGCCGATGAGGCTGGCGACGCCGATGCCGAGACCGTCTCCGAAGAAAATGCCCCACCGCTCACCGGCGAGGCGTGCCTGCACGGCGAGTGGCAGCTCGACAACGGCTCCTTCACGGCGATGCTCGAGTCCGCCGGCGGGAACGTCCTCAGCGTCACCGGCCAGGCGATCGTCACGTACAACGACGACGGCACGTCGACGGCGACCTTCGATAAGTGGACGACCGTGACGGCGCAGGACGACGCCACGGCGACCATGGTGCGCAACGGTGCGGACCAAGCCACCTACACGGTGTCCGGCGACACGCTCACGACGACCGAGACCAGCGGGGATTCCGTGCTCACGATGACCATGAAGTCGGGCTCCGAGACCATCACAATGAACGCGCCACACGAACCCTATTACGTGGGTACGAGCACCTTCACCTGTGAGGGCGACACCCTCACCGTCGTCTCTGATGGAGCCAAGAGCGTGCTGCATCGGGGGCGCTGAGGGCGGGCCGGCACGTCATCGGCCATCTGGGAGCACGTCGCCGGCCATCTGGGATCGGCCGTGCGGCCCGCGATCAGCCCTACAGTGAGAGGGGAGTGCCGTGCTCCCAGTGGGGAGCGAGAGCATGATCCACGAACTCAGCGCTGACGAGTGCCGAGGCCTTCTCGAGGCTGCGTCCGTCGGGCGCCTGGGCTTCACGCATGACGGGCGCGTGCAGATCATCCCGGTCAACTACGTGCTCGACGGCGACTCGGTCATCATCCGGACGGTGCCAGGTGGCATCATCGGCGCGACCGCCGAATCCGGCGATCCGGTCGCCTTCGAGGTCGACCATCTCGACTCCCTCGGGGGCGAGGGATGGAGTGTGCTCATGAACGGGCTGATTCATCCCGTGACCGATCCGCAGGAGCTGGCCGCGATCGACACGCAGCGCGTGTTGCCATGGGCCGGTCCCGATCGGCCGCTGCACCTGCGGTTCGTCATCGAGCAGATCTCGGGACGCCGCGTCCGCCGCGAACGCAACAGGTGAGGATGCAGGAGAGCGCCGATTCCGTGGAACCGACGCTCTCCTGATCGAGTCCCGGCCGCCGTTCGGCGACGGCCGGGACTCACTCTCATGCCGTCACACCGGGGGTGCCGGGGTGTGCGGGGTCGGTGGTCGGCTCCTCGGGGTCGACCGGCTCCTCGGGGTCGACCGGCTCCTCGGGATCGACAACCTCGCGCACGATCACACCGGCATCCCACGTGGGATCGATGCCCTCGGTCGCGAGAACGTCCGCGTGACCGTAGTCCTTCGTCAGACGGGTGTTCTCGTCACCAAGAACGATCGTCTGCGTCAGACCCGTCTCCGGATCAGCATCCGAATCCGCCACGTCATCGCCGGCATCCGCCGTCGTGAACGCGTAGATCTCCTCCAGCTCCGGAGTGAGCGTGAACTTCACCTGATAGTCACCAGCAGGCAGCTCATCGAACAGGTACCGACCATTCTCATCGGTGGTCGTCGAGTCGATGACCTCACCATCCTGAAGCAGCTCCACCGTCACACCCGGCAGCACCGTCTCGGTGTCATCCTGCTTGCCATCCTTGTTCGCATCGATCCACACGTAATCACCGATGGCATACGACTTCTCCGGCTCGACAACCTCGCGCACGATCACACCGGCATCCCACGTGGGATCGATGCCCTCGGTCGCGACGACATCAGCCCAGGGGTAGTCCTTCGTCAGCTGCGTGTTGTCCTGACCGAGGATGATCGTCTGCGTCAGACCGGTCTCCGGATCAGCATCCGAATCCACCGCGTCATCATCGCCAGCATCCGCCGTCGTGAACGCGTAGATCTCAGCCTGCTCCGGAGTGAGCGTGAACTTCACCTGGTACTCACCAGCAGGCAGCTCATCGAACAGGTACCGACCATACTCATCGGTGATCGTCGCACGGATGACCTCACCATCCTGCAGCAGCTGCACGACCACGTCAGGCAGCACCTGCTCGGTGTCATCCTGCTTGCCGTCCTTGTTCGCATCGATCCAGGTCACATCGCCGATGGCATACGACTTCTCCGGCTCGACGGTCCCGCCCGGGGTGTTGTAGAGCACGACGTCGTCCGAGGAGCCATCCGCGCCGACGGTGATCCGGCTCAGCTCGGTCGCCTTCTCGTAACCGACCGGAGCGACATCCTCACGCAGCCAGTAGGTGCCAGGCTCGGCGACAACGGGTGTCGCACCCTCCACCGTGACAATCCTGCCGTCCACGACGCGCAGGTCGCTGAGCACGACTGTCTCCGCGTCTTCGGCGAGCACCGAGAAACGTGCAGCTGTGTCGGTGATCAGCTCCGTGGCGTTCGTGCTGTCGCGCTTGAGCAGGCTCAGCGGATAGTCGTTCGTCGGGGTGATCGTGGCGCCGGCCGAACCGATCGTGTTCGTGATGCCGACGTTCGCGGCGTGGTCGACCACGCGCACCTTGAAGTACAGCGCCACGGTCGATCCGCTCACCAGCTGACCACGCTGCACGGTAACCGAATTGGCGTCAGCGTCGTAGACCACCGTGAGGCTCGTGCCGGGGATCGTGTAGGTGGTGTCGCCGGTCGTGGCGCCGGAAGCGACGTCGTTGATGAAGCCGACGAACTCGACGCCTGCCGGCAGCACGTCGACGACATCCGCCACCATGTTCGTGAACGAGCCATGGGGCAGCAGCTCGACGCGATAGATGAACTCATCGTCGATGAGGGCACCGTTGTCGTCGGTCTCGACGCGCAGGTTGCTGGTGAAGGTGTCGTTCACTGCGTCGTAGACGCGCTTGCGCACCTCCATCTCGTTGCCGTAGTTCGTCACCGAAGAGCTTGAGCTCGAAGTGAAGACGATGTCGTCGTCCGACCCGATGTAGCGGGCACTGTTGGTGATGTCGATCGTCTGCTTGCCCTGCAGCACGTGTGTCGGCAGCTCGAGCTTGATGTTCCAGCTCTTGTTGAGTGGAGCCTCGGCGGCGCCCCAATCAGCATTCTTCGGGAACGCGCTGTTCGGCTGAATCACCAGGTTGCCGTCGTCGTCGAGCGACACGTCGAAGGTGTCGCCGTCGAGCGGGTAGTTCCAGGCGTACATGCCGGTGATGGAGGCCTTGATCTGCGGCAGGGTCTCGTCGGTGACATCGAACACGGAGTGGTCGATCGCGTCGACGATGCGCGACTTGTCGGCCTCGCCCACGTTGTCGCCGATCTCGAACTCGTACGGGACGAGCACGGACGCACCGCTGGTCGCCGTGATGGTGTCGCCTTCGGTCGTCTTACTGAACTTGCTCGGGTCGTCGACACCGCCGCTGGTGTCCTTGGGCACGATCAGCGTGGTCGACGCACCCTTGGCCTCGTAACGCCCGTTGTCATAGACGAAGTAGGCGTTGTTGTCGGCGCGATATTCCGTCTGGTACTGGGTGTCTGAGCTCGGCCACTCGGGCAGCGAGTCGATCGTCGCCTTAGCGGTCAGGGTGTAGGTCTTCTCAACGTCTTTGCCGACGTTGATGTAGATCGACTGCCCCGACACGACGTAGGTGAACTGGTACTCGTCAGCGGCGATCGGCTCCTCGGCGTTGCCGCTGAGCCCGTCCGCGGGCGTGAGCGCGACCGTCGCCCCCGACTCGTCGGTGAGCACCAGCTCAAGGCGTACGGTCGCAGCTGGTTCCAATTACGGAGACGGGCCGTTCTGATGCTCGTTCTGGTGCTCACTGCGGTTCCGCCCGGGCTGCGAGGATACCTCACCCGCTGGCTGCTCGAGATCTCGGCGGGAGTCTTCGTCGGAAAGGTCAGCAAACGCGTCCGTGAGCTCCTCTGGGAGCGCACCGTGACAATGGTGCGCACAGGGAGGGCGATCATGGTCTTCACCGTGCGGAACGAGCAGGGCCTGTCGTTCCTGGTGCACGGCCACCATTGGGAGCCCATCGATGTCGAGGGCGTCACGCTGATGCTGCGGCCACATGATTCCCAACCGGGGCTGGCCGGAGGCCGACCTGCTGCTACTGGATGGAGCAAAGCAGCCCGTCGGCGGAAGACACGATAGCGCGTCAGCCAACCGACTCATTTCAACTGCCGCTTTCGTTCAACGCCCCGTCTAACACATCGTTACTCGAATAAGCACCTTATCCCCCCGATAGACTGGCCTCGCCCCGCTTCTCCCTCTTCTAGGAGCCCCGCGTGTCTGCCGCATCCTCAGCATCCGTCCACCAGCACGTCCCCGACTCCGTCGAGAACGCCATCGCGACCCCCGAGAAGGAGCAGCCGTACGCGGCGCTCGGCCTCAAGGACGACGAATACGCCCGCATCAGGGAGATCCTCGGCCGGCGCCCCACGAGCGGCGAGCTGGCGATGTACTCGGTGATGTGGAGCGAGCACTGCTCCTATAAGTCGAGCAAGAACTACCTGCGCCGCTTCGGCCAGAAGGTCTCCGACGAGATGAAGGAACGGCTCATGGTCGGCATGGGCCAGAACGCCGGCGTCGTCGACGTGGGCGAGGGCTGGGCGGTCACCTTCAAGGCCGAGTCGCACAACCACCCGAGCTTCATCGAGCCGTTCCAGGGGCTGCGACCGGCATCGGCGGCATCGTCCGCGACATCATCTCCATGGGCGCCCGCCCGGTCGCCGTGATGGACGCGCTGCGCTTCGGCGCCATCGACCACCCCGACACCCCCGCGTCGTGCACGGCGTCACCGCCGGCATCAGCTTCTACGGCAACTGCCTCGGCCTGCCCAACATCGGCGGCGAGACGGTCTTCGACGCCGTCTACCAGGCCAACCCGCTCGTGAACGCCCTCGCGGTCGGCGTCCTGCGCCACGAGGACCTCAAGCTCGCCAACGCCACCGGCGTCGGCAACAAGGTCGTCCTGTTCGGTGCCCGCACGGGCGGCGACGGCATCGGCGGGGCCAGCATCCTGGCATCCGACACCTTCGCCGACGGCGGACCCACCAAGCGTCCGGCCGTGCAGGTCGGCGACCCCTTCGCCGAGAAGGTGCTCATCGAGTGCTGCCTGGAGCTCTACCGCGACGAGCTCGTCGAGGCCATCCAGGATCTCGGCGCCGCCGGCATCTCCTGCGCCACCAGCGAGCTGGCCGCCAACGGCAACTCCGGCATGCGCGTCTCGCTCGACGACGTGCTGCTGCGCGACCCCACCCTCACCGCCGAAGAGATCCTGATGAGCGAGTCGCAGGAGCGGATGATGGCGATCGTCGCCCCCGAGAAGCTCGACGCGTTCCTGGCCGTCGTGAACAAGTGGGAGGTCGAGACCAGCGTGCTCGGCGAGGTCACCGGCGACGGCCGCCTGGTCATCGACTGGCAGGGCGAGCGCATCGTCGACGTCGACCCGTCGACGGTCGCGGTCGACGGCCCGGTCTACGACCGTCCGGTCGCGTACCCGACGTGGATCGACGCCCTCCAGGCGGATGCTGCAGAGCTGCTCCCCCGTGCGAACGACCCCGAGACCCTGAAGGCGCAGTTCCTCGCGATCCTGGGCTCGCCGAACCTCGCGGACACCAGCTGGATCACCAACCAGTACGACTACTACGTCGGCGGCAACACAGCCCTGGCCTTCCCCGACGACGCCGGCATGATCCGCGTCGACGAGGAGTCGGGTCTGGGATTCGCGATCGCCACGGATGCCAATGGCCGGTACTGCCAGCTCGACCCCTACGCGGGCGCGCAGCTGGCCCTCGCCGAGGCGTACCGCAACGTCGCCGTCACCGGGGCCGAACCCACGGCCATCACCGACTGCCTGAACTTCGGCTCCCCGAGAACCCCGAGGTCATGTGGCAGTTCGGCCAGACCGTCGACGGTCTGGCGGACGGATGCTACGAGCTGGGCACCCCGGTCACCGGCGGAAACGTCTCGTTCTACAACCAGACCGGCGATGTGCCGATCCACCCCACCCCGCTGGTGGGCGTGATGGGCATCATCGAAGACGTGTCTCGCCGCATCCCTTCGGGTTGGCAGGACGAGGGACAGAACATCTACCTGCTCGGCACCACCTCCACCGAGCTGAGCGGCTCGGCCTGGGCGGATGTCGTGCACGACCACCTCGGCGGTCGTCCGCCGGCCGTGGACCTCGCCGGCGAGAAGAGCCTGGCCGGTCTCATCGCCGCCGCCCGCGACGAATGGCTGATCTCCTCCGCCCACGACCTGTCGGAGGGCGGCCTCGCGCAGGCCCTCGCCGAGGGTGCCATGCGCTTCGGCCTCGGCGCGCGGGTCTGGCTCACCGAGCTGATGGAGCGGGACGGGGTGGATGCGGCATCCGCCCTGTTCTCCGAGTCGACCGGCCGTGTGATCGTGACCGTGCCGCGCGAGGACGATGTGAAGTTCCGCGGCCTGTGCGAGGGTCGCGGCTACCCGGTGCTGCGCATCGGCGTCACCGACTCCGAGCCGACGCTCGAGGTGCAGGACGTCTTCACCGTGTCGGTGGACGAGCTGCGCGAGACCTCGCGTGCCACACTGCCCGCTGTCTTCGGTCCGACGGTCACCGAGCCTACTGCGGCGTCGGCGTGACGGGAACCGTGGGCACCGACGAGGACTACGGCGATCTCGGCGAGCGCCGGAACCGCCGCATCCGCCTGGTCGCCTGGGTGACGATCGTCGCTCTGATCGTCGCCGGCGGCGGCGCGACCGCATTCACGCTGCTGCTGCCGTAGATCCCCGCTTCGGGTGTCGCAACACGCCGCATCGCTGCGGTCGATACGGCGTGTTGTGACACCCGAGCAGGGGAACGGCACTCAGGCCGTGTCGGACTTGCGGGCGCCGGCCTCCAGCGAGTCACCCGCAGGCAGCTCCTTGTGGCCGCCGAACTGCAGGCGCATCGCCGAGAGCACCTGGTTGGCGAACTGATCCTCGTCGCGTGAGGCGAAGCGCTCGAACAGCGACGCCGCGAGCACCGGCACCGGCACGCCGACATCCACCGCCGCCTTCACGGTCCAGCGGCCCTCGCCCGAGTCCGAGACGCGACCGGCGAGCCCGTCGAGCGTGGGGTTCTCGTTGAGCGCGGTGGCGGTCAGGTCGAGAAGCCACGAAGAGATCACCGACCCGCGGCGCCACAGTTCAGACACTGCGGCGGTGTCGATGTCGAACTGATAGTACTCCGGCTCCTCGAGCGGGGCGATCTCGGCGGAATGCTCGGCCTCGCGCACACCCGCGTCGGCGTTGTTCAGCACGTTCAGCCCCTCGGCGAGCGCGGCCATGATGCCGTACTCGATGCCGTTGTGCACCATCTTCACGAAGTGTCCCGAGCCCGACGGGCCGCAGTGCAGGTAGCCCTGCTCCTCGGGGGCGAGGTCACCGGTGCGGCCGGGCGTGCGCTCGATCTCACCGGCGCCCGGCGCGATGGTCTTCAGCAGCGGCTCAATGTGGCGGACTGCAGCATCCGATCCGCCCACCATCAGGCAGTAGCCGCGCTCCAGGCCGAACACGCCACCGCTGGTGCCGGCATCGACGTACTCGATGCCCTTCTTGCGCAGCGCCTTGGCGCGGCGCACGTCGTCACGGTAGTTCGAGTTGCCGCCGTCGATGAGGATGTCGCCGGGCTCGAGCACCTCGGCGATCTGCTCGGCAACGGTGCCGGTGAGCGAGGCGGGAACCATCATCCACACCACGCGCGGAGTCTGCAGCTTCGCAGCGAAGTCCTTCAGGTCGGATGCTCCGGTCGCCCCCTCCTCGGCGAGCGCGGCGACAGCATCCGGATTCACGTCGTAGGCGACGCATTCGTGCCCGTCGCGCATCAGCCGGCGCACGATGTTCGCGCCCATCCGCCCGAGTCCGATCATTCCCAGTTGCATCGCGTCTCCTCGCATCAGTCCAACTTTCCCATCGTCCTCCCGCCGTCGGAGCGAGGCAAGGAGGCACCGTGGGTGTTTCGGTTCCGCGACCCGGCATGATGGAACCCATGACTGCCGACGCGACCCGCCTGCACACGCTGCTCGACTCGGATGCCCCGCTCACCTGGGTGCTCACCGGCGACTCGATCACGCACGGACTGGTACACACGCAGGGCGAGCGCAACTACGTCGACCACCTGCACGAGCTGATCCGCGGCGACCTGGGACGGGTGCAGGATGCACTCATCAACACGGCGATCAGCGGGTGGCGCGTGGTGCAGCTGCTCGACGACTTCGACCGGCGGGTGGCCGCGTGGCGGCCGGATGTCGTGACCGTCATGATCGGCACCAACGACTGCTCGACGGGCGGCAAGTTCCCGGTGATCGAGCCGGCCGAGTTCGCGGCATCCGTCACCGAGTTCGTCGCACGCGTGCGCGAGACCGGCGCAATCCCGGTGCTGCAGACGCAGCCCACGATCGACGTGACCGACGCCCCCGAACGTGCCCGCATCGCCGACTTCGCGCAGGCGATCCGCGACGTCGCCACTCGCGAGCAGACCATCCTCGTCGACCAGTTCGCCCGGTTCACCGAGCTGGGAGAGGGCGGCGTCGCGACCGACCTGCTGAACGATCCGTTCCACCCCGGCGCGGCAGGTCATGCCGTGCTCGCGCGGGAGCTGGCGCGCGCCCTGGGCCTGCAGCCGCCCGCCGATCAGGACCGTGTGCTGCCCCGGCTCGAGGAGCGCGCGACCCGCGGACTCGGACGCTGAGACCGTCGCGCGGCAGCGGAGCTCCGTCGCGGGCCGGCCGAGCCCTCACGCCCCGGCCAGCGCCCCGAACCCGACCGCCGCGCACACGGCGCCGACAACCAGCAGAATGCTGCCCCCAGAAGTCCGCACCAGAAGCTGCGGGCCGCTGCCCGCTCGGAAGCCCGCGCCACCACAACTGCGATGACGGTGACGACCACGCCGGTCACGACGAGGATGGGCTGTCCGAACACCCAGGCCAGCGGGATGAAGTGGATGCCGACCACTGCCAGCACGATCGGGGCGATGAGATCCTTTCGCTTTCGACGCGTGGCCCAGATCGCCAGCAGGATGATCGCGATCACCTCGAGCCAGAACACGACCACATAGACGATGAACGCGGGACTTCCCACGACCATCGCGGTGGGCCCCGGCCAGCTCTGCACTGCGGCGGGGACACTGATACCGGCCAAGGCTGCGCCGCCGAGTGAGATGACCGCCAGCACGATCCGCCAGACCACGCCTTTCGGCGGGCGCTCCTGCGCCCATCCCGCCCAGACGAACGCTGCCACCCCGAAGATGACTCCGATCATGAACAGGTCGAGCGGAAAATCGGCGTCGATCATCTCCTCAGCGTAACCGGGCCGTCGCCCCCGGCGGAACGGCCCACGTCCGTCAAGCCCGGCGCTAGGGTGGCGGCATGGACGACGCACGGGAACGGCTTGAGACGTTGAGGGCGGATGCTGCCCGTCGCGCGGAGTCGGCGGCATCCGCCCTGGCCGCGCTCGTCCACGACCGGCAGAGCTCCACCGACGACGACGAGCACGATCCCGACGGAGTGACGCTGTCATCGGAATGGTCACGTCTGTCGGCGCTGTCGGATGCCGCAACCGATGAGCTGCAGAGATTCGACGACGCGCTGGCACGAGTGGATGCCGGCACCTACGGGATCTGCGCGCGCTGCGGCAAACCGATCCCCGCTGGCCGGCTCGAGGTGCGCCCGTTCGCCGAGCTGTGCGTGCCCTGCGCGGAGAAGGCGTAGCCGGGCCCGCGCTGACTCCGTCCAGCCCACCGCTCACGTGGCGCACTTTGCCGCATCACCCCAGCCGGTTGCGGCCATCTGCGCCACATGAGCGAGGATTTTGGGGCTCGCAGGGCGGGGATCACCAGCGCAGGGCGGGGATCAGCCCTCGCGCGAGCTGCGTCGCAGCCAGAACGCGCCGATCAGGCCGAGCACCAGGAAGGCGATCGCGACCAGCAGCGACCAGCGCGTGGCGTCGGCGAAGCCGGCGGTGAGGGCGTTCACGGCGGCATCCGTCTGCGAACCGAGCGCACTGGCATCGCCCTGGGCGCGCAACTGTGCGATGGTCGTGCCGGCGGTCTGCCGCGTCGCGTCGGCGAGCTGATCGGCGGTCCTCCCCGAGATCCCCGCGGCGTCGAGAGCGGCGGGCAGCGTCGCGGCGAGCGCGACCGACAGTGCAGCGCCCGCGAACGCCGTGCCGAGCGCGGAGCCGACCTGGCGCACCGTGCTCTGCGTCGCCGACCCCTGACCCGAGATGGCGACCGGCACGTCGCGCAGCACCGTGCCGGTGAGCTGTGCGGATGCCAGGCCCAGGCCGAGCCCGTAGAACACCAGCGGGATCGCGATGACCCAGCCCGGGGTGCTCCCCCGCACGATGACGGCAAGCGCGATGGCCGCGAGCACCTCCATGCCCAGGCCCAGCAGCACCACCCCCGGCGCGCCGAGCCGCGCGGCCAGATGCCGTGCCGCGGCGCCGGAGGCGAAGGCGCCGAACGCCATCGCCGCGAGCACGAGTCCGGCTCCCATGACGTCCAGCCCCAGGGCGTTGATCAGGTACAGCGGCAGCACGAACAGCAGCGCGAACTCTCCGACCGCGACCATGCCCGCGGTGAGGTTGCCCCACGAGAAGGTGGAGAACGAGAACAGGTCCAGATCGAGCAGCGCCGCGCGCTGCACCTTCTCGCGGTGGCGCTCCCAGATCACGAACAGCGCCAGCGCGACGGCGGCGACGGCGAACATCACCGGCACGACCGAGATCGCGGCATCCGTCCCCCAGGTCCAGCCGAAGACGGTGAGCTCGCTCTTCGGCATCCACCAGCCCAGATCCGGCCCTTCGATCACGGCGAACACCAGGGCGCCGAATCCGATCGCACTCAGCAGCGCACCGTCGACGTCCACGCCGGGGCGCTTCTTCTCGCCGCGGGTCTCGCGCACCGTCAGGATGCCGGCGACGAGCACCAGGAGTCCGAGCGGGAGGTTCACCAGGAAGATCCAGTGCCACGACGCCCACTGCGTGAGCGCGCCTCCCGCTAGTGGGCCAATGGCGGCCGCGCCCGAGATCACGGCTCCCCAGACGCCGAACGCCGCCGCGCGATGCCTGCCCCGGAAGATCGCGTTGACCGTGGAGAGCGTGGACGGCATGATGAACGCCGCGCCCACCGCCTGCACCGCGCGGGCGCCGATCAGCATCCCCGCCGTGGTCGACACCGCCGCGAACAGGCTGCCGCCCATGAACACGAGCAGCCCCGCCAGGAAGAGGCGCTTGCGCCCCCACCGGTCGGCCAGACTCCCGGTCGAGAGCAGCAGCGCCGCCAGCAGCACCGCGTACAGGCTGTTCACCCACTGCGCATCGGTGAGATCCAGCTTCAGGTCGCCGATGATCGCGGGCAGCGCGACGCTCACGATGGTGCCGTCGAGCACGATCAGCCCGAGCCCGATCGACAGGACGGCCAGTCCCAGCCAGTCCCGCCGCGTCGGGGCGCGGTCCGGTGCGGACGACGGCTCGTTCATGAAGTCTCCTCGAGAATGGTCAGATGAGCCCGGCTTCGCGGGCGACATGGATCGCGCGCGAACGGCTGTCGACGTCGAGCTTGGTGAAGATGTGGGCGAGGTGGCTCTTGACGGTCGCCTCGGTCACGAACAGCGTGCGCGCGATCTCGCGGTTCGCAGCCCCCGTCGCGGCGAGCCGCAGCACATCGGTCTCGCGCTCGGTGAGCTTCGGCAGCGGGCTGCGCAGCCCTTCAAGCAGGCGGGTGGCCAGCCCCGGCGCGAGCACCAGGTCGCCGGCGGCCGCCCGACGGATGCCGTCGATGATCATCTCGGGCGCGACGTCTTTGAGCAGGTAGCCGGCAGCGCCTGCCTCGATCGCGCCGACGATCTCGGCATCCCGATCGAAGGTGGTCAGGATCAGCACGGCGGGCGCCGGATTCAGCGCCCGCAGCTGGGCGGTGGTGCGGATGCCGTCGATGCCGTCGCCGAGTCGCAGGTCGCATAGCACGACATCCGGATGCAGATGACCGGCCAGCACGACCGCCTCCTCGCCGGTGGCGGCCTCGCCCACAACCTGTATGCCTTCGGTGTCGAGCACGGCGCGCAGGCCGCTGCGGACGACCGGGTGATCGTCGACGAGCAGCACGGTGACGGTCATGGTGTCTCCTCGGTCGCGGTTCCGGGTCGAAGGTGCAGCGGAAGGTGCACCGAGATCGCGGTGCCCTCGCCGGGCGCACTCTCGATGTCGAGTCCGCCGCCGAGCTCGCGCAGCCGGGAGCGCATGAAGCGCAGTCCGTAGCTCGACGATCCAGTCTCGGCGGCGTGCTCCCAGGCGGGAACGTCGAAGCCGGCTCCATCGTCGATGATGTCCAGCCGCACGGTTCTGCCCTCGGCATCCGTGCTGTCATCGTCGATCAGACTCATCACGACCCGACCGGCGTCGGCGTGCAGCCGCACATTGGCCAGCGCCGACTGCGCGGTGCGCAGCAGCGCCACCTCGACCTCGGTCGGCAGCAGCGGCAACGTGTCGTCCACGTGCAGCTCGACCTGCAGCCCGGCCTCGTCGCGAGCGCGGTCCAGCATCCGTCGCAGTGCCGCGGCCAGCACGTCCTCCTCCAGCTCAGACGGGGCCAGTGCTGCGACGATGCGTCGCACGTCGGCCAGGCTGTCGCCGGCGAGCACCTCCACCTGCGACAGGGCGCGGGCGGCCTCAGGATCCGTGCTGCGCCCCGCGCCGGCATGCGCGAGCAGCCGGATGGAGGACAGCCCCTGCGCGACGGTGTCGTGGATGTCGCGGGAGATGCGGGTGCGCTCGGCGATCGCGCCGGACTCCCGCTGCGCCAGAGCGAGTTCGTCCTGCAGCTCGGCCATCTCCTGCTGCGCCGAGGTGAGAGAGTCCACGAGACGCTCGCGCTCGGCGGCATCCCGCAGCAGCTGCAGGTAGCCACGGGAGATGCCGAACGCGAAGATCCCGCCGATCAGCGGTCCGAACACGTTCGCGTAGCTGGTGCTGCCGTGATGCAGGATCGGCGCGACCACCACCACGGCCAGCACCAGACCCGAGAACAGCAGCCCCCACGGGACCGGCAGCAGGTGCCCCGCGAGCAGCCACAGCAGGAAGGCGATCCAGACGAACTCCGACGACACTGCGACCGCGGCACCCCAGATCACGGCGAACCCCAGCAGCCACCACACGACGACGCGACGTGAACCGGTGCGAGACGGCAGCAGCGTGCCGGCGGTGTGCCAGGCCAGGATCGCCAGACCGGCGACCACCGCTGCGGCGATCGGGGTGCCGTCGCCCACGGCGCGGACCACCCCGATCGCGGTGAGGACGGCGGCGATCACGTGCTGGCCGATCTCCATCGCCCGCACGGTTGCTCCGTTCGCGGCCGACCCGGGTCGATCGGTGCGCGTCAGTGGAGCGTTCACGACGTTCATGGGGTCAATTGTCCCTGTGACCTCTGCTGTGCGCCGGTTGCCGGGGTGCGCGTCGTGACAGCGTCGGCCTCGGGGGTGCGCTTCCGCAGGATGCCCGTCTTCGGCCTGTTCGGTGTGCCGGGCCACCAGATGCGGTCGCCCACCAGCGCGAAGATGGCGGGCACGATCACGGTGCGCACCACCAGGGTGTCCACGACCACCCCGACGCCGACGATCAGGCCGAGCTGGCCGAGCGTGACCAGCGGCAGCACGCCGAGGGCGGCGAACACGGCGGCGAGCACGATGCCGGCGCTGGTGATCACTCCTCCGGTGTGCGCGACCGCCTCGACCATCCCGGCGCGAGTGCCGTGCACGGCTGCCTCGGCGCGCGCCCGGTGCACCAGGAAGATCGTGTAGTCGATGCCGAGGGCGACCAGGAACAGGAACGCCAGCAGCGGAACCTGCAGATCCAGCGCATGCTGACCGAACAGCACCCGGCTCAGCCACGCCCCCGCGCCGATCGCAGCGACAGCGCTGGCGAGATTGACCACGAGCAGCAGCACCGGCGCCATAACCGAGCGCAGCAGCACCAGCAGCACCAGGAAGCTCACCCCAAGCACGAGCGGCGCGATCAGCAGCAGATCCTGCTGGTTCCCCGCCCGCGCGTCGAGGTCGGTTGCGACAGCACCACCGACCACGGCATCCGCATCCGGCACCGCGTGCGCGGCGTCACGGAGCTCGGCGATCTGGTTCAGGCTCTGCTCGGTGCTCGGCGCGTAGTCGCTGGTCACCATGATCCTGGTCAGTGCCCCGTCTTCGGTCGTGCCCGCCGGGTGCGCCCGGACCACCCCGTCGACGTCCTGCACGGCGGCGACCACGTCATCGGCCCGGGCACTGTCGGCGACCACGAAGATCGGCTGCGCCTCACCGGGAGGGAAATGGCCGGAGAGCACCTCCAGACCGGCGGCCGACTCGGACTGCACGCGGAACTTCTCGATCTGGTCGAGTCCGACCGAGGTACCCAGCAGTCCTGCGGCCATGACAGCCAGCAGTGCGACCCCCGCGAGCAGGCTCACGACCGGGCGGCGCACCACGCCGGAGGCGATCCGGCGCCAGGCACGGCCAAACCGCGGGCTCTCGGCGGGGCCGGTGCTCTCGCCGGGGCGGTGCGTCTGGTCGAGACGGTGCGTCTGTTCGAGACGGTACGTCTGATCGGGGTGCGGCACGAACGGCCAGAACACCCTGCGTCCGCAGACGGCCAGCAGCGGCGGCAGCAGGAACAGCACGGCGGCGAGCGCGATCAGCAGGCCGATGGCCGAGGAGATGCCGAGCCCGTGCGTGCCGGGAATCACGGCCAGCACCAGGGTGAGCAGGGCGAGCACGACGGTGATGTTCGAGGCGAGGATCGCGGGCGCGGTGTGACGCCACGCCGTGCTCAGTGCCTGCCGATGATCCTCGGTTCGGCGCAGCTCTTCGCGGTAGCGCGAGATCAGCAGCAGCGCGTAGTTCGTGCCGGCGCCGAACACCAGCACGCTGATGATGCCCGAGTCGAACTGCAGGTTCCACAGCGACCCAGCCGCGGCGGTGAGACGTCCCGCCAGACCGTCGGCGAGTGCGACGACCACCAGCGGGATCAGCCACAGCACCGGAGAACGGTAGGTGACGATGAGCAGGATCGCGACGATCAGGATCGTCACCAGCAGCAGCGTGAAGTCCGCGCCCTCGAACGACGCGGCGACATCGGCGCCGAACGCCGGCCCGCCCGTCACCTGCAGGGAGATCCCCTCGGGCGCGTGGTGGGCCAGATCGGCGCGCACCTGCGTGATCACCGCGGCGGTGTCGGTGTTCGTCTCGCCCACCTTGATCGGCGTCACGAGCACGGCCGCCTTCCCGTCGTCGCTGAGCAGCGGCCCGGTCGAGTCGGCATCGGCGTGCTCGTCCAGCACGGGCAGCAGAGCTTTGAGCTCGCCGATCTCGGCATCCGTCAGCTTCGCTCCGTCGTCGCGGGAGGCGACGACGAGCACCGACTGGCGATCGGCGTTCGGGAACGTGTCGAGCAGCGCAGCCACGCGGGCGGACTCGGATGCCGTCGGCGCCTGCGCATTGCCCGCAGGTGCCTTCGCCGAGCCGAACGCCCCGAACAGGACGAACATCACCAGCAGTGCGGCGCCCATCCAGATCCACGCGCCGCGGCGCGAGGTGAGGCGGTCGGAGAGCGGGTGCCGGGGTCGCCCGGTGCGGAGTTCTGCCATGACATCAAGCTCACCAGCGCGCGGCTTTGCGAGCATCGCGGTCAAGGGTGAACTCCGTCTCCATCGAAAGGATGAGGTCGTGCGCTCATGACATCCGTCACAGCGGATCCCCGCGCGCGAGATTAGGCTGGGGCATCATGGATCCCACGTTCTGGAGCGGCTTCTGGGGAAACGTCGGCCACCTCTGGTGGCTGATCTTCCCCATCATGGGTGTCGCCGGGGGAATCGGCCGTCGCTGGCAGATCGCGTCCCGCGAGCGTCACGAGCGCCGCCTGGAGACACTGCGCCTGAAGAGCGAGCTCAAGACCGCGGAGCTGCAGGCCCGGGGCATCCCTGTTGCGTCCGGCGGAAAGCGCGTCGGCGCCCGGCCGGCCGCGCAGCCGGCATCCGTCCCTCCGAACGAACTGCTCGAGCGCCTGTTCGCCGAGCACGACGAGATCACCGCGCGCTGGCTGGACTATGAGCTCGACGTCGCCAAGCTCATCGCCTTCCCAGCGATGAGCGACGGCCGCCAGCCGCTGACTGCGGCGTTCCTGCGCGCCAAGAAGACCGCGGATGCCCTGCGCCCGGCATCCGCGGACGCGAAGGTCACCGAGCAGCGGGTGACGGAGTATCTGGATGCCGTCGGCAACTACGCCGTGGCGTTTGAAGTCGCCGAGCGCGATGCCCGCCGGCTGCGCGACTCGTCGTTCAGCGCGGACGAGCGCAAGCGCCTCGATCGCGCGCAGCACATGCTGAAGGTCGCGCTCGACGAGTCGGCCACCCAGGCCGAACGCCAGGTCGCCTACAAGCGCGTGCGCGACGAGCTCGAAGGACTCATCGTGCTCTCCGACGACGCCGTCGACGTGCTCGAGAAGAAGGTGGCCGGCGAGCTCCCCCGCGCGCAGAACCCGAGTACTCCGCCCACTCCCGAGCCGGAGCGACTCCCGCTGAAGCGCGACGAACCGCTCGCCTGACACCTCCCTCGACGACAGCCCGGGGTCTCGCGACGCGGATTCCGGGGGAGCTGGTTGCGACGTAGGCTCGGCGTATGGATGACACACCGCGGATCGGCATCGTCGGCGCGGGCGGCATCGCCCCACCGCACATCGAGGGCTGGCTGGCACTGGGCGCCGAGGTCGGCATCCTGCGCCGCACCGGGGCGGATGCCCTGGCCGAACGCTACGGCATCCGCGGCGTCGACACCCTCGAAGAGCTGATCGACGCGTCCGGGATCGTCGACATCGTCAGCCCCACGCCCACCCACCTCGACATCGCACGTGCGGCCTTCGCCCGCGGCAGGCACGTGGTGTGCGAGAAGCCGCTGGCGGTGACCGCCGCCGACGCGCAGGCGATGACGGATGCCGCGGAAGCCGCCGGCATGAGGCTGTTCCCCGCCCACGTGGTGCGCTACTTCGAGGAGTATCACCGCCTGCATGAGCAGCGTCACTCGGTGGGCACGCCGACGGAGCTGACCTTCCGGCGCACGGTCGCCGCTCCCGCCTCGGCCTGGTTCTACTCGCAGGAGGCCGGCGGCGGTCTGATCCGCGACCTGATGATCCACGACCTCGACCAGGCGCTCTGGCTGGCAGGACCCGTGATCGAGGTCTCGGCCACGCAGGATCCTGCTGTGCTCGACGGCGTCGTGCAGCCTCCGGTCTCCGCGCACGTCACCCTCACCCATGCGAACGGGGCGATCAGTCATGTGCGCGGCGACTGGTTCGGGCCGGACACTCCGTTCCGCTCGCAGGCGTCCCTGGTCGGAACCGATGGCGAGCTCTCCGTGGACACCGATGCCCTTGCCGGTGCCCGTGATGGGTATCTGCCTCCGGCATCCGACGTCGATCCGTACCGGGCGCAGCTCGCGGACTTCCTCGACGCGATCCGCACCGGCCGCGACGCCCGCGTCACTCCCGCCGACGGCGTGGCCGCCGTGGCGCTGGTGGATGCCGCCTACGCGTCGCTCGCATCCGGGCATCCGATCCTGCTCTGACGACCCGCGTCGCCGTCGCTGCCCCCGTTCATCGCCACCGCCCCTGCCCATTCACGTCGTTCAGAGGGGGCCAGGACGACCAGCAGGGGCAGGGACGATCGACCCGCGCTCCTCACCCGCCCAGCGGGCGCACCACGACGCGGCGTCGATCGCGCACCCACACCGCACCATCGACACGGTGCTCGGCGCGGCTCGCGAACCGGTACCGATAGGAGATCACGCGCACCCAGCGGGGCCGCCGCCCCTCGAACGGGTCGTGGCGCAGCAGCCGCAGCGTGGGAGCATCGGCCTCCAGCAGCCGCACCAGGAACGACGCGAACCAGTCCTGCAGCGAATGGCCGAGCGGCAGGAACCACATCAGCCAGTCCAGCCGCAGATGGTACGGGGCGAACTGTCGCGGGATGCGATGCACGTCGCCCGGCTTGCCCGTGAACTCGTACTCCGACCACACGGCCGCATCGGGGTCGGCATCCTCCGTTCCCTCGACGATCAGCTCGATGCGCTCCTTCGTGACCGTGCCGAACGCGCCGTAGGCGTTGCCGAGCTGCCAGCGGTTGAAGCTCGCGTTCATCAGCTGACGCCGCGCGAACAGGTTGCGCAGCGCCGGCCAGCTGAGCACGAGCAGCAGGAGGCCGACGGCGCAGGTGATCACGATCCAGTACAGCGGGATGCCGCCGGTCGCATCGTCAGCGTGCGAGCCGCCCGATCCCGGCAGTCCCAGTGCCGAGAACGCGATCACGACCGTCGCCCAGTTCAGCCAGGCGAAGTTGCCCGTGACGATCAGCCACAACTGCGTGAGCACCACGATGCCGGCCGCCACGGCGCCGATGACGATCGGCCAGTCGCCGGCGACCCAGATCGAGAGGAGCGGCGCGAACAGGAAGAACGGCACGACCAGCTGCGCGAAGTGGTTGCCGAGCACCTCTCCCCGGTGGAACCAGCGCGGCAGCAGGTGCGCCTGCCGGCTGAGCGGTCCGGGCATCGGCTGGGTCTCGTGGTGGTAGGTCAGCGCGGTCAGGTCGCGCCATTCGCGTCCGCCCCGGATCTTGATCATGCCCGCGCCGAACTCCAGCCGGAACAGCAGCCACCAGAACAGCACGATCACCACGGTCGGCGGCGGCTGGTCGCCCGAGCCCAGGAAGGCGGCGAGAAACCCGGCCTCCAGCAGCAGCATCTCCCAGCCGAAGGAGTAGAACGTCTGCCCGATGCTGGTGATCGACATGTAGCCGCCCCACAGCAGCAGGAAGCAGATCATCGGCACCCACGGCGGTCCGAGCTGCGGGAGGCCGACCATTAGTCCGATGGCGATGAGCATGCCCGTCCAGCACAGCCCGGCCAGCCTGCGGTCCGAGTACCGGATGCGGGTGAACAGCGTCGGATGCAGCATCCGTCTTCTGCTCTTGGACGAGCCGGCCCACGCCAGCAGGTCTGGTGCGGGCATCAGCCCGCGCTCGCCCAGCAGGGGACGGAACTGATTCAGCGACGAGAGGAATGCGACGGCGAAGAGCCCCGCGATGCCTCGTTGCAGAGCCTCGCGGGCGAAGCCGAAGTCGACGGCGGCGAATCCGTCCATGTCCACAGGCTAGGCCCGCACGCCCTCGATGTGGAACGGGGAGCAGGTTGACACCCACAACCGTCGAGACCCCTCACCGCCGTCGAAACCTCTCCTGAAACACGTGTTTCAGGAGAGGTCTCGACGATCAGGAGGGGTCTCGACGGAGGAAGAGAGTTACTTCTGCAGCCAGTCGATCTGGTCCGCGTACTCCTCGATCCACTTGTCGACGGCCTCCGCCGACTTGTCCTTGTACTCGTCCGAGGTGACCAGGCCCTCGAGCGCACCGTACTGCTCGTCGTCCAGCTTGATCTTCGCGATCCAGTCGGCGGCCTCGGAGTTCTTGTCGCTGAAGCCCTTCGTGGCCAGGAAGTGCAGGCCCTCGGGCTCGCCCATGGCGCCCTTCGGGTCCTCGAGGTCCTTCACCGGGTAGGCGTCGTTCGCCCAGAACGGACGCCACAGCGTGACGACGATGTCCTCGTGCTTCTTCGTCGCCTTCTCGAGCTCGGTGAGCATCGCGGCGGTCGACGAGGTGACGAGCTCGTACTCGCCCTCCAGGTCGTACTCCGGCAGCATGTGCTCCTGGGTCTGCTTGGTCAGACCCGCACCGGGCTCGATGCCGATGATCTTGCCGCCGAACATGTCGGCGTTGCCCTTGAGGTCGGCGATCGAGTCGATCTCGGTGTACTCGGGAACCGCGATCGTCAGCTTGGCGTTGTCGTAGTACTTGCCGAGGTCCTCGATCTTGTCGCCGAACTTGTCCATGTAGGACTTGTGCGTCAGCTCGGGCCATGCCGAGGGGTAGATGTCGACGTCGCCCTTGGACAGGCCAGTGTACAGCGGGCCCGCCTCGGTGAGCGTGTTCATCTCGACGGTGTAACCCATCTTCTCGAGCTGGTCCTGCAGCAGGTACGCGGTGCTCAGACCGTCGGTCCAGCCGGGCAGGAAGCCGAGCGTGATGGTGCCCTTGGCGTCGCCGCCGTCGGCGGGCTCGTCGCCCGGGGTGTTGTTGTCGCCGCTGGCGCAGCCGGCGAGGACAAGGACGCTGCTGCGGTCAGAGCGAGGATGCCTGTGAGGTGCCGCTTCTTCATGTGATTCCTTTCGTCATGCATATCTCGTGCGTGCTGTATGGGTTTCGGTGCGAGGTGAAGCTGTGGGATCAGGCGATCGGGGCGCGGCGCGGTCCGGCGGTGACGACCTCGGTCGCCTCTGCGTTCGCGGCGGCAGCCGCCTCGGCCGCCTCCCGTCGGCGGTTCTCCTGCCGGCGCCGCTCGACGAGGCCTAGCAGCGACGACGGCGAGGGCTCCGCGAGGGCTGCGGTGCAGCGGTCGAGGAAGACGGCGATCAGCACGATGCCGAGTCCGGCCTCGACGCCCATCGGGATGTCCATCGACGAGATGCCCTGCACCACGAGCTTTCCGAGCCCGTCGGCGCCGGCCATACCGGCGATGACGGCCATCGACAGGGCCAGCATGATCAACTGGTTGATGCCGGCCATGATCGTCGGCAGTGCCAGCGGCAGCTGCACACCGCGCAGGATCTGACCCGGGGTGGCTCCGAAAGCGTGTCCTGCTTCGACGGTCTCGCTGTCGACGCCACGGATGCCGAGTTCGGTCAGGCGCACACCGGGAGGCAGCGCGAAGATCACGGTCGCGAACACGCCGGGTACCACGCCGATGCCGAAGAACATGATCGCGGGGATCAGGTAGACGAACGCGGGCATGGTCTGCATGAAGTCGAGCACCGGCTTGAGAGTCGCCCGCACCTTGTCGTTGCGCGCCGACCAGATGCCCAACGGCACGGCGATCAGCACCGCGAGCACGGCGGCGACGATCACGAGCGCCATCGTCTGCATGGCCGGGACCCACAGATCCAGCGCCACGATGAACAGGAACGAGATCGCCGTGCCCAGCGCCAGCTTCCAGGAGCGCAGCAGCCACGCGATCAGGGCGAAGACCAGGATCGTGGCCGGGAACGGTGTCTCGATCAGCGCCGCGGACAGCCCGTCCACGAGCGCGCCGATCACGGTGGAGGCGAACGTGAACAGCCATTCCAGATTGTCGAGCAGCCAGTTCAGCCCCGTCTCGACCCAGTCTCCGAGCGGAATGCGGAATCCATCCATCAGCTGACCTCCCCTGCATCATCGTTGGGCGAACCGACTGCGGCGGACGACGCGGCGTCCACGGCGCCCTGCGCCTCGGCCAGGACCTCATCGATGACCGCCTGCGGCATCGGGTCCAGCGGAAGGGTGAGCTCACCGGTCGCACCCGGCCCGGGGCCGAGTGCGGTGAGCAGGGTGACACGCGGGATCACGCCGACCAGGCGCCCCTCGGCATCCGTCACCGCGAGCGGCAGCGGCGACTCGACGGAGGGGATGAACAGGTTCATCAGCACCTCGTTCTCGTCGACGCTCTGCGGCACCGGTTTGATCACGGATGCCAGCGACGACTCGCCCTTGCGCACGAGCTTGACGGCATCCCGATCCGTGACGATCCCGATCAGATTGCGGTCGCGGCCGACGACATAGGTCGCCGACATGTACATGTCGCGCATCTGACGCAGCGCCGTGCGCGGGCCCGCCGTGTCGGCGACCACCGGACGCGCGTGCTCCATGACGTTCGACGCCGTCAGCACGCGGGCGCGGTCGACGTCCTGCACGAACTGCTCGACGTAGTCGTTGGCGGGGTCGGTGAGGATGTCCTCGGGCGTGCCGATCTGCACGATGCGGCCGTCGCGCATCACCGCGATGCGGTCGCCGAGGAACATCGCCTCGTTGAGGTCGTGCGTGATGAACACGATGGTCTTCTGCAGCTTGGCCTGCAGCTCGACCAGCTGCTCCTGCATCTCACGGCGGATCAGCGGGTCGAGGGCGCTGAACGCCTCGTCCATGAGCAGGATCTCGGTGTCGGCGGCGAGCGCGCGGGCGATGCCGACGCGCTGTTGCATTCCACCGGAGAGCTCACTGGGCAGCTTGTCGCCCCAGCCCTTCAGCCCGACGAGCGAGAGGATCTCCTCGGCCTTGGCCAGGCGCTCGGTCTTGCCGATGCCCTTCAGCTCCAGCGGGTAGGCCACGTTCGCGGCCACCGTGCGGTGTGGCAGCAGCGCGAAGTGTTGGAACACCATCGAGACGCGGTCGCGGCGGATCCCGCGCAGCGCGGCAGGCGGAGCCTTGGCGATGTCGTCGCCGCCGATGATCACCTCGCCGTCGGTGATGTCGTGCAGCCCGTTGAGCATGCGGATGATGGTGGACTTCCCCGATCCGGACAGCCCCATGATCACGAAGATCTCACCGCGGTTGACGGTGAAGCTCGCGTCGATGACGGCAGCGGTACCGGCGTCGAGCACATCGGTTCGGGATTCACCGGCCTTCAGCCGCTTGACAGCCTGCTGCGGACTGCGACCGAAGACCTTGTAGAGATGGTGCGCTTCAAGAGCGATATCGGACACGTTTCCCCCGGCTCGCTCACCCGTTTCCAGGGTCTTGGTGAGCTTGCTTCGGTAACGCCCGGGTGACGTTCGCAAGGCCGTTTCGACAGTCGCTGCACTGACGGCGCTGACGGGAATTTCGGATTCCCGCAAAGAACATCGACCGTACGCCCACGCCTCTTCGTGTACAGCTCGGGTCGAAAGAAGGACGCGGCCGCGGACTGGTCTTGTGGCCCCTCGACCACCTGTCCACGCTAACGAATGGCTGATCCGGTGGCAAATCCGATTTGCACTTTCCTGTTCTCACCGGGGATTAACGCCCGCTTTCATATCGCGCAAATTGCTCGTCATACGGCCGAAACAGAGCAATCTTCGCTACATGAACGGAGGATCAGCCGCGCCGGACGCTGCGCGTGACCGTGAATTTCGGGGTGCGGAGCACCTGTTCCGTGGCGCCGACGTCGCGGCTGAGCGCACGTCGGTGGTCGAGGTGCGAGTTGAACACCGTCCACACCTCTCCGCCCGGCCGCAGCAGCCGCGCGGCCGCCCGGATCAGGCGCCGGCCGGCGCCCTCGTGCACGCTCGCTCCCAGGTGGAACGGCGGGTTCAGCAGGATGAGGTCGGCGTCGGCATCCGGCAGCTCGGAACCGGCATCGTCGAGTGTGACCTGCACGCGACCGTCGAGCCCGTTCGCCGCCATCGTCGCGCGCGCAGAGCGGACGGCCGACGCCGAACGGTCGGTAGCCGTGATCACGGCATCCGGATGCTGCGCTGCGAACGCCGCCGCGAGCACGCCGGTGCCGCATCCCAGGTCGATGACGCGCGGGGCGACGGCGGGCAGGGCGAGGTCGGCCATGGCGTCCAGCAGCGTGCGCGTGCCGATGTCGATGCGTGCGCCGGCGAATGCCCCGCCGTGGGCGCAGATCGTGAGCCCGTCGTGAGCGCGGCGGATCGGGAAGGGCGGGTCGGCGGGCGCAGGCAGAGGATCGGATGCCAGGATCAGCCGCGACTTGCGCTCCGCGCGCTGGGGCTGCACGGTGCGAAAGCCGCGTGCGAGCACCTCGTTCTGCGCGAGGGCCATGTGCTTCACGCGTCCGCCGGCGAGGAGCACGACCTCCCGTGCGGCCCAGCGGGCCACGGCATCCGTGATCTCCTCCAGCTCGGCGAGCGCCTTCGGCAGCTGCAGCAGCACGAGCTGCGCACCGGCGAGCAGACCCTCGTCGAGCTCGCAGCCCGTCCACCCGGTCTGCCCCAGCAGGGCGGCATTGTTCGCGAGCGCACGCCGGCCGGTCACCAGGTCCTGATGCACGCGGATGCCGAGCAGTCCGGCATCCGTCAGCGCCAGCGTGATCGCGCCGTACTCGTCGCCGATCACCGCGATCGCGTCACCCGGAACGCCCGCCGCGAGCGCTTCCCGCACGAGCAGCTCGTCGGTGGCATCCCAGGCCTGCAGGTTCGGCGCCTCGACATCGGGGAACCGCCGCAGCCGGTGCAGCTCGAACTCGGGCATCCCCTCACTGTATTTCACCCCGTCACCGCGAGGCTCCCCGCGCTCTTGACAAGGACTGAACAAGCATTTAGTGTACTGAACATGCGTTCAGCATCCGAAGATCTCACCGGCCGTGCCCGCATCCGCGATGCCGCGATCCGCGCCTTTGCACGCGACGGCTTCGACGCCGTGAGCATGCGCACGATCGCCCAGGAGGCCGGTGTCAGTGCGGCGCTGATCGTGCACCACTTCGGCGACAAGCACGCCCTGCGCACCGCGTGCGACGACTACGTGGTGGCGGTGTTCGTCGACGACGAGCACGAGCTGATCCAGGCCCCGACGGCCAGCCGCATCCAGGCCGCCCTGCAGGACCTCGACCGCTACGGCCCCTACATCGACTACCTGGCGCGCATGCTCGGCGACCGTTCGCCGGCCGCCGATCGCCTGTTCGACGAGATCATCGCCCGTACCAGGCAGATGCTCGACCAGCAGCGCGAAGCGGGGCTGCTGGTGGAGATGAGCGACCCCGAGATGACCACGCTGCTGATCGCGCTGATGGGACTCGGTCCCGTCCTGATGCGCGGTCAGATCTCGCGGGTGCTCGGCCAGGACCAGCTCAGCTCCGCGGGCCTGCTGCGCTCGACGCTGCCGACCATGGAGCTGCTCACGCACGGGATCTACGCGACCGACGCGTTCCTGACGGGGACGCGTGCGGCGATGGGAGCGGATGCCGGAGCCACTGCGGGTGCCGAGGCCGCTGCGGGGGCCGAGACCACTGCGGGTGCCGAGACCGACGAGTCCGAGGAGGAACGATGACCGACACGATCGAGATCCGTGCGCTGCACAAGCGGTACGGGCGCAGCATCGCACTGCAGGAGCTCGACCTGCAGGTGCGCCCGGGCACTGTGTTCGGCCTGATCGGGCCCAACGGCGCGGGCAAGACGACCACACTGCGGACGCTGGTCGACGTCATCCGTCCGACATCCGGCACGGTCCGGGTGCTCGGAGAGGAACCCCGCCGGGGCGGTGCCGCACTGCGCCGACGAATCGGCTACGTGCCGGGCGAACTCCACCTCGAAGGACGCGTCAACGGCCACCGTCTGCTCGCGTTCTACGCCGAGGTGTCTGGGGAGGCCGGCGGAACGGCATCCGTCCTGGGCACGGCACGCGACCTCGCCGACCGGCTCGGCGTGGACCTGAACCGGCCCGTGCGCACGCTGTCGAAGGGCAACAAGCAGAAGGTCGGGCTGATCCAGGCGTTCATGCACCGGCCCGAGCTGCTCATCCTCGACGAGCCGACCAGTGGCCTGGACCCACTCATGCAGCGCGAATTCCTCACGATGGTGCGCGAGGCGCGGGATGCGGGCCAGACCGTGCTGCTCAGCTCGCACGTGCTCAGCGAGATCCAGCAGGCGGCCGATGAGGTGGCGGTGCTCGCCGCCGGACGGATCGTCGCCGGCGGCGACGTCGCCTCGCTGCGACTGGGATCGGTGCGTCGCGTGCACGCGCGCATCGCGGGAGCGGATGCTGCGGATGCTGGTGCTGCGGACGTGCGCGCGGTGTTCGCGCGGATCCCGGGCATCGAAGAGCTGGAGGCCGACTCCGCTCCCGATGGCTCGATCCGGCTGTCGGCGACGGTCGAAGGCGATATCGATCCCTTCGTGAAGGCGCTCGCCCGGCAGGAGGTGCGCGAGCTCACCGTCGAGGAGCCCGACCTCGAGGAGTCCGTGCTGCGCCTGTACGGCGACTCATCGGCCTCCGATTCGACACCTTCAGACCGGTCGACGCAACGGTCGCGACGGACGGGAGAGTGATCATGGCCCGCATCCTGCCGGTGTTCCGGCGCAGCATCCGTGAAACCTGGCGCAGCCTTCTCGGCTGGACGATCGGCATCGCCCTGGTGCTCTTCCTGTACCTTCCGCTGTACCCGAGCTTCGGCACGAGCGACGGGATGCAGCAGCTGATCGACTCACTGCCGAAGGAGCTGGTCGACACGCTCGGCTACAGCCAGATCGCCAGCGGCGCCGGCTACACCGAGGCGACGTTCTACGGGCTGATGGGCTTTCTGCTGCTGACGATCGCGGCGGTGCTCTGGGGCTCATCTCTGGCCGCCGCCGAAGAGAGCGGACGGGCCGAGCTCGACCTCGCGCACGGCATCGGACGCAGTCAGTACGCCCTGGAGACCGCGCTGTCGGTGCTCGTGCGACTGGTTTGGCTGGGCGTGTTCGCCGGGCTCACGGTGTGGGCGCTGAACGACCCGGCCGAGCTCGAACTCGAGCCGCTACGCATCGCCGGCGCGAGCGCGGCCCTCGTCGGGCTCGCCTTCCTCACCGCCGGGGCCGCGCTGCTGGCGGGCGCCGCGACGGGTCGGCGGATCTGGGCGACCGGAGTCGGTGCGGGCCTCGCCGTGCTCGGCTACATCCTGCAGGCGCTCGCGACGCAGTCGGAAGACCTGGCCTGGCTGGACGCGCTGTCGCCGTATGCCTGGGTGTTCCGTCAGTCCCCGCTCGCCGAGGGCGTCGACGCCGGCGGTCTCGTGCTCACCTGGGGGATCGGGCTGGCTCTCGCCGCCGCATCCGCCGTCGTGCTCCGCACCCGCGATCTGCGCGGCTGAGCCCGGTGCGCCGGGCCGCCTTCTTCGCTTCAGGTGGCCCGAATTGCGGCATCCGTCCAGTGGATGCCGCAAAGTGCGCCACCCGAGGCACCCCGTGCGCCACCCGAGGCAACCCGCGCGCCACATCACGCGAACGCTCGAACGTCAGATCGTGTCGTCGGCGGCGATGATGTCGATGTTCCAGACCCGGATGTCGGGGTCGTCATGATCGGGATGCGCGCGGTTGTGCGCCTCGGCAGCCTCGCGCGAGACCTCGCTGATCCGCTCCATCATCGCGACGAACTCAGCCTCGGTGAGACGCACGGTGTGCTGAGAGAACTCGGCGTGCACCTCGGACGTGCGACCCGCCATGTAGTCGGGGGTCCAGGCGAGCATCCGACGCACGACGTCGTAGTGCTCGTCGATCAGCACCTTGAGCACCGCGTCGCCGAGCGCCGGATCATCGATGGGATTCTCGGGTCCACCGACCTTCACCGAGGCCGCATTGCCTTTCCACACCCGATCGCGCCGGTCACGCGCGTGCTCGGGCGCCTCGACGAGCAGGCCCGCGTCAGCCAGCGCCCGCAGATGAAAGCTGATCTTGTTCGCCGGCACGCCCAGTGCCTCGGCGGCATCCGCAGCACGCAGATATTCGCGCTTGCTGAGCAGCCGCAGGATCTGGCGGCGCAGCGGATGTGTGAAAGCCTTCAGCATCGCCGTCGTGGCCGCCGTGGTCTGCTCGCCTGTTGCCGGTGGCTCTGACTGCTCCGGCTTCGCTGCGGCCTGCTCTGCTGCTGCCTCAGCTGCCTGCGGAACCGTCGACTCCTGGGGTGGCTGCCCACCCGCATCCGTCGTCTTCGCCATTCCCGAAGTCTAGCCGGTTTAATTGCGCAACTCCTATTGCGCAATCTATCTTGCGTGATTATCGTGAACGGCATGGCAACCACCTCGCCACGACTCTGGCGTCAGACCCCGTACCTTCTCTGGCTCGCATCCGACACTGGCAAGGGCCTCGCGGCGACCCTGTTCAGCTTCGCCGTGCCGCTGCTCGCGCTGGTCATCACCGGCGACCCCGCCAAGGCGGGCATCATCGCGGCCGTCGGCACAGTCGCGCGCCTGCTCGCCACACTCGCCGGCGGTGTACTCGCCGATCGGCACCGCCGCATTGTCATGATGACGCTCGGCGCGGCGCTCAGCGCTCTGGCCGCGGGCGCATTCACGGCGCTGGCGCTGGCCGGCGGCATCGACTTCCTGACCCTGCTGCTGTTCGAAATCGTGCTGGCCGGAGTCGGCGGACTGTTCAGCCCCGCGGGGAAGCCGCGCTGAAGGACATCGTGCCCGAGCAGATGATCGGCCGTGCACAGGCGGCGAATCAGGGCCGGGATGCGGCGCTGCAGCTGGCCGGCGGGCCGATCGGCGGGATGCTGCTGGCGGCCGGCGGCTGGCTGATCGGCGCGGCGATGATGATCGGCAGTGCGGTCTCCGCCGTCACGGCGTGGATTCTCGGGCGGCGCGTCGGCTGGCGGCGACCGGATGCCTCTCAGGAACGCGCGGATGCCGCATCCGCTCTCCCGGCCAACGCACTGCGCGAGCTGCGCGAGGGTGTGAGCTGGCTGTTCCGCCGACCCGACCTGAGCACTGGAACCGTCGTCGCGACGGTGATCAACCTGGGGCTGAACGCCGGGACGACCACCATGATCTACGCGGTGCTGCAGTCCGGCTACTCCGAGGCGGTCATCGGCTGGATGATGGCCGGTTCCGGTGCGGCGATGCTCATCGGAGCGCTGCTGGCTCCCACGCTGGTGCCGCGCATCGGGGCGGGGATGCTGATGATCCTGGGGCTGCTGTGCTGCACGGCGGCCGTCGCCACCGGTGTGTTCGTGGAGAGCCCGTGGGGCGTCGCGCTGCTGATCTCCGGAGCGGTGTTCCTGCTCCCCGCACTGAATGCCGCGTTCAGCGGCTACACCATGGTCGCGACGCCGACGGCCCTGATCGGACGCGTCAACAGCGTCGGCGGGGTGCTGAGCATGGGGGCGATGCCGCTCTCACCGCTGATCGCCGGTTTCGGGCTGGCCTGGGCGGGACGCACCCCGACCCTGATCTTCAGCTTCGCACTCTGCGCGATCGCACTGATCATGAGCGTCGCGAGCCGTCCACTGCGCTCGATCCCCGCCGAGGCCGGCTGGGCCGAGCACGCCAAGCAGTTCGACTCGGTGCCCGCGAGTACCCCCGCACCCACGCGCTGAGAGTGCAGCCCCTGCTGAGTTCTGCGTCCGCGCGGCGTCTTCCCGGCTCGCCGCCCCTGCCCAGCTGCCTCGCCCCTGTCCAATTACGTAGACGAGCAGGGGCGAGGCAGCCCAGCAGGGGCGAGATGGGCGTCTCGAAGACGGAAACTCAGCGCAGCGGGTCGAAAGGTTCGATCGCGGGGTGGATGCGGCCGGTCGTGATCTGCTCGGCGAGGAGCTTGCCCGTCGCGGGACCCAGCACGATGCCCCACATACCGTGGCCACCGGCCACGTACACGTTCGGCGCCTGCGTCGCCCCGACCAGGGGCAGGCCGTCGGGGGTGACCGGGCGCGAGCCCATCCACTCGTCCTGGCGGTCGTCGAGGTCGATGCCCTGGAACATCTCGCGCACCTGCGCGATGATCGCCTGCACCCGCCGCGGCTGGAAGGGCTCATCCGGCGAACGGAACTCCATCGTCCCCGCGATGCGGAAGCGCCCCTGATACGGCGTGCAGGCGATGCGCTGGAACGGCAGGTACACCGGATGCTCCTGCGGCTGCTCGGTCGCCACGGTGAAGGAGTATCCGCGACCGGCCTGCACGCGGGTCCGCACACCGAGCTTGCGGGCGAGCTTCGGCATCCACGCCCCTGTCGCGATCACGACCGAGTCGGCTTCCATCCGCTCCCCGTTCGACAGGGTCACCACCGGACGGCGGGTGGACGACACGTCGGTGACCTCGACGCCGGTGAGCAGCTCCGCACCGCGCTCGACGACGGCGTGCCCGAGCGCCTCGACGAACGGCGCGGGCTCGAAGAAGCGCTGTCCGTCCAGACGGTAGACGTGGGTGACGGCATCCGAGAGCACCGGCGCCAGCTCACGCGGGTTCTGCAGCCGTTCGAACGGCACGTCCTGTCCGTGCCGGATGACACCCTCGACCTCGCGCAGGAAGCCCTTCGAGTCGGCTGCCCTCTTGAAGCCGATCACGAACGGACCCTCACGGGTCCACGACTTCACGCCGCCGTCGAGCAGTTCGTCGAAGCACTCCAGCGCGAGCTTGTCGATCGGGGTGAGGGATGCCATGGTGCGGTCCCACGCGCGATTCGTGCCGTGCGCTGCGAATCGGGCGAGGAACGACCAGAGCCCGGCATCCACCCGGAAGGGGATGTGCAGCGCGGCGTCCGGGTCGAGCAGCGCCTTGGGTCCGTAGGTCCACAGGCCGGTGTCGGCCAGCGGGATGGTCTTGCCGGGCGTCAGCCAGCCGGCGTTGCCCCATGACGACCCGGCAGCGATTCCAACCCGGTCGATGACCGTCACCTCGACCCCGCGCTCCTGCAGGTGCCATGCCGTGGCGAGACCGACCATCCCGGCCCCGACGACGATCGTGCGCGTCATTGCGTCCTCCTGAGACATCGGGGCTTGGAGACGCCCCGCTCACCTCGATTATGCAGATCTCGTGCGAAGAGAGGGACAGTGTCGAAAGATCCTGCGTATCCTTATCGGGTTGAGTACAGATTCTTCGACCACGGTGAGGAAGTGGGCATGTCGGCATCCGATTCTTCGCCGCCTCGTCGTGCGCCGGTGACGGAGGCCGGACTCGACGCCGTCGACCGCACGATCATCTCCGAGCTCAGTCGCAACGGGCGCCTGTCGAACACCGAGCTCGCGGTGCGCGCGGGCATCGCCGAATCGACCTGCCTGAAGCGCGTGCGCGCGCTGCAGGCGAACGGCGTGATCGTCGGGTTCCATGCCGAGATCTCGCCTGCGGCAGTCGGCCTGCACCTCGAAGCGCTCATCACCATCCGGCTGCATGCGCACGCGCGCGGCGATCTGCGGAGGTTCCAGGCCTACGTGGAGAATCTGCCGGCCACGCAGCGGGTGTACTTCCTCGCCGGCGACCGCGATTTCCTGGTGCATGTCGCCGTTCCGGACGCCGCGGCGCTGCGCGAGCTCGTCTCGGACACGCTCAGTCTGCGTCCCGAGGTCGCGTCGACGTCGACGAGCCTGATCTTCGCCCACGCCGCCGGATCCCGCGGACTCTGAGCTGCGCTGTCTCCCCCTGCTTGGCCCTCTCCCCCTGCTTGGCCCTCTCCCCCTGCTTGGCCCTCTCCACCGCCGTCAGGTGGCGCAAATGGCTGCCTCAGCGGCCAGGAAGCCACAAACTGCGCCACCCGAACACCACGGAACGGGTCAGTCGGCGATGCGCACCTCGTAGCCGGCATCCGTGAGGGCGTCGCGCGCGGATGCCGTGACCGCGGCATCCGTGAGCACCACCGGGAACAGCTCCGCACCACCGACCTGCGCGAACGCCGCCTGCCCGATCTTCGACGCGTCGGCGACGATCACCGCCCGGGCGGCACGCTCGGCCATCATGCGGTTCACCGCCGACTCGGACTCGTCATGCGTGGTCGCGCCGTCGGCCGCCGACAGCCCGTTGACGCCGATGAAGGCGATGTCCAGACGGATGCCGGCGAGCAGCTGCTCCACGAACGGGCCGACCAGCTCGAAACTGCGCGCGTGGATCACTCCCCCGGTGACGACCACCTTGAACTCCGGTCGCATCGCGAGCTGAGCGGCGATGTTCACCGCGTTCGTCACCACGGTCAGCCCGTCAGCGGCAAGATCATCGCGGGCCGCCAGCGCTGCGGCGATCGCCGTCGTGGTGGTGCCGCCCGACAGCCCGACCACATCGCCCGGTGAGACGAGCCCTGCCGCAGCGACGGCGATGCGCTCCTTCGCCCCGGTGCCGAGATGGCTCTTGTACCGGATCGGCAGATCGTAGGCGACGGACTGCGCGACCGCACCACCGTGCGTGCGCGTGAGCAGCCGCCGCTCGGCGAGGCTGTCGAGGTCGCGGCGGGTGGTGGCGGCGGATGCCCCGAAGCGTTCCGCGAGCTGGTCGATGGACACCTCGCCCTGCTCCGCGAGCAGTTCGAGGATCGCGTTGAGACGGGCGGCGCGGTTCACAGCATCTCCTTGTCCTTGTTGCCTCGCTCCCGTCGCACCTTCTGCCGCTCAGCGCACCGGGAAAGCGACCGAAAGTGCGACGGGAAGGAAGTGCGGCGGGCGGGGTGGCGGGGCATCGTCAGGCTCGGGTGGATACGAGGGCGAAGAGGCGCAGCATCCGTGCCGCCTCGGTGGCGACCGCCTCGCGGCCGGGCGCGACGTACTTTCGCGAGTCGACGAGCTTCTCGTCGTCGGCGAGCGTCTCGCGGATCGCGCGGGTGAAGAAGCCGTTCAGGTGCGTGGAGACGTTGATCTTGGTCATCCCCGCACGCACGGCCTGGACGATCGTGTCGTCGGCGACGCCCGAGGATCCGTGCAGCACGAGCGGCACATTGCCGCCATTGCGACCCACTCCGCGCAGGGCGTCGCGCAGGCGGCCGATCAGCGCGATGTCGAGGGATGCCGAACGGTCGAGCATCGCGTGCGACGAGCCCACCGCGACGGCGAGCGCGTCCACCCCGGTCGCCTTCACGAAGGCGCGTGCCTCGTCGGGATCGGTGCGGACGCCGGGAGCGTGGGCACCGTCTTTGCCGCCCACCTCGCCGAGCTCCGCCTCGACGAACACCCCGGCGACACGGGCGCGCGCCGCGACGTCGGCGGTGAGAGAGACGTTCTCGTCGTAGTCGAGCTTGCCGCCGTCGAACATCACCGACCCGAATCCCAGCTCGATGGCCTCGTCTACGAGCTCGGGACGCTCGGCGTGGTCGAGGTGCACGGCGACGGCCGTCGACGCCCGGCGGGCGATCGCGAGGGTGGCCCAGCCGATCGGCTCGAGGCCGCCGTGGTAGTCGGCGCAGTTCTGCGAGATCTGCACGATCACCGGCAGCTGCGCGCGCTCGGATGCCGCGACCAGCGCCTCGGCAGTCTCGAGGTGTATGACGTTGAACGCGCCGAGCCCCGTGCCGGCGGCAGCGGATGCGCGCACGAGGTCGCGGGCGGAGACGAGAGTCATCGGGATTCCTTCGGGTCGGATGCCTCGGGTGAGGCGGATGCTTCGGGTGAGGCAGAGGCTTCCGGTGAGGCGGAGGCTTCCGGTGAGGCGGATGCTTCTGGCCGGGCGAATGCCCCACCGGATGACGAGACTTCCTCTCCAGCACGAGACTGCACAGCAGACACTGTGTCTCGTGCTGGAAGGGAAGTCTCGGCGGGGGCGGAAGCGGGGGCGGCGACGGGGGCGGCGACGGGGGCGACGGTGAGGGCGTGCTCGAGGTCGGGCCAGGAGGGGTGGATCTCGCCGGCAAGCGGCATCAGCACGGCGGCTGCCGACCAGGCCGTCGCGCGGCGAAGGATCTGCTCGGGGTCGCGGATGCCGGCATCCATCAGCACGGCGCACGCAGCGACCGCGGAGTCGCCCGCCCCGGTCGGGTTCCCTGCGAGCGGGGTGTCGAGCCGGGTGCGCAGGATGCTGAGATCGAGCCGATCTTCGGCATCCGTTCCCTCGCCGTCGTTCCCGGGTGCCGCCCCGCCGGCCGACACGCCAGATGTCGGACGGTTTGCGCGAATCGGTCCGACATCTGGCGTGTCGGCCCCCGATTCGTAACCGGGGGAGACGGCGGATGCCGTGGACACGGCCAGCATCCCCTCGGCGCCGAGTGAGAGCAGCACCAGCTCGGCGCCACGGCGCAGCAGCTCACGGGCGCCGTCGATCGGGTCGTCGAGGCCGGTGGCGTCCCGCAGCTCGTGCTCATTGGGCTTGAGAACGGATGCTCCGGCATCCGCCGCCGCCAGGAGTGCCGGCCCCGAGGTGTCGGCGATCACGGTCGCGCCGGCCTCGCGCCCCAGCCGGATGAGCGACGGCAGCAGCTGGTCCGGGGTTCCGGGCGGGAAGCTCCCCGAGATCACGAGCACGTCGCCGATCGCGGCATCCGCTCCCCGATCCCCCGTCGAGAGATCACTATCCGCAGGAGAAGCCTGTGCAGACCTCGCGTCTCGTGCGCGAAGGGCAGCGGCCACGGCATCCGTCAGGGCCGACCATTCGGCATCCGTCGGCGCGACGCCGTACTCGTTGACGATGGTGGTGTCGCCGAGCGACTCGTCGACCAGCGCGATGCTGCGACGCGTAGAAGCCGCCACCGGCACGAGCACGTGCGGCACGCCCGACGCCTCCAGCTCCGAGGCGAACTCCGCACCGGTCGCACCACCCGAGGTCGTGACCGCGAGCACAGACGCGCCCTGCGCGTGGGCGACGCGGGCGACGTTGAGACCTTTCCCTCCGGCGCGCGCCCGTCCGGCATCCGCTCGATGCGTTCCACCCATCGCCAGCGAGGCGACGTGCCAGGTGAGGTCGAGGGCAGGGTTCGCGGTGACGGTGACGATCATGCGATCACCCACCGTGCATCCGTACCGGCGAACCGTGCATCCGTACCGGCGAACCGTGCTTCCGCACCACCCCGGGCCCTGATCATGACGCCGCCTCCCGCGCGCGCAGCGCCGATCCGAGGATGCCGGCGTTGCCGGACAGCTCTGCCGGGACCAGCACGGGGATGCGGTGGAAGCTGAGCCGGTCCGCCAGCCGGGCGCGCAGCTGGTCGAACAGCGCACCGCCCGCCCGCGACAGACCTCCGCCGATCACCACGGCCTGCGGCGCCATCACGGCGGTGAGCTGCGCGATCGACATGGTCAGCGCGTCGAGCGCCTCGTCCCAGATGCGCGCCGCCGTCTCATCGCCGCCCGCCGCCCGGGCGATGACTTCGCGGGCACCGTCCACTGCAGTCCCGGTCGCCTCGACGTAGCGTCGCGAGATGGCCCCGGCCGAGGCGCGGGCCTCCAGGCATCCGCGCGCCCCGCACGGGCACGGCCACTCCCCGATCGGCGAGTGCCCGATCTCGCCCGCGTAGCCGCCCGCGGTGTACGGTTGCCCGCCCACCAGCAGCGCTCCGGCGATCCCGGTGCCGATGATGAGCACGACCGCGTCGGCGTAATCGCGCGCGCCGCCGAGCACCCGCTCGGCCCAGCTGGCCGCCCGCACATCGTGATCGAAGGCGACGGGCAGGCCGAAACGCTGCCTCATCAGCTCACGCATCGGGGCGTTCCGCCAGCCCAGGTTGCTGCTGAACACGCCGATGCCGTTCTCGGAGTCGACGATGCCGGGCACGACCAGTCCGACGGCCTCGGGCGCGACATCCGGATGCTGATCCTGCAGCTGCGCAGCCAACTTGGCCAGGCGGTCGATCAGCGCACCCTCCGGATCCGCGTCCGCGACCGGTGTCGGCGTGCGGCGCAGGCCTCGCGCCACGCCCTCACCGTCGAAGAGCGCCGACTTGATGTCGGTGCCGCCCACGTCGAAGGCGAGCACGGGCACGCCGTGACCGATGCTGTCGGCGCGCATGAGCCGCTCACCGGAGGGGTCCGTGACGACGTCGGGGATGCTGTCGTGCCCGGTCATGTCGGTCTTCAGTCCGCAAGGATGACGGAGCGGGTGAGGTTGCGCGGCTGGTCGGGGTCGAGCCCGCGACCGACGGCGCGGTCGAGGGCGACGCGGTGCAGGCGCACCAGGTCGGCCATCGGGTCGATCGGATGCTGCACGAAGCGCGCCCCGGTGGCCTCGACCTGCGCCTGAAGACCCTCGGGGGCCGTGCCGAACTGCCAGGTGATGCGACCGGGTGCGGCGATGGCGATGGGCCCGTGACGGTACTCCATCGCGCTGTACGACTCGGTCCACGACTGCGAGGACTCGCGCATCTTCAACGCCGCCTCGTGGGCGAGCCCGATCGTCCAGCCGAGTCCGAGGAAGGAGTACTGCTCGGCATCGCCGAGAGCCGGGTCGGAGGGCGAGGCGAGCACAGCCTGCGCGTCGGCGACCGCGCCGTCGAGGGATTCGCCGAGCGACGCACGGAACAGGGCCAGTGCGGTGGTGGCGAAGCGGGTCTGCACGACCGACTGCTCATCGGCGAACGGCAGGGCGATGACCGTATCGGCGAGGTCGACCAGGGGCGAGCTGTCGTCGCCGAGCACGGCGATCACCGGGGTCGTGCCCTTGACGCGCTCAGTCAGCTCGAGCACCTCGGTGGTGGTGCCGGAGCGGGTGAGCGCGACGATCGCGTCATAGCCGCGGCCGGCGGGAACCTCGGATGCCGTGAACGCATCGGTCTCGCCGTGACCTGCGGCCTCGCGCAGCGCGGCGTAGGACTGCGCCATGAACCAGGAGGTGCCGCAGCCGACGACGGCGATGCGCGCACCGGATGCCGGCAGCAGCGCCTGCTCGGCTCGCATCCCGGCCGCGCGTGCCCAGGTCTCGGGCTGTGAGGTGAGCTCCGCGCGCATGTGCGCGCCGGCGGTGATGGTCATGTCCGACTCCCGTTGGTGCAAGATTATGATCGTTTAATAGACGTAACGATCAGATTATCGCATCCGGTGACGGTGGTTGTCGAGCCGTGGGCGCACGAAACACAGGAGAACTCTCGAAACACAGGAACGGATGCTGATCAGCATCCTGCATTCCGTGCGATCTCCTGCGAATCCGGATGCCGTCGGATGAGGACGACCTCAGCGCCCCTCTGCGGCCTCGGTGTGGTGCCGGATGACCTCGGCGACGACGAAGTTGAACCACTTCTCGGCGAACTCGGGATCCAGATGCGCCTCTCCGGCCAGCGCGCGCAGTCGAGCGACCTGCTGCTCCTCGCGCTTCGGGTCGGATGCCGGCATCTCGTGCTCCGCCTTCAGATGGCCGACCTGCTGGGTGGCGCGGAACCGCTCGGCCAGCATGAAGATCAGTGCGGCGTCGATGTTGTCGATGCTGGCGCGCAGGCGCAGCAGCTCGGCGCGGGCGTCTTCGTCGGACATGGTCCTCCTCCGGGTGCGGCCTGGGTACGACAGTTCGACGATAGTCGGCATCCGTCCTTCGAATCGCGCACATTGCCGCATCCGGCCTCTGGATACGGCAATTCACGCGACTCGAATCGGGCCGGTCGCGCATAGAGTGTTCCGCATGAGCGCCGAAGATTCCGTGCGGCCTGACTCCGCCGCCGAGGTCACCGAGAACCCCGCCGCCGAGCCGGACGCCGCTGAGCCCACCGCGGCGACCGCCCCGAGCCCGGTCATCGAGCCGCCCACACCGAGCCGCTCGTTCTGGACCCGCATCGACAAGCCGTTCGTGTTCGGCTTTCTCGTCACGATCGGCGGTCTGGTCGCGATCCTGCTGGCGATCACGCTGTCGAGCCTGTCGACCGTGCTCATCTACATCGCGTTCGCGCTGTTCGCCGCGCTCGGCCTCGATCCCGCCGTGCGCTTTCTGGAGCGTCGCGGCCTCTCCCGCGGGCTGAGCGTGCTCTCGGTGATCCTGGGCCTGATCGTCGTGCTGGCGCTGGTGCTGCTGATGATCATCCCTGTGGTGGTGGAGCAGATCACCCTGTTCGTGAAGTCGGTGCCCGACCTGATCACCGACTTCATGCACAGCGACGTCTACGGCTTCCTGGAGAAGCAGTTCGGCGACCAGTTCGAGCAGCTGGTCGAGGATGCCCAGAACTTCCTCACCGACGGCAAGACCTGGCAGGCCATCGGCGGCGGCGCCCTGCAGGTGGGCAGCTCGATCGCCACCGGCATCTCGGGCTTCATCGTGGTGCTGGTGCTGACGCTGTACTTCGTCGCGGGTCTGCCCACGATCAAGACGGCGATGCTGCGCTTCGCCCCGGCCCGCGACCGCAAGCGCGCTCGCGAGATCACCGACCAGATCACGGATTCGGTCGGCGGCTACGTGCAGGGCATGGTGATCCTCGCGTTCGCCAACGCGATCGTCACCCTCATCATCTACCTCTCCCTGCAGCTGCCCTTCCCGCCGCTGATGGCGACGGTGGCCTTCCTGATCACGCTGATCCCGCTGGTCGGATCGGTGCTGTTCTGGGCTATCGGCTCGGTGATCGCCCTGTTCGCCGATCCGCTGCACGCGCTGCTGTTCGCCGTGATCTACCTGGTGTACATGCAGGTCGAGGCGTACTTCCTCACCCCACGCGTGATGAACAAGGCCGTCTCGGTGCCCGGTGCGCTGGTCGTGATCGGCGCACTCGCCGGCGGCACTCTGCTCGGCCTGCTGGGTGCACTGGTGGCCGTGCCGGTGACGGCATCCATCCTGATCATCATCAATCAGGTGTGGCTGCCGCGGCAGGACGCCCGGGTCTGAGCGGCCGGGTCTGAGCGGCGGCCGGATGCTGGGGCCTGACCCGCGTCAAGACGCTGGGGCCTGACCCGCGTCAAGACGCCGGGGCCTGATCCCACTGCAGCGAGCCCCTCTGCAGCGAGCCCAGGGCGGCTCAGCGCGCTGCGTCGTGAACCCACTGCCGGTCGAGGCCGAGCAGCACACGATCCGCGGTGAGCAGTTCGATCCCCTCCGCGCGGGCCTGAGCGATCAGCATCCGGTCGAAAGGATTGTGCCTGACCAGCGTCGGGTCATCCCGGAGAGCGTTCGCGTGACGTGCTGTGAAGGGCAGCTCGACCAGGCCGGAGCGGGCGAAGATCTCCGGAAATCGCTCCCCGCCCGGCAACTCGATCTTGCCCAGCATGTGCTTGATGACGAGTTCCGAGATCGAGACCGACGAGTAGAGCACGCGCGGTGCATGCATGATCCGATCCCGCGCTCGCTCGCCGAGCCGGGCATCGTCCATCGTCAGCCAGAGCAGGGCGTGGGTGTCGAGCAGCACTACGCGTCGGCTCCGTAGAACATCTCGCGGATCTCCTCGTCCGCGTCGTCGAATGCCTTTGCGTCGTACTCGTAGGCGCCTTTCAGCAGCCCGAAGACCGGCGATGCACTGCGGTGCACGACGAGATCGACGACGGGCGTGCCCGCACGAGCGATCGTGACCTGCTCCCCGGCGAGCACGCGCTCGACGAGCGCAGAGAGCTGCGATTTCGCCTCGTGCATGTTGACCTGGGTGCCCATGGGCTTAGTTTAGCCCGACTAACCCCATGGGCACCGGGGCTCAGTCGAGCCCGTTGTCCTTCAGCCACTTCGCGGCGATGTCCTTCGCCGAGGCCTGATCCACGGTCGACTGCACGTTCATGTCCACCAGGTCCTCGGCGCTGAGCGCGGCGCTGACCGGGTTGATGACCTTCGCGATCTCGTCAGCCAGGTCGCTGGAGGCGATCGGCACCACGTTCGAGGCGAGGATCATGTTCTCCGGATCCTCCAGCGCCACGATGTCCTCGGTCTGGAAAGCCGGGCTGGCGGTGTAGATGTCAGCCACCTGCACCTGACCGGCCAGCAGCGACTCGAGTGTGCTCTCGCCGGTGGCGGAGAAGCCCAGATCCACGCCGTAGACATCCTTCGCGCCGGCCGGGCCGTACGGACGCTGCTCCAGCTCGGGCGAGCCGCCGAGCGTCGGCTTCGTGGTCAGCTTCGACAGGTCCCCGATCGTGGTGAGGCCGTTCTCGTCGGCGAAGGACTTCAGCACCGTGTAGGTGTCCTGGTCGCTGGCATCCGCATAGTCGAGCGCGGTCAGGCCGTCGGGCAGCGCCTTCTGCAGCGCGACGTACACATCGTCGGGACTGGTGGCGGTGGCGTCCTCATCGAGGTACTCCAGCAGGTTTCCGGTGTACTCCGGGAACAGGCCGATCTTGCCGGACTCCACATCGGGCATGTATGCGTCGCGCTGGCCGATGTTGAACTTCCGGTCGACGTCGAATCCCGCATTCTCCAGTGCCTGCGCGTAGATCTCGGCGACGATCTCGTTCGAGTAGTACGCCTGCGAGCCGACGACGATGGTGTCACTGCTGCCGCCGCCGTCATCGCTGCTGGGCTCGTCGAGGGGATTGCTGCTGCCGCATCCGGCGAGCGCCAGCGACGCGGCGAACGCGACGCCGACGGCGAGCGCGAGACGGGACTTTCGTGGGGTGGTCATGATGTGCCTCCTACAGGATGGTGCGGTTCAGGCGACGGCCGACGCGCGTCGTGCAGCACGTCGATCGCCGAGGTCGGTTGGCGGATTCGAGGTTCGGATGCCGACGGGCACGACCGCGCGCTGGGCGAGGGCGAGCAGCAGGTCGACGATGAGGGCGAACACGGCCACGAGCAGGGCGCCGGCGAGCACCTGGTCGAATCGGCCCAGCGGAATGCCCTGGATGATCGGCCACCCGAGGCCGCCGAGGTTGACGTAGGCGCCGATGGTGACGGTGGCGATGACCTGCAGCAGGGCCGAGCGGATGCCGCCGACCAGCAGCGGCATGCCCAGCGGCAGCTCCACCTTGGTGAAGATCTGCCATTCGGTCATGCCCATCGCCCGGGCAGCGTCCACCGTGCGCCGGTCGATCGCCTCGAAGCCGGTGTACGCGCCGGCCAGCAGCGAGGGGATGGCCAGCAGGACGAAGGTGATCACTGCGGCCAGGGGCGTGCGCAGCACACCGAGCAGCAGCACGAGCAGCACCAGCAGGCCGAACGACGGTACGGCACGCGCGGCGCCGGAGATGGCGACGGCGATCTCCCGGCCCTTGCCGGTGTGGCCGATCAGCCAGCCTGCCGGCAGCGCGATGGCGGCGGCCACGGCCACCGAGATCACCGTGTACAGCAGGTGCTGTCCGAACAGCACGGGCAGGGCGTACTGCCCCTGCATCCGTTCGGGGAGAACAGCCACGCGAGGGCATCGGCGAGCAGGTTCATGCGGCTGACCTCAGAGGGGCACGGCCCATGCTGCGGCCCTTCGGTGAACCGGCCGATCCCGCCGCAGCGCGGCTCCACGGCATCAGCATCCGCCCGAGCAGCACGAGCAGCGCGTCGATGGCCAGCGCGATCACGACCACCGCGAGCACGCCCGCGAGCACCTCGACGATGATGCGCCGCTGCAGGCCGTTGGTGAACAGGTAGCCGAGGTTCTCGACGCCGACCAGGATGCCGACGGTGGCCAGCGAGATCGTGCTGACCGCCGCGACGCGGAGCCCGGCGAGGATCACAGGACCTGCCAGCGGCAGCTCGACCGCGAAGAAGCGCCGCGGAGCGGCATAGCCCATGGCTGTCGCAGCCTGGCGCACGTCGGGATCGACGGAGTCCAGCCCGTCGGCGACCGCACGCACGAGGATGGCGATCGCGTAGATGGTCAGGGCGATCACGAGGTTCGGCTCATCGGTGGCCGAGTACCCGAACACGGCCGGCATCAGAATCAGCAGTGCCAGCGACGGGATCGTGTACAGCAGGCCGGTGAGCACGATGACCGGTCCGCGCACCAGGCGGAACCGCCAGGCGACCCAGCCCAACGGGATGGACAGCATCAGGCCCAGCACGATCGGGATCACGCTCTGCCGCAGGTGATCGGTCGTGCGGTCGAGGATGAGATCCAGGTTGTCGAGGACCCAGGTCACGGGGTTCCCTCACCACCCGAGGCGATCGCATCATGCAGCACACCCTGCGTGCGCCCTTCGGAATCCACCACCACCGTGCCCCGAGCGGTCTGCTTGAGCGAGAGCGCCCGACGCCCACGCTCGGCGCCGATGAATGCCTCGACGAACTCGTCGGCCGGGTTCTCGATGATCTCGCTGGGGCTGCCGACCTGCACGATCCGCGCGCCCTTGTCGAGGATCACCACCTGGTCGCCCAGCAGGAAGGCCTCGTCGATGTCGTGCGTCACGAACACCACGGTCTTGTCGAGCTCGTGCTGCAGGCGGATCAGCTCCTGCTGAAGATCGGCGCGCACGATCGGGTCGACCGCGCCGAAGGGCTCGTCCATGAGCAGGATGTTGGGGTCGGCGGCCAGGCCACGCGCCACGCCGACGCGCTGCTGCTGTCCGCCGGACAGCTGGCTGGGGTACCGGTCGGCGAGCTCGGTGTCCAGGCCCACGGTTCCGAGCAGCTCGCGTGCCCGGCCGTGCGCCTCGCGGCGGCTCACGCCGTTCAGCCGCAGCACGGTGGCGACGTTGTCGATCACCGTGAAGTGCGGCATCAGCCCGGAGTTCTGCATGACGTAGCCGATGCGACGCCGCAGCTGCACGGGGTCTCCGCCGAGCACGCTCTCGCCGTCGATCGCGACGGTGCCGCTGCTGGGCTCGACCATGCGGTTGATCATGCGCAGCAGGGTGGTCTTGCCGCATCCGGACGACCCGACGAAGACGGTCGTCTTGCGCGAGGGGAGCACGAGGCTGAAGTCCTCGACCGCCAGGGTGCCGTCGGGAAACTGCTTCGAGACCGATGTGAACTCGATCATCCGCCGCGGCCTACGGGCCCACCTGCACGCTGGGGTCGAAGGCGAGATAGCCGGAGAAGTCGCGGCCCACCTTCTCGATCGCGGTCGGATACGGTGTCGGGTACGCCCAGGCCAGATCCGTGTGCGTCCGTCCGTCGAGCACCAGCGAGTAGTACTGGGCCGCGCCCTTCCACGGACAGGTGTATTCCGTCGGGCTCTCCACGAGCTCACCGCGCCGCAGCGAGATGGCGGGGAAGTAGTGGTTGCCTTCGATCAGAATCGTCTCGGCATCGTCCGCCTCGGCGATCACGGTTCCTTCGAGTACTGCCTTCATGCGTACCTCCTGGCCTCTCTTCGAGCGTAGGCGACACGTCCGACAACGCGGGGGTGACTCAGAAACTTCCCGGGTTCGCCGATCTTCGGCATCCGTCGCCTTCTGCACCCGATCCGGATGCCGGCCTCAGGCCGACTGCCGTCCGTACTTCTCCAGCAGCCGCAGCCACACCTCGCTGATGGTCGGGTAGGCGGGCACCGCGTGCCAGAGGCGACTGATCGGCACCTCGGCGGCGACCGCGACGGTCGCCGCCTGCAGCAGCTCGGCGACATCCGGACCGGCGAAGGTGACCCCGAGCAGCACCTCCCGCTCCGTGTCGACGATCATGCGCGCCCTGCCCGTGTATCCGTCGGCGTGCAGGCTCGACCCCGCCACCGCGCCGAGGTCGCAGTCGACCACCTCGATCTCATGGCCGGCCGCGCGCGCGGCATCCGCTGTCAGCCCGACCGACGCGACCTCGGGCTCGCAGAACACCACCTGAGGGACCGCGGCGTGATCCGCCGTGGCGACATGCCGACCCCAGGCCTGGTCGGCGAGCACCTCATCGCGCGAGCGTGCCGCGATCGCATCGCCGGCCGCCCGCGCCTGATACTTGCCCTGGTGGGTCAGCAGCGCACGCCCGTTCACGTCGCCGACGGCGTACAGCCAGTCGACACCGGGCACCCGCATCGTATCGTCGACGTCGATCGACCGGCCCGGTTCGAGACCGGCGACCTCCAGCCCGATGTCGCCGGTGCGCGGCATCCGTCCGGTCGCGACGAGCACCTCGGATGCCGCGATCTCCTCGCCCTCGCCGACCGTGATCGTCACCGCGTCGCCGTCGCGACGCACTGCGGATGTCGTGGCGTTCAGCCGCACGTCCACGCCCAGACCGCGCAGCCCGTCCGCGACCAGCTCGCCGGCGAACGGCTCCATGCTCCCGAGCAGTCCGCTGCGGGCGATCAGGGTGACGGTCGATCCGAGGCCGGCGTACGCGGTGGCCATCTCCACCCCGACGACGCCACCGCCGATGATCGCCAGCGACTCGGGCACGTGCTGGGCGCTGGTCGCCTCGCGGCTGGTCCAGGGTTTCGCATCCGCCAGGCCCGGGATGCCGGGGATCGCGGCATCCGTGCCGGTGCTGATCGCGACCGCGTGCCGAGCGCGCAGCACGCGCTCTCCGTCGTCCGTCGCGACCGTCACCTCGCGTTCGCCGCTCAGGCGGCCATGGCCTCGCACCAGGTCGATGCCGGCGCTGTTCAGCCAGTCGACCTGGCCGTCATCCGACCAGTGCGCGGCGAAGGAGTCGCGGCGGGCGAGCACCTCCGCCGGGTTCAGAGCGCCGCCGGTGACGCCCTTCACCTGCTGGGCTGCACGCAGCGCCTGCGCCGACCGCAGCAGCGCCTTCGACGGCATGCACGCCCAGTAGGAGCATTCACCGCCGACCAGCTCACTCTCCACGATCACGGCGGTCAGCCCGCCCTGCACGGCCCGATCGGCCACGTTCTCGCCGACCGGCCCGCCACCCAGCACGATGAGGTCGTATTCGTCGCTCATACGCTCCAGTCTTGCGCGCTTCGGTGGGCGTGTCACGGGGTGCTGGTGCGGGGTGCGAGGTGGGATGCGGCTCGCGACGGATGCCGATCCTCAGCGCGCGGGCAGGATCGCCGTCGGCGTGGGGGCCGAGGCGGTGTGCCGCACCTCGCGCGGGGCGCCGGTGCGCTCGTCGAGGTCGATCGCGGCGACCGTGCCGGAACGCTGCCCGGCGACCAGCAGCACACCCTCGTGCACGAGGTGATGACGAGGCCAGTCGACCCCGGAGTCGGCGAGCGCGAGCGGCTCGACGGTCTCGCCGGAGCCGCGCACGCGCAGTGCCGAGACGGTGTTGCTGCCGCGCAGTGCGGTGTACAGGGTCTGTCCGTCGCGGGAGAGCGCCAGCTCGGCGGGGAAGTCGACGCCGACCTGGGCGATCGGCGAGGCGGTGGTCGCGGATGCCAGGCTCCAACTGCCGTCGCGGGCGGATGCCAGGGTGAACACCTCGCAGGAGTACTCGGTCACCACGTGCAAGTGTCCGCTGGGGTGCATCACCATGTGCCGGGGGCCGGTGCCGCGCGGCAGCACGACCTCGTGGTCGATGGTCAGGCCGGTGCCGGATGCCCGCCAGATGCGCACCAGGTCGAAGCCGAGGTCGGTGGTGGCGATGCGCCCGCCGGGCAGGAAGACCGCCGAATGCGCGTGCGAGTCGCGGGGTTCGTCCCCCGCGGGGGTCGGGTAGGGGTCTGATGCTGCCGCCGCATCCGTCTCGTTCTCCGAAGCCTCCTCACCGAACAGGGCGGCACGCAGTGCTGCGGCCTTGTCGGGAGCTGCGGGCACGAGCCGTCCGTCGTCGGCGATGCCGTACCGCACGACTCGCCCGTCGCCGTAGCAGCTGGCGATCAGCATCCGTCCGACGGGCGAGACCGCGAGGTGGCAGACCGAGTCGCCTGCGGCGAGCGCCGGGCCGAGCGGATGCAGCGACGACTCTCCGGAACGGGCGAAGGCCTGCACCTCTCCCGCGCCCTCAAGTGCCGCGTAGACGACGTCGAGCGAGGGGTGCTGTGCGAGCCACGACGGTGAGGCGACCGGCGCCGCGACCCCACGGTAGGTGAGGGTCGAGGCTCCACGCCCCTCATCGACGGAGAGGAAGCCGATGCCCTCGGCATCCCCCTGCATGTCGTCGCCGTACCCGCCGACCCAGAACCGTGTCATTCCCGCCCCTCTCCTGCCCGTCTATTTGGCGCTTAAGCCCGCTTTACGCCCGAAATCCGTGCACGCGCGCCATATAGACGGGCTTGAGAGGGTCAGTCGAGCAGGTCGTGGCGGACGATGACCTGCTCGCGCTCGGGGCCCACGCCGATGACCGAGATGCGGGTGTTGCTCATCTTCTCCAGCGCCAGCACATAGTCCTGCGCGTTCTGCGGCATGTCCTCGAAGGAGCGCGCCGTCGAGATGTCCTCGCTCCAGCCGGGAAAGTACTCGTAGATCGGCTTGGCGTGGTGGAAGTCGGTCTGGTTCACCGGCACGTCGTCGAAGCGCGTTCCGTCGACGTCGTAGGCGACGCACACCGGGATCCGCTCCAGGCCGGTGAGGATGTCGAGCTTGGTGAGCACCAGGTCGGTGATGCCGTTCACGCGCGTGGCGTAGCGGGTGATCGGCGCGTCGTACCAGCCCACCCGGCGCGGCCGGCCGGTGGTGGTGCCGAACTCGAAGCCCTGCTTGCGCAGCCAGTCGCCGCTCTCGTCGAACAGCTCGGTCGGGAACGGGCCCGAGCCGACGCGGGTCGTGTAGGCCTTGACGATGCCGACGATGCGGTCCAGGCGGTTCGGGCCCACACCCGAGCCCGATGCCGCGCCCGCCGCAGTCGCGGTGGAGGAAGTGACGAACGGATAGGTGCCGTGATCGATGTCGAGCATGGTGGCCTGACCGCCCTCGAAGACGACGACCTCGCCACGGTCGAGGGCCTCATCGACGAGATGACCCGTGTCGGCGACCATCGGCCGCAGCTTCTCGGCGTAGGCGAGCAGCTCCTCGATGATCTCGTCGCAGGTGATAGCGCGCCGGTTGAACACCTTCACCAGCAGGTGGTTCTTCTGATCGAGGGCGCCCTCGATCTTCTGGCGCAGGATGTTCTCGTCGAACAGATCCTGCACCCGGATGCCTACCCGGTTGATCTTGTCGGCGTAGGCGGGGCCGATGCCGCGGCCGGTGGTGCCGATGTTGCGCTTGCCGAGGAAGCGCTCGGTGACCTTGTCGAGCGTGCGGTGGTACTGGGTGATCAGGTGCGCGTTGGCGCTCACCTTGAGACGCGAGACATCCACACCACGGGCGGAGAGCGCTTCGAGCTCGCTGAACAGCACCTCCAGGTCGACGACGACGCCGTTGCCGATCACCGGGGTGACGCCGGGGGTGAGGATGCCGGAGGGCAGCAGGTGCAGCGCGTACTTCTCGTCGCCGACGACGACGGTGTGCCCGGCGTTGTTGCCGCCGTTGAACTTCACCACCCAGTCGGTGCGCTCACCGAGCAGGTCTGTCGCCTTGCCCTTGCCCTCATCGCCCCACTGGACGCCGACGATCACGATTCCTGGCATGGGGTACCCCTGGTACTGCACGCTGTTCGCCGGGTTTGCACCGGCAGATGAGCTGGCCCGAACGGGCGAGTCCATCCTACCGAAGGGTGCCGTGTCAGTAGAGTTTCGCCCTGACGACCTGGTGGCCATGGGCCCGGCTCACGGCATCCGCTCTGGGCTTCGCCGCGATCATCGGGCAGCTCGCACTCACGCTCGGCATCGCCGTGCACGCGCAGACGGAGTGGGGTTCGCACCTGCCCACCGTCGCGACGAACTTCTTCAGCTTCTTCACGATCCTCTCGAACCTGGGGGCGGCGGTTGTCCTCGCGATCGCCGCGGTCTGGGCATGGACGCGAGGGCGGGATGCCGCGATTGAGCCGCGCTGGCTCGCCGTGTCGCTCGCCTGCATCGCCACCTACATGATCGTCACCGGCATCGTGTACAACCTTCTGCTGCGCGGCGTAGAGCTGCCGCAGGGGACGACGCTGGGCTGGTCGAACGAGGTGCTGCACGTGGTCATCCCGCTGTTCCTGCTGGCCGACGTGCTGCTCGCGCCGAAGCGACGGATGCTGTCGTGGCCCGTCGTCGCGGTGATCGCCACGTTCCCGCTCGTCTGGGCCCTCTACACGCTGCTGCGTGCGAACCTCATCGTCGCACCTGGCACCGGTGACCCGTACTGGTACCCGTACCCCTTCCTGAACCCGCACATCACCGCGGGCGGCTATCTCGGCGTGGCCGGCTACGTGGTCGGCATCGCCGTCGCGATCCTCGCGGTGGGCGCCGGCGTCGTCGGGGTGTCGCGCCGGCGCGCGGCGTCCGCTTCGGCATCCGCTTCCGGCGCTTCGGTCGCGGGATGACCGGCACCTCCGCATCCGCGGCACTTCTCAGCATCTGCTGCATCGATCGATGCAGCGGATGCTGATCTCTGCAGCGGATGAGCAAGATGGGGGTGCCGGGCCGGGCGCCGGAGGAACAGCCCCGGGAGATTCCTCCGCCGGAGACGCCTCCCCCGGGACGTCGGAGCCGGGTTCGTCGGATGCAGACGGGACCCCGTCCGCGCCGGCACCGCTGGATCCGGCTGCACCGTCCGTGCTCGCCGCGAGCTGCTGATCGGCTTCGTGCACCAGGTGCAGGCCCGCTAGGCCCTCGATGCGCCACCCGGGAAGGGGTGGAAACTTCCGGCCCGTTCGACCACCGTCCGTCGCTGATCGCTGATCGCGAGGTCCGCACTCAGTCGGGTGCACGATGCGCCGGTTACCCTGTACCGGGGGATCAGCGGTGGTCGTCGGTTCCCCGACGCGCGAGGAGATGACAGATGACCGACTTCCCTTGGACCGAGCAGCCCGAAGGGCATGAAGCGGTCTCGTCCGCGCCCCCGCCCCCGCCCGCACCGGCACCGCCCGTCACCTCGGTGCCCGGCACTCCCCCTCGGCCCGCTGACGCCCGCCCGGCGCAGGCGACGGCTGCCGCGCCGCCGCCCGCAGCGTCCCAGCCCTCAGCATCCCAGCCCTCAGCACCTGCGTCCTCGGCGTCCCAGCCCTCAGCACCTGCGTCCTCGGCGCCCCAGTCCTCGGGATCCCCGTCGGGCGCCACACCGGACGACCTCGCCCGTGCGCAGCGCATCCTGAAGATCATCACCGACTCGTACACCACGAAGATGGTCGGCCAGGACCGCCTGCGCAGCAGCCTGCTGATCGCGCTGATCTCCGGCGGCCACATCCTGCTCGAATCGGTTCCGGGCTTGGCGAAGACCACCGCCGCCAGCACCCTGGCCGACACGGTGAAGGCCAGCTTCAAGCGCATCCAGTGCACCCCCGACCTGCTGCCCAGCGACATCACCGGCAGCCAGATCTACGACGCCGCGACCGGCACCTTCCGCACCGTGCTCGGCCCGGTGCACGCCAACTTCGTGCTGCTCGACGAGATCAACCGCTCCAGCGCGAAGACGCAGTCGGCCATGCTCGAGGCGATGCAGGAGCGGCAGACCACGATCGGCGGCGAGGTGCACGCACTGCCTCGGCCGTTCCTGGTGATCGCCACGCAGAACCCGATCGAGCAGGAGGGCACCTACGAGCTGCCCGAGGCGCAGATGGACCGGTTCCTGCTCAAGGAGATCGTGGAGTACCCGAGCCCGGCCGAGGAGTTCGAGATCCTGGGGCGCATCGACTCGGGCGTGCTCGACCCCGACCGCCACGTGCCGGGAGTGATCTCGCTGGACGACGTGCAGGAGCTGCAGCGGATCGCCGGCCGCGTGTACATCGACCCGGCGATCCGCAACTACATCGTGCAATTGGCATATGTCACCCGCAACCCCGCTCCGTACATCGGCGAGGAGCGCGCCCGCTTCATCAAGTACGGTGCGAGCCCGCGTGCGAGCATCGCGTTCCTGCAGGCGTCCCGCGCGCTGGCGCTCCTGAACGGCCGAACCCACGTGCTGCCCGAGGACATCCGCGCGCTGCGCCACCTGGTGCTGCGCCATCGGGTGCTGCTCACTTTCGAAGCGGATGCCGAAGGCGTGCGCAGCGAGGAGATCATCGACCAGATCTTCGCCTCGGTGCCCACCCCTTGACCGGCCCGTTCCCAACCCGGACAGAGCACTGATGACCAGCCTGATCACCCAGGTGAAGAGCAAGCTCTTCATTCGCTCGACGCAGAAGTCGATGCACGCGCTCGATGGCGCCTACGCATCGCTGCTGCGCGGGCGCAGCCTCGACTTCGAGGATCTGCGCCCCTACGAGTACGGCGATCAGGTGCGCGACATCGACTGGCGTGCGACCGCGAAGCAGGGCGAGCCGCTCATCAAGCGCACCAAGGCGACCCGGATGCACACCGTACTGTTCCTGGTCGATGCCGGGCGCGGCATGAAAGCGCTGGCCGAGGACGAACGGCCCAAGCGCGACCTCGCGGTGCTGATCGCCGGTGCCCTCGGATTTCTGACGGTGCGCCACGGCGACGATTTCTCGATGATCTACGGCGATGCCTCCCGTGTCCGCCGGCTCCCTCCCGGGGGAACCGAGGGCGCGCTCGAGCACGCGCTGCGCACGATCAGCGCCGCCATCGACGCCAGTGACGCGCCCAACGATCGTGACGCGCTGCTCAGCTACACGGCGCGCAACATCTCGCGCCATTCGATCGTGGTGATCGTGACCGACGAGGCGCCGATGACCGCCGACACCGACCGTCTGCTGCGCAGGCTCAAGGTGCAGCACGACGTACTGTGGCTGACGGTGCGGGATGCCGAGATCGTGGTCGCAGGCGGCCGGCCCGGGATGTTCGACCGGCTCGTCGATCCCGCGAACGCCCCGGGCGCCGGGCTCACGCACCGCCGCGACGTGGACACCGGCTGGGCCATTCCCGATTTCGTGCACGGTGACGCCGAGGTGATGGCCGAGCTCGCCGCGCAGGAGGCGGCCGACACCGCGCACCGCAACGATGTGCTGCGCCGCAACGAGATCACGCATGCCGAGTTCGGCGGTCAGGATGCCGCGGTGCCGACGCTGTTGGCGATGCTGAATCGGAGGTCGCATGCCCGCCTCTGACGACCTCTACCCTCCCGTGCAGTACGGCTGGGGCTGGATCCTGCTGGCCATCGGCATCCTGCTGCTGCTCGCCGGCGCCGCCTGGCTGCTGATCGTCCTCACCCGCCCTCGTCGCCGCATCACCCTGCCGGGAACGGCCACCTTTGCCCCTCCGACCGAAGAGGTGCTCAGCCGGTTGCGCGCCGAGTACCTCGATGATGTGCAGCGCATCGAAGATGCATACCGTTCACGGAATATGGACCCGAAGCGCGCCAATCTCGAGCTCAGCCGTCTGGTGCGCCGCTTCGTGAACGAGTACTCCGGGCTCGAGGCGCCGGTGCTCGCTTTGGACGACCTGATCGCGCGCGGCGTCGATCCCACGCTCATCGACGCGATCCGCCGACACTACTACCCCAGCATCTTTCAACGCGGCCCCGCCATCGACCCGATCTACGGCGCCGAGGCCGCGCGCACCGTCGTGAAGAGTTGGCGCTGAGGTGATCGCATGGCACTGAACACCTGGTGGATGATCCTCGTCGCACTCGGCGCGCTGGTCGTGGCGCTGCTCCTCGGCATCCTGCTCGGTCTGCGCGGTCGCGAACGCGCCGAGAACGCGCCCTCGGCACTCGTCTCCCGCGCCGAACGGCTGCGCACCCTGCCGTCGTTCCGCGCCTCGGTGCGCCGCCGGATGAGCCTGCTCTCCGGCATCCTCGTCGTCGGCGCGATCGCCGTGCTCCTGGGCGGCGTGGTGGCCGCCCGCCCCATGTCGCCGAAGACCATCCACCCGGTGAACACCAGCCGCGACATCATGCTCTGCCTGGACGTCTCCGGCTCGATGTCCGACGTCGACGTCGAGGTGCTCGGCGTGTTCGAGGAGCTGCTGAAGGGCTTCCAGGGTGAGCGGATCGGTCTGACGATCTTCAACAGCTCCCCGGTGCAGGTCTTCCCGCTCACCGACGACTACCCGTTCATCGCGCAGCAGCTCAAGAACATCCGCTCCAGCTTCGACTACCGCGACCAGACGCCGGAGCACTGGGTGGGCACGCTCAACGGCCCGGGCGCCTCGCTCATCGGCGACGGCCTGGCCGCCTGCACGATGCGCTTCGACCACGCCGACGACGAGCGCAGCCGCTCGGTGATCCTGGCCACCGACAACGAGCTCGCCGGCGCCTCGATCCTCACTCTCGAAGAGGCCGCACAGTACGCCAAGTCGAAGAAGGTGCGGGTTTTCGCGCTGAACCCGGTGCAGGGCAAGGATGCCGAGGTCAGCGCTCAGCTCGTGGCGGCCGCCCAGCTGACCGGCGGGCAGTCGTACGCGCTGCGCGACACGACCACGGTCGCGGACATCATCACCGAGATCCAGAAGCAGGAGGCGACGGCGCTGAAGGGACAGGCGCAGGTGGTCCAGGTCGACACCCCGAACCTCGCGATCGCGCTGATGCTCGTTGCGATCCTGGGATTCCTGGTGCTGCTGTGGAGGGTGAGACTGTGATCCTCCAACCCGTCTTGCATCCGGTGCTGCTGGTGCTGCTGTGCGCAGCGCCGACGGTGATCGTCGTCCGAGCGCTGATCAGGCCTTCGAAGGCCGGCGCGGGGGCGCCGCGCTCGATCTGGGCGCTGCGGCTGGGGATGATCGTGGTGGTGTTCGCGATGCTGCTGCGCCCCGGCATCCCCGGTGGCACCTCCCAGACCCTCGCGACCGATACCGACATCGTGATCGTCGTCGACACCACGGCCAGCATCATCGCCGAGGACTGGGACGGCGATCAGCCGCGCCTGGTCGGGGTGCGCGCCGATGTGCAATCCATCGTCGACGAGTATCCCGGAGCGCGGTTCTCGCTGATCAGCTTCGACGCGGCGGCGCAGCTGCGCCTGCCGCTGACCACGGATGCCACGGCGCTGATGTCTGCGCTGGACGTGATGCTCCCCGAGATCACCGACCAGTCGCGCGGGTCGTCGATCAGCATCGCGAACCGGATGCTGGCCGACACCCTCTCCGCCGCCGCGAAGGCCTCCCCCGACCGCAGCCGCATGGTGTTCTACCTCGGCGACGGCGAGCAGACCGCGTCCCGCGATCCGGAGTCGTTCGCGAGCAGCGCCAAGTACGTCGACGGCGGGGTCGTGCTCGGCTACGGCACCGCCGAGGGCGGGCCGATGAAGCGGACCACCGGTCGCACCGATGACGCCGGCGGCGACTACATCGAGTACCAGGGCGAGCGGGCCATGTCGGTGATCGACGAGGACAACCTGCGGAAGATCTCCGAGCAGCTGGGCGTCGAATACCAGCACCGGTCGGCGGATGCCGAGATCACCCTGCCCGAGGCGCCGAGAAGCACCACCGACTACGCCGCCTCCGGCGAGGTCGGCAACGTGATCGAGCTGTACTGGATCGCCGCCCTCGTGCTGATCGCGCTGGTCGCCGTGGAGCTCGCGCGCGCAGCCATGCTCATCGCCCGGCTGCGCGGCCTGGCTCGGGGTCCGGGTCAGGGAGGTGCGCGATGACCGACGGGACTCCCACGCCGGCCGACGCCGCGGCGGCGCTGCTCGCTGCGAACCGGCGACGCCGCAGCATCCGCCGCTGGGTCGCGATCGGGACCCTGCCGCTGACGCTCGCTGCCCTGCTGCTGGTCGGCAAGCTGCTGAGCATGTACGCCTTCGCGCATCAGTCGATCAGCGCGTTCGTGTCGGCCGGCTACGCCGAGTCGGAGTCCGCCGCCCGCGGTCAGGACGTCGTCAACTGGTTCGAGCCCTTCAAGGCTCCGTACAACATCGGCACGGCACTCGCGGGGGCCGAGAAGCTTCCCGAGGCGCGCGCCGAGCTGGAGCGCGCCCTGCCGCTGGCCGAGGGCCTCGAGGTCTGCTACGTGCGCATCAATCTGTCACTGGTGATCGAACGGCAGGGCGACGCGGCGCAGGCCGACGGCGATGCCGCGCGCGCGACGGAGCTCTACGGCGAGGCGCTGCAGATCACGGTGGAGACGCCGGACGAGTGCAGCAGCAGCGATGCGCAGGACCAGTCGCCCGACCCGGACCGCGACATGAGCGACACCCTGGACGAGAACCAGCAGCGTCAGCAGGAGAAGCAGCAGCAGAGCCAGCAGGATCCCGATCAGAACCCGCAGCCCGAGCCGGACGACAGCACGCAGCAGGACCAGCCATCGCAGAGCGACCTCGACGACATCGAGAAGAAGCTGAACGAGGGCGCACAGGAGCGCGAGGATCAGCTGCGCGGCGACGACGAGGGCACCGGCGTCGGAACGGACAAGCCGTGGTAGAACAGCGCAACGCGTACCTGGGCGGCGCCGACGGTGCCCCGCCGCTGCCCCCGCCGGGCGGCTATCACGGCGCACGGCGCGCCTCGACCGGGCTGGATGCCGCCGCGGGGCTCATCCCGGCATCCGGCGAGGTCAGCTACGCCGCACCGGATGCCGAGAAGAAGACCGTCAGCGTGCTGGGCCTGGTCGCCCTCTCGGCGACCGTGCTGTTCGTGCTGGTCCTGCTGCTGCTGATGGGCGCGGGCGGGACGGATGCCGTGTACGGCGCGTCGATGATCGTGCTGCAGTTCGTGGTGATCGGGGTGATCGTCGCCGCGCTGCTGACTCCGGCGGGACGGATGCTGGGGGCGATCGCCCTCGCGGTCACGCTGGTCTTCAACGTCGCGACGGTCGGCGCGATGGGGGCGCTGCGCTCGGCGGCCACGCACGCCTACGACGGCACGAAGACCGAGAAGCAGAAGCATGAGGAGGCGTATCCGGGCGTCAAGGGGTTCCGAACTACGACGTCCTCAACGGGCCATCGCTGGAGGACGTGCAGGCCGAAGGCGACGAGCTGATGGCGCAGGTGCGCCGACGTCTGACCGACGAGTACGGCTACACCTGGGTGCAGTCGGGTGCGGTGGACATCAGCCCCGAGCGCAACGGCTACGGCGGGGAGTCGATGCTCAGAAGGTACACCTCGACGGTGTGGACCACCGAGCAGCCGGTGCGGGACGATCAGCGCAAGCGCAACGTGATGCGCGCCATCGACCAGGTGCTGGACCAGCGCGGCATGCCGCGGCTGTATCCGCTCAACGAGACCGGCTCGGGCATCTCCGACGACATGGTCGCCAAGCTGTACGGCTCCAGCGACCCGGCACGGCAGCACACCTGGGAGTACTACAGCGACACCTACCCCGAGCCGCTGCGGTTCTACGCCTACGTGTACGACCTGTCGAACGATCCGACCGGTGAGTTCCGTCAGCAGCGCGAGGCGCTCAGCAAGCAGGACGGCGAGCCGCTGGAGGGCGTGCAGCTGGTCGTCTTCGCCCGTCAGGTTCTTCCCGAGGCCGACCGCGCCGAGTACCAGGAGAGGCTCGGGGACTATCCCGGCTTCTGAGAGCTCAAGCCAGGTCGAGGGCGCGCAGCGCGTACCCGTCGGGCACCGCGCCCTGCAGCCGGTAGGCCGTGAACACCTCGGCCGCTTCGTCGGCCGTGAACACCTCGTTCGGGCGCACGGTGGTGCTGTGCCGGCCGTCGTCCCACCGGATGACGGCAGCTGGCCCGGCGTCCACACCGGCTCCGGGCTTGCCGACCACGTACTGCTGAGCGGTTCCCGCAGCATCCGTCTTGCGTACTTCTATCGTCAGCGCATCGGCCGTTCCCGCACAGTGGATGTACTCGTCGGACGCCGGCAGCGACTCCAGCAGGTCTGCACCCTCGGGTGCCCGCCACAGGCTCCACGCCCAGAACGACGTGCCGTTCAGACGGTTGAGCGTGAATCTGATCTGCTCGGGATAGGGCCGGATGTCATCCACCAGCAGCATTCGCGAGGAGCCGTTGCGTTCCGTGATGTGCGTGGGCGCTGTCATGGCACTTCCTCGAGGGTCACTGCGACGATGTCGATGGGCTTGCGATCGAGGGTAGCGCGAGCCGGTCGGCCGCGACCGGCCCTCCTTTCCGGTGAGGCGATCGCACAGGGCCTCGACGTCGATGCAGGTGGGCCCCTGCGCCGGTACGCTGGCATCTGCCGCAATCGCCTCGGCTCATCCATCACCAGGAGTCCGCACGTATGTCAGACGTCACCCACAGCGTTCCCGAGCTGCTCGCAATCGACGCTGGGCAGACAGGGATCAAGACGAGACTGATCTCGAACGGCAGCACTGAGCGCGAGCAGCTGTTCCCCGGGGTGCTGACCGATCGCCCGCTGCTGCAGCAGCTCACGGCCGTGGTGTCGTCGGTGACCGGCGAAGCGGGTGCGGCGCCGCGCACGGTCACCTTCGGCGTCTCCGGGCTCACGGATGCCGAGGCCGAGGCCGAGGCTCTGCTTCAGCATCCGTCGCTCGCCGACGTCTCGCGCGTGGTCGTGACGCACGACTCGGTCACCTCCTTCCTCGGTGTGCTCGGCGACCGATACGGCGCCGTCGTCGCGGCTGGAACGGGGGTTGTGACCCTCGGCGTCGGCCCCGAGCACTCCACCCGTGTCGACGGCTGGGGGTACATCATGGGCGATGCGGGCAGCGGGTACTGGATCGGACGCGAGGCGCTGGATGCCGTGATGCGCGCCTTCGACGGCCGCGGCCCTGCCACCGCTCTGACCGCCGTCATGCAGGAGCGCTGGCCCGATCTGTCGACCGCGTACACCGCCCTGCAGGCCTCGCACGACCGGGTGCGCACCGTGGCATCCTTCGCCGCGCCGACGGCGGCACTCGCTGCGGACGGCGACGAGGTGGCCACACGGATCTGCCGTTCCGCCGCCGCTGAGCTCGCTCTGGCCGCCACCACGGCGCTGCGCGTCGTCGACGCCCCCACTGACGCGGCGGTCGGAGCCATCGGCGGCGTGTTCGGTTCGGACCTGATCCGCGCGACGTTCACCGAATCCCTGCGCGCCGAACGACCGGGTGCCCGCCTCGTGCCGCCGATCGGCTCCGGCCTCGATGGCGCCGTGGCTCTCGCGGGGCTGGGGACGCAGCATCCGCTCCGCGAACGCTTCGCCGACCTGCGCCGCGGCTGAAGCCCTTCGAGCCCCGCTTGGGAGGAGAACCCCCGCTCGGGAGGAGGATCCTGGGCGAGCCTTCCTCCCATCCGTGAGAAGTCCTCCCGAAGGGCGCGCCATGATCCCGGTCGGGTCAGGCCGCGAGCGCGAGCCCTGCAGCGACGGCGAAGCCGATGACAGTAGCGAGACCCGTGGACTCCTTGGCCTTGGACTGCGCCTCAGGAACCATCGAGTCCACCAGCATCACCAGCAGCGCACCCGCCGCGAAGCCGTTCGCAGCGGCGCGGAAGCCGGGGCCGACGGCATCCGTCAGAGCGAATCCTGCGACCGTCGCCAGCGCGCAGACGATCGCGACCGCCGTCCACAGCAGCACGACGCGCCCCTTGCGCATGCCAGAGGCGAGCAGATCGGATGCCGAGCCGATCGACTCCGGGAGATTCGAGACGAGGATGGCGACGACGAGTGCGACGCCGACGCCCTCGCCCGAGGCGAGTCCGATGCCGAGCACGAGCTGCTCCGGGATGCCATCGAGCAGCGCGCCCACGGCGAGCGATCCGCCGCCGGCATCCTTGTTCGCCTTCGCCTGGTGTGCGTCGAGGATGCGCGCGGCGGCGTAATAGCAGAGAGCACCGGCGGCGACGCCGGCCACGAGGGGACGGGGCCGGCGAGCTGCAGGCCCTGCTCCCACAGCTCGAAGGCGATGGATGCCATCAGCGCGCCGGCTCCGAAGCCGAGGATGATGCCGAGCAGCCGCGGTGGCCACTGGCGCAGCAGGGCGAGCGCCGCGCCCACGAGCAGCGGCGATGCGGCGACGCTTCCCCACAGGATTGCTTCACCCATGTGGCCCAGGCTACCCGCGCACCCCGCCCGTCCCGCGCACCCCGCCGGCCCCCACCCGCGCACCCCGCCAGCCGCGCACCCCGTCGGCCGACACGCCAGATGTCGGACGGATCCCGTAAGAACGTCCGACATCTGGCGTGTCGGCCCCCGATTCGCATCCGTCGCCACCGGCATCCGTCCCCTCGCAACCCGAACAGGCGACACGCCGCACGCCGATACACTTGAAGCCATGTCCAAGGTGCTCCAGTCCCTCCCTGTCGGCGAAAAGGTCGGCATCGCGTTCTCCGGTGGTCTTGACACCTCCGTCGCCGTCGCGTGGATGCGCGACAAGGGCGCCATCCCCTGCACCTACACCGGTGACCTCGGGCAGCCCGATGAGGACGACATCGAGGCGATCCCCGGGCGTGCGCTCGAGTACGGCGCCGAGATCTCGCGCCTGGTCGACGCAAAGACCGCCCTTGTCGAAGAGGGCCTGGTCGCCCTGCAGTGCGGGGCCTTCCACATCCGCTCCGGCGGCAAGACCTACTTCAACACCACTCCCCTGGGCCGTGCCGTCACCGGCACCATGCTGGTGCGCGCCATGAAGGAGGACGGCGTCGACATCTGGGGCGACGGCTCCACCTACAAGGGCAACGACATCGAGCGGTTCTATCGCTACGGCCTGCTCGCCAACCCGCGCCTGCGCATCTACAAGCCGTGGCTCGACGCCGACTTCGTCACCGAGCTGGGCGGACGCCAGGAGATGAGCGAGTGGCTCGTCGAGCACGGCTTCCCGTACCGCGACTCGGCCGAGAAGGCCTATTCCACGGATGCCAACATCTGGGGTGCCACGCACGAGGCGAAGACCCTGGAGCACCTGAACGTGTCGCTGGAGAGCGTCGACCCGATCATGGGCGTGAAGTACTGGGATCCTTCGGTCGCCATCGACACCGAGGACGTCACCATCACATTCGACGGCGGTCGCCCGGTCTCCCTGAACGGCGTGGAGTTCACCGATCCCGTCGAGCTCGTCTTCGAGGCGAACCGGATCGGCGGCCGCCACGGACTGGGCATGAGCGACCAGATCGAGAACCGCATCATCGAGGCGAAGTCGCGCGGCATCTACGAGGCCCCCGGCATGGCACTGCTGTTCATCGCCTACGAGCGCCTGGTCAACGGCATCCTCAACGAAGACACCCTTGCCACCTACCACGAGCAGGGTCGCCGCCTGGGCCGGCTGATGTACGAGGGCCGCTGGCTCGAGCCGCAGTCGCTCATGCTGCGCGAGTCGATCCAGCGCTGGGTGGGCCTGACCATCTCGGGCACGGTCACCATCCGGCTGCGCCGCGGCGACGACTGGACGATCCTCGACACCGTCTCGCCGAACCTGTCGTACGGCCCCGAGAAGCTCTCCATGGAGCGCGTCGGGGACGCGGCCTTCGGCCCGGTCGACCGCATCGGCCAGCTGACCATGCGCAACCTCGACATCGCCGACTCGCGCTCGCGCCTGGAGCAGTACGCCGGCCTCGGCCTGGTCGGCGGCGCCACCGGCGAGCTGGTCGGGCGGGTCACCGCCGGCGAGGCGGGCGAGATCTCGGCATCCGACTCCGCCGACGGCGAGCTCGCCGAGGCCGTGGATGCGGCATCCGAGGGCGCCGCCTTCGACTCCGGCACCGACTGACACGCAGCGTCCCGCAACACTTCGGGGGCCGTTCTGTATCACCGCAGGACGGCGGATGCGTCACCGCAGGACGTCGGATGCCCGGATGCTGTGAGTCCGCCGAACTAACTTGCACATAGCTGTGCAACATAATTATCCTGGAGGCATGCCTACCGTCCGCACGCCCCGTGCCGATGCCCGCGCCAACCGCGCCGGCATCCTCGATGCCGCGCGCACCGCGCTGGCCGCCGACCCGTACGCGTCGGTCGACGTGATCGCGCGCAGCGCGGGGCTGAGCCGTCGCACCCTGTACGGGCACTTCGACGATCGCGACGCCCTGATCCGCGAACTCATCTCGGCGGGCGCGCAACGCTTCAACGCGATTGCGGAGTCGATCACGGATGCCGATTGCCAGCTGGTCCTCGCGCGCCTGGCGGCACGTTTGTGGCAGGAGGCCGCGCACGTGCAGTTCATCGCCGCGCTGGCTCTGGACGAGGCGCACGTGCAGCACACCGCCCGCGCTCTCGCCCCGCTTCGCCGCGCCGTCGCGGATCTCGTGCGCCGCGGTCAGGGCGACGGCAGCTTCCGCACCGACCTCGCCGCCGAGGCCCTCGCCCGCCTGATCGAGGAGATGGCGCGCACCGTCGTGGCCAGAGCGGATGCCAGCAAGGCAGACACCGAGAACATCGCCGTCCGCACCGTTCTGAGCATCGCCGGGCTCTCGTGGCGCGAGGCCGACGCGCTGCTCGCCGCGCACCCCGACATCGCCGAGGGCGTCGCATGAGGGCAGCATCTCCCACCGTGTGGAGCGTTCTGCGTCGCGATCTCCGGCGACTCGCCCGCGTGAGCAAGGCGTGGATCATCATCATCGGCGTGATCGTCACGCCCTCGCTGTACGCCTGGTTCAACATCGTGGCGTTCTGGGACCCGTACTCGAGCACTCAGCACGTCAGCGTGGCCATCGTGAACCAGGACGCGGGGGCATCCTCCGAGCTGACCGGCCGCATCGATGTGGGCGGCGAGCTGGTCGATCAGCTCACGCAGAACGACGAGCTCGGCTGGGATTTCGTCGATGAGGACGAGGCGATGGATCTCGTGCGCAGCGGCCGCAGCTACGCCGCGATCATCATCCCGCAGGATTTCAGCCGCGACCTCATCAGCATCACCACCGGAACGCCCGTGCGCCCCGACCTGAAGTACTACGTGAACGAGAAGGCGAGCGCGATCGCCCCGAAGATCACCGATGTGGGCGCCTCCACGCTCGACACGCAGATCAACAGCACGTTCGTCTCGGTGGTGTCGCAGGCTGTCACCGAACAGCTGAAGGATGCCGGCATCGACGTCGAGGACAGGCTCGGCGACGCGCGCGACAGCTCGGTCACCGCCCTCGACGACGCCGTCGCGGAGGTCGCATCCGCGCGCGGCCGCATCACCGAGCTGCAGAGCGGGCTGACGGATGCGCAGAACCGACTCGACAGCGCTGCCGGCACCCTGCGCACGGTGGACGGCACGCTCGGCAGGGTGCAGACCGCTGTCGCGCAGGCGCAAAGCCTCGCCGCCGAGGCGCAGCAGGAACTGCTCACCGTCACCGACAAGGTCACCTCCGCATACGTTTCGGCCACGACGCTCATTTCTGACGCGTCCGCGAAGATGAACGCCTCGATCTCGACGCTGTCGGCCGGCCTGCAGCAGGCGAATGTGGCGGTCGGCACCGCGATCGACGATCTGTCGGCCGTGGTCAAGGCGAACGGCACTGCGCTGGACCAGCTGCAGTCCGTGCTGGATCAGACCGACCCCGGCTCCGAGGCCGCGCAGCAGCTGCGCCAGGCCATCGACGACCTTCAGCAGCGCAATGCCGACGATCAGCAGGTGCTCGACGACCTGAAGGCGCTCAACGGCGACGTCACGAACACGATCGGCTCGGTCAAGACGGCGGGCGACAAGGTGAACGCCGCAAGCTCGCAGGCCGCGACCTCGGCAGGTGCGATCCGCGATGCGCTGGCGAAGAGCGTCCCCGACCTCAACAGCGCGATGTCGGCGCTGTCGGCCGGCGCCGACGGCTTCTCGGCGGCTCTCGACGCACAGCGCACCCAGATCACGCAGGCGCAGAACCTGCTGTCTGGCCTGAAGACCCAGCTTGTCTCGACCAGCACCGCGCTCGACGCGCTGGACGGCAACCTCGCGACCGCGGAGTCGGGCCTCGGCAGCGTGCGCACCGACGTGCTGGCGCTGAGCACGGCTGACATCTGGGAGCGTCTCGGCACGATCAGCGGGCTCGACCCCGAACAGATCGCGACCTTCATGGCCGCACCCGTCGAGGTGCACGAGAACGCCCTGTTCCCGACCAAGACGTACGGCTCGGCGATGGCCGCGCTGTTCACGAACCTCACGCTGTGGATCGGCGCATTCGTACTGATGGTGATCTTCCGCCTGGAGGTCGACACCGAGGGTGTGGAGGGCATCTCGGTGCGGCAGGCCTACCTCGGCCGCTGGATGCTGTTCGCGGCGATCGGCGTGTGCCAGGCCGTGCTCGTCTCGGTGGGCAACCTGTTCATCGGGGTGCAGACGGTGAACGCCTTCGCTTTTGTGGGCACCAGCGTGCTGATCGGGCTGGCATACCTCAGCATCATCTACGCGCTCTCGGTGTGCTTCGGGTACGTGGGAAAGGGCCTGTGCATCCTGCTGGTGATCTTCCAGATCCCCGGGGCATCCGGCCTGTACCCGATCGAGATGATGCCGGACTTCTTCCGTGGGCTGTACCCGTTCCTGCCGTTCACCTACGGCATCGATGCGCTGCGCGAGACCATCAGCGGCTTCTCCGACGGCGCCTGGTGGCGTGCCATGGGAACGCTCTCGATCTACGTCGTGCTGGCGTTCGCGCTCGGGCTGCTGCTGCGCCGCCGGCTGGGCAACTTCGCGCTGCTGTTCAACCGCGGGCTCGCCAAGTCCGAGCTGTTCGTCAACGAAGACGTGCAGATCACCGGGCGGCGCCGCACGCCCGAGATCATCCGGGCGCTCACCGACGGCGACGGCTACCGCGCGCAGGTCGCCGAGCGCGCCCGCAGGTTCACCGAGCGGTACCCCACCAGGCTGCGACTCACGCTCATCGTCGGTGTGGCGGTGGTAGCTGTGATCGGCGTCGCCGCGTGGCTGCTGCCGGATGCCAAGGCGACCATGCTCGGCCTGTGGGCGCTGTGGTGCCTGATCCTGATCGCGCTCCTCGTCACGCTGGAGTACATCAGACAGAGCATCGAGCAGGCATCCGCACTGGGAGAGATGCCGGATGCCGCGCTGCGCCAGGCGCTGGTCGAGGACGACGCGACGCTTCGACAAGTTCCGCGACCCAGGGATGACCGCGACGACGAGGACGTCTGGGAAGGGCAGGGCCTGGCATGAGGAACATCCTGCGGCTGCTCCGCTTCGATCTTCGCCGCGCCACGAGCAGCGTCATGGCGGTGATCGTGCTCTTCGGCCTGGTCGTGATCCCCTCGCTGTTCACGTGGTTCAACGTGATCGCCAGTTGGAACCCGTTCGACAACACGAAGAACCTGAAGGTCGCGGTCGCCAGCACCGACGAGGGGTATCAGAGCGACCTCGTGCCGATCCGCCTGAACGTGGGCGAGCAGGTGCTCTCCACGCTGCGCGCGAACCACGACCTGGACTGGGTCTTCACCACCGAGGACGACGCGATCGACGGCACCCGCTCGGGCGACTACTACGCCGCGATCGTGCTGCCGCCCACCTTCAGCGAAGACATGATGACGTTCTACGCGAACGGCGCCGAGCGCACCCGCATCGACTACTACACGAACGAGAAGAAGAACGCCCTGGCTCCGAAGATCACGGGCCAGGGTGCCGGCGAGGTCGCCACGACCATCAACGAGGCGTTCACATCGACACTCAGCGAGGCGGGCCTCGGCATCATCACGTCGCTGTCGACGTACCTCGACGATGCCGACACCCAGGTCGCGCTGTCGCGCCTGCAGGCGCACGTCGGCGAGGTTGCCGCGCAGCGGGCCGGGGCCTCCACCGCCGACATGTTCACCGCGCTGATCTCGTCGAGCCGTCCTCTGGTCGAGAGCGCCTCGGGTCTGGCATCCGCTTCCGGCGATGCCCTGCGCGACGCGACCGGCGCGCTGGGCGACGGCAAGCAGGCCGCGCAGTCACTGAAGCAGGTGCTCGCCTCGACCACGTCCGCGCTCGGGGACGCGCTCTCCGGCACGGTCGACAGCTATCAGGCGGTCGCCGACAGCGTCGATGACGTGTTCGCGTCGATGAACGCGCAGGCGACGAGCTCGGCCGACTCGCTGCGGGCCCTCGCGACCCGGGTGCAGACGCAGGTCGATCAGCACCAGAGGCTGCGCGACGACCTGGTGAACACCGTGCGTCCGCTGCTTCCCGAGAACACGCTGGACGCGTTCGATGCGGCCGTGTCGCGAATCGACGCCGCGATCGCCCGCGAGCAGGCACTGCAGGATCGGCTGGCCGAGGGTGCGACGCAGATCGCCGACGGCGATGCCGACAGCCAGGCCATGCACGCCGAGATCTCGCGGCTGATCGCGCAGGCGAAGGATGCCGTGCAGGACGCCCGCAGCGCGTACACGGGCAGCCTGCAGCCCAAGCTCGACGCTCTTGCCGGCACGCTCGCCTCGATCGGACGCGACGTCGACCGGGTCGGCGGCGAGCTCTCCGCCGCCGCCAGGTCGCTCACCGGTTCAGGTTCGCTGGACGGCGCGCTGACGGATGCCGAGGGTCTGACCACCGGGATCTCGCAGTCGCTCACCGAGACCGCCGACCGCTTCGACCAGCTGGACGCCGCGCTGACGACGGCCATCGACACAGGCGACCTGAGTGACCTGAACAAGGTGATCGGATCCGACCCGAAGTCCCTGGCCACCTTTCTGGCCGAACCGGTCGGTCTCACCCGGGTGCCGGTGTACTCGGTGGTCAGCTTCGGAGCGGCGATGACTCCGCTCTATACCGTGCTCGCGCTGTGGGTCGGCGCGCTGCTGGCGGCGGTCTCCATCCGCGTCGATCCGCCACAGGGCGAGGACTCACCGCTTCCGCCGCTCTCCCCCGCTGAGACGTACCTGGGCCGGTTCGGGATCTTCGCGATCGTCGGCTTCCTGCAGAGTTCGCTCGTGTGCCTGGGCAGCATCCTGTTCACGCAGGTGCAGCCGCAGCATCCGCTCCTGCTGTTGCTCGCAGGCTGGGTCAGCTCGCTGGTGTTCATGCTGATCGTCTACACGCTCGTGGTGACGTTCGGCAACGCGGGCAAGGCGCTGGCCGTGCTGCTGCTGGTGATCCAGATCTCCGGCTCGGGCGGTGCCTACCCGCTGCAGGTGCTGCCGCAGTGGTTCCAGAACATCAGCCCCTTCCTGCCCGCCACGCACGCGGTGAACGCGATGCGCTCGGCGATCGCGGGCGTGTACCAAGGCGACTACTGGGTGTCGCTGGGCTGGCTGGCGCTGTTCGTCGCGCCCGCCCTGCTGCTGGGCCTGGCGCTGCGGCTGCCGTTCATCGGCAGCAATCAGCGGATGCTGCAGGCGCTGCACTCCACGAAGCTCATGTGACGTCGGGCTGTTGACGCACGTTTCCGGCCCGGGTGCAGATATTCGCGCGCCCGACGGGCCGCGGAACGTCTGGATAGGATGCCGGGTGTGCGCCACCCGAAACGCGCACCCGGGCTCCGTGACACGGAGTCCCACGTTCTACCCCTGGGGATCCCGATGACGACAGAGACCACCACCGCACCCCGCCGATCGATCGCCGGACGGATCGGCCGCATCGCCTTCATGGTGGTCGCAGCCCTTCTCGTCATCGCGACGGCGGCGGCGTTCTTCCTGGTGTGGACCATCCAGCGCTCGTTCCCCCAGACCTCGGGGCAGGTCTCGCTGACGGGCCTGCGCAGCGACGTCACCGTGCAGCGCGACGACCTCGGCATCCCGACCATCACCGCCTCGTCCACCGACGACCTGTTCTTCGCGCAGGGATTCACGCACGCGCAGGATCGCTTCTTCGAGATGGACTTCCGCCGCCACGTGACCTCGGGTCGGGTGGCCGAGATGTTCGGCGAATCGCAGGTCGCCACGGACAAGTTCCTGCGCACCCTGGGCTGGCACAAGGTCGCCGAGCAGGAGGTCGAGGCGCTCGACGACACGACCCGCGGGTACTACGACGCCTATGCCGCAGGCGTGAATGCATACCTCGCATCCCGCTCCGGCGCCGAGCTCTCCCTGGAGTATGCCGTTCTCGGCATACAGAACCCGGACTACGAGCCCGAGCCGTGGCAGCCGGCCGACTCCGTCGCCTGGCTGAAGGCGATGGCCTGGGATCTGCGCACGAACATCGGCGACGAGACCGACCGCGCGCTGCTCGCCGCCCGGCTGAACGAGGCCGGGGAGACGGATGCCGACACCCAGGCGCTCATCGAGAAGGTATACCCGGGGTATCCGTTCGACCGGAACCCGATGATCGTCCCGACCATTTCCGCAGTCGAGCCGCTGCCCACGGAGGACGAGACCGGCACCGCCCCGGCGTCCTTCTCCGGCCCCACGGAGTCCGATGCCACCGACACGCATACCACCGACGCTCTTGCCACGGTCCAGTGGCAGCATGCCGACAGCGTGATAGAAGCTGCGAGCATGCTGCTCGGTCCGGTCGGCGAGGGCATCGGCTCCAACTCGTGGGTGGTCTCGGGCGATCTCACCGAGTCCGGCAAACCGCTGCTCGCGAACGACCCGCATCTCGGGGCCGCCCTGCCGAGCGTCTGGTACCAGATGCAGCTGAAGTGCGCCGACGTCAGTCAGACGTGCCCGTTCGATGTGGCCGGGTTCTCGTTCTCGGGGCTGCCCGGGATCGTGATCGGACACAACGCCGAGATCGCCTGGGGCTTCACGAACCTCACCACCGACGTCGCCGACCTGTACATCGAGAAGGTCGAGGGCGACCAGTACTGGCGAGATGGAGAGCTGCAGCCCCTCGACGTCGAGGAGGACGTCATCAGGGTCGCCGGAGGCGATGACGTTCCGCTCACCATCCGCCGCACCGTGCACGGGCCGATCATCTCGGGGCTGACCGACGACTTCACGGCCATCGCCGAGGCACCCGCCGCCGAGGCCGGCGAGAGGGTGCTCTCCCTGACCGATGCTCCCGAGGTGCCCAGCGGTGATTTCGCGGTCAGCCTGCGCTGGACCGCGCTGGATCCCGGCACCACGGCGAGCGCGATCTTCGCCCTCGACACGGCACGGAACTTCACGGACTTCCGCCGTGCGGCATCCCTGTTCGACGTTCCCGCGCAGAACCTGATCTATGCCGACGCCGAGGGCAACATCGGGTACCAGGCGCCGGGTCGGCTGCCGATCCGCGGCGCGGGTGACGGCTGGCTGCCGCAGCCCGGCTGGGACAGCGCGTACGACTGGACCGGGTTCATCCCCTTCGACGATCTGCCGGTGTCGTACAACCCACCCGAGGACTACATCGTCACGGCGAACAACGCGATCGTCGGCGATGACTACGAGCACTTCCTCTCTCGAGACTGGGACTACGGCTATCGTGCCGCGCGCATCTCGCACCTGATCGAGCGCAGGTCGGCTGCCGGTCCACTGACTGCGGAGGATCTGCGCGGCATCCAGATGGACGATGAGATGTGGATCGGCAAGCAGCTGGCCGTTGCGATGGATGGCGTGTCGGTCGACGGCACGGGCCCGCAGGCGGCCGTCGATCTGCTGCGCACCTGGGACGCCCAGAATCACGCGAACTCCCCTGCGGCGGCATATGCGAACGTGCTGTGGTCGAACCTGGTGCGCAACGTCTTCGTCGATCGCGACGTGGCGCTGCCGGTCGGTGATCAGGGCCGGCTGTTCACCGTCGTCGGGGCGATGCTCGATGATCCGTCGGACCCGTTGTGGACCAACGACCGGCTCGATGTGACCGGCAGGGACGGCATGCTCGCACTGTCGGCGAAGCAGGCCTATGACGAGCTGGCACAGCTGCAGGGCACCGATGTGAAGCGTTGGAACTGGGGCACGCTGCATGCACTGTCACTGACCAGCTCCACGCTCGGCTCATCGGGGATCGCACCGATCGAGATGCTGTTCAACCGCGGGCCGTACCCGGTCAGCGGCGGCTCCTCGGTCGTGAACGCCACCGGCTGGAAGGTCGGCGAGTCCTACGCGACCACGACCGTGCCGTCGATGCGGATGGTGGTCGATCTCGACGACTTCGATGCGTCGACCTGGATCCACCTCACCGGTGCCAGCGGCCACGCGTTCAACAGGCACTACACCGACCAGACCGAGGACTGGGCGAAGGGCGTGCAGCGTCCCTGGCCATTCACGAAGAAGGCCGTGGCGGCTGCCGCCGTCGACACCCTGGTGCTGACGCGTGCGGACTGAGCGGGGGCCTGCGAGATCCGTCAACGCGGGCGGGACACCCAGCCGCGCTCCAGGGCGTGGTCGCGGATGCTGGTCAGCATCCGCTCGATGAACTCTTGGTCGCCGAGCTGGGCCCGAGCGATCTCGGCGGATGCGTCGTAGGCGTCGACGATGTGCGACGTGATCTCGGTGGCGCGCTCGAACGCGTATGTCTCGTCCAACCTCAGGCGACGGGCACCGCGAGCGAGCGAAAGCGTCGTGATCCCAGTGGCGCGGTACTCGCCCTCGACGGACATCGCGAGCCTGGGGAACGCATCGCCGCGCACGGGGTAGGGCGCATGACTGCCGAGATCATAGAGCGGAGCCAGGGTCACACGGTCCCCCTCGAGCAGCAGAGAATAGTTCTTCGCGTGCGCGTCGGTGCCGAGTGCGGCCACGTTGAAGACGATCGCGTCGAAGAACCGCCGGGCGTTGTCGCGCGCGTCAGCGGCATCCGGGTTGGAACCCAGCAGCTGGGCGATCGTCGCGATGCCTGGACCCCCATCAGCCTGATACTTCTTCTCGGGCGGGGTGGCCATCGCCTGGCAGAGGTCCTCCTGATGCAGCCGTCTCCAGCGTCCGCCGACGTCTCTTCGGTCGTATCTGACCGAGACGAAGGCATGATCTCCTCGTGTCGTCGTGGTGACGAAGTCGTCAGCGACGACGAGACCGAGATGCCGGGCCGCAGCCATGGTCATGAACTCATTGATGTGGTGATCGGAGTACGGCGGCACAGCCGGTTTCACGATGTGCGTGGTCGGCGTGGAATCACGCGGAACAGCCCAGTGCCCCGCGGCTGTGCGGAACAGGGCGACCTTCGGCTGCGCACCGGGCAGACTCCACCGCACGTTCGCGTTGTCTCGCCGACCCCAGGTGTCCTGATTCGCGATGACATCGGCGATCAGGTCTGCGAAGTCATCCTCGTCGAGGACGTCCAGCTCCCCTGTTCGCACCGCCGCATCACCGCTCGCCTCGCCTTCGGGAAGGATCTGCACGGCTCCCGCTGCATCCCGTCCCATGTGCGCGAGCAGGGCGAAGGTGTTGCGGGGCGATACTCCGAACTCGCGGGAGAGTTCTTCCAACCGGCCCGGGCTGTCGGGCAGCAGGCCCTGAAGGAACGCTCGCGTCGGCCTGTTCCTGTGCTCCGCTCGAGCGAGAGGCAGCGACAGCGACAGCGGCGTTGCTCCCCGCTGTCGACGGTAGGTGTCGTCGTATACGAACGTCAGGTTGCCCTGGGGCGCCTGGAACAGCGTCCCGATGCGCCGACCGTCGAGATACGTGGCGAGCTGCTCGGTCACGATCTCACGCAGCCTCGTCGCGCACGACCAGGTCGAGGCCAAGGACCCTGTAGACGCGCATCACCCGGGCGATCGTCACGTTCGGCGACCCCGTCTCGAAGCGTGCCAGCCAATCACGCGTCACGTCAGCGCGCTGGGCGAGCTCGGACTGGGTGAGGCCGATCTTGATGCGCTGCTCTGCCGCGACCGCGCCGAGGTCTGTGGTGTTGACGAGTCTGACATCCATGGCCCCTCCTGTGGGATTTATCCCACTCTATACTCTGTGGGTTCTATCCCACAAGAGGCCTAATGGGATGGAACCCACAGCGATGTCGGTCCGGAGTGCGGTGTCAACGCCGCCCGGTACGGTGGAAGGATGCCGGAACGTCTGCTCGCCCCCGACGGGATGCCCGTCGACGTCGGCAAGTTCGTGCATGGCGGCGCGACGCTCGTCTACGAGGACTTCGGCACCGGGCCCCGGCCGATCGTGCTGCTGCACGGAATCGGCATGGGCCGCAGCGTCTACATCGACTTCGTGCAGCAACTGAGCAAACGCGGCGGCCACCGGGTGATCGGTATCGACTTGCCGGGCTTCGGTGAGGCCCCCGAACCGGCCCGCACGCTCACCATGGAGCGGCACGCCGACCTCGTCGCCGCTTTCCTGCGCACGAAGGGGATCACGGATGCCGTGGTGCTCGGCCACTCCATGGGCAGTCAGATCGCCACCGAGGTCGCGGTGCGGCATCCGGAGGTCCTCTCCGCCCTGATCCTGGCCGGCCCCACCGTGAACAGCGCCGCCCGCAGCATCCGGATGCAGGCCGGGTATCTGCTGCGCGACCTGATCAGCGAGCGGCCCGTCGTGCTGTGGCGCGGCGCCCGCGAATATCTGCGCGGCGGCCCGCACCTGATCCGCAAGATCCGCGCGACCGTCGTGCACGAACCCGAGAAGGCGTACCCGCGCGTGCACGTGCCGACCCTCGTCGTGCGCGGCTCGCGCGATCCGCTCGCTCCGATGACGTGGTGCCGCGAGATCGTGGACACGGTGCCCGATGCCCGGTTCGAGGAGATCCCCGACCACGGACACGGCACGCTGATCAGCGACTCGTGGGCTGCCGCCGAGAAGATCAGCGGCTTCGTCGACGGGCTCTGAACCGGCATCCGCGGCAGTCTTCGGCATCCGCTGCGCCGATCGTTGCGGCGGATGCCGAGAACTGGCGCGGATACGGAACCATCAGCCCGCAGCGGGCGGGGTCTGCTTCGACTCGGCGTACTCGTCGGCGACCAGGTCGCGCTGGTTGATGGTGCCGTTGCGGTACGCCTGACGGCCGACCATGTGCGCTGACAGGGGCGCCGTGGCGAACTGCAGCAGAATCACCGGGATCACGACCAGCAGGCCCATCAGCATCCCGCCGATCGTGCGCTGCGCGACCGCGATCGCCAGGCAGATCAGCACCAGCCCGAGCACCTGCGGCTTGGTGGCCGCGTGCAGCCGACCCGGCACATCGCGGAAGTGCAGCAGCCCGACCGCGGCCGACAGGCACAGGATCGCGCCGAGCAGCACGAGCACGAGCACGATGGTCTCCGCCACCGGCCGTGGCAGTGCGAGTTCGAGGAACGGAGTCATGGCGTGGGGTTGTCCCTTCGCGCGACGTAGCGGGCCACCGCGATCGACCCGAACACGGCGACGGCGGCGATGATGAGCATCACCGGCACGTTACGGGTGTGCCCGTTGATGGCCATATCGGCGCCCAGCACGCACATCACCTCGGTCAGCAGCACGTCCGACGCGACCGTGCGGTCGAGGATCGACGGTCCGCGCACGATGCGGATCACGCACAGCAGCGCGGCGATGCCGAACACCGCCATGATCGCAATGAGGAGCGGATTCATCGGAGGCCTCCTTCGGCTCGCTGCGATCGCTCGGGGCATCGCCGTTCCCGGCATCCGTCATCGACGCCTGAGCGGACGACGCGAGACGGAGCTCATCGGCCTTCAGCGCCCGGTACTGCTGCGGCGTGCCCACCGCCCGCACGATGCGACGCTCCCAGCGCAGCACCTCGTCGCGGAAGTCGTCGACGTCGGCGCGGCTGTGCACACCGATCACGTGCAGGTACAGGATGCGGCGGTTGCGATCGCTCTCCACCACCAGCGACCCGGGGATGAGCGAGGCGGTCACCGCCACGTGCGTCGTGACGATGTCGTCGGCGTAGCGCAGCGGGATCTCCACGATCGCGGCTCCCGGCTGACGCCGGAAGTCGAACACCTGAATGGTGACGCTGATCGCACCCATCACGACCGCGCCGAGGAACAGCACGACGAACACCAGCGCGTACCAGGGATTCACCCGCCCGACCAGCTCCACGGTCGGCAGCCGGAAGACACGGGTCACGAAGATCGCGACGAGGATGCCGGTGAGCAGCGCCAGCGGCGTGAACTGGTGCCACAGCAGCATCCACAGCACGGTCAGCCACAGCATGAACGGCAGCTGCAGCAGAATGTCGCGGAGCAGGCTGCGCTTCGATCCGGGGCTCATCCTGCCTCCTCATCGATCTGCTGGAGGGTGACCGGCTGCAGCAGTCCCGTGCCGATCCGGTCGCACAGAGCGTACAGCGGACCGGCGAACACCGTCAGGGCCAGGGTGACGGTGACCATGCCGGCGGTCGCCACCGTCATGATCGCGGGGATGCGGCGGGTCTCGGTCTGCACATCCGCGGCGGGTGCGTTGCCGAGGTAGCCGACGCGCCCCTCGATCTCGGCGAGGTCGTCGCCCTCGCGCCAGAACGCCAGGTTCCAGGCGCGCATCAGCGCGTACAGCGTGAGCAGCGAGGTGAGGATGCCGCCGAAGATCAACACGATCATCAGCGGCGTGCCCACATCCGCCGCCGCCTCGAACAGAGCGATCTTGCCGATGAACCCGGAGAACGGCGGGAGCCCGCCCAGGTTGATCGCCGGCACGAAGTACAGCACGGCCAGCAGCGGGGCCGCCTTCATCAGCCCGCTCACCCGCAGGATCGAGGTGCTGCCGGCCTTGCGCTCGATGAGCCCGACCGCGAGGAACAGCGTGGTCTGCACGACGATGTGGTGCACGATGTAGTACACCGTCGCGCCGATGGCCTCCTCCGTCGCGATCGCCAGGCCGAAGATCATGTACCCGACGTGGCTGACCAGCGTGAACGACAGGATCCGCTTCAGCTCGGCCTGCGCCACGGCGCCGAGCACGCCGATCACCAGGGTCGCCAGCGCGACGATCAGCAGCAGCGTGTCGATGCTGTTCTCGGCGAACAGCTGCGTCTCGGTGCGGATCAGCGCGTACACGCCGACCTTGGTCAGCAGGCCGGCGAACACGGCGGTGACCGGGGCGGGTGCGGTGGGATAGGAGTCGGGCAGCCAGAATGACACCGGGAAGATGGCGGCCTTGATGCCGAAGGCCACCACCAGCATCAGGTGCAGCACGAGCTGGGTCTCCTGCGGCAGCTGCGCCACCCGCTCGGCGACCTGCGCCATGTTCACCGTGCCCACCGCACCGTAGATCATCGCGATAGCGGCGAGGAACAGGATCGATGAGACCAGCGAGACGACGATATAGACGGCACCAGTGCGGATGCGGGACTCCGTGCTGCCCAGGGTGATCAGCACGTACGAGGCCACCAGCAGGATCTCGAACCCGACGTACAGATTGAACAGGTCGCCGGCGATGAACGCATCGAAGATGCCCGCGGCGAGGATGAGATAAGTGGGGTTGAAGATCGAGATCGGCGTCTCGTCCAGTCCGTCGGCGGCACCCTGACCGATCGAGAACAGCAGCACTGCGAGCAGCACGATGCTCGAGACCAGCACCAGCAGCGCCGCGAAGCGGTCGACGTAGAGGATGATGCCGAACGGCACCGGCCAGCCCCCGACCGACACGGCGAACGGCTGATCGGCGGCGTCCACCGCGACCAGCAGCACCGCGGCGATGATCGAGACGGCCGCCAGGGTTCCGGCGGTCACGAGCATCTGCAGGCGCGGGTTGCGGCCGAAGATCAGGGTGATCGCCGCGCCGAGCAGCGGCAGCATCACGATGAGGGGGACGAGTGCGCTCACGGGCGATCCTCCTGGCCGTGGGCCCCGTCGGGAACGTCCATGGGCGCGTCGTCGTGGATGGCGGGGTGGTCCTTCATGTGCAGCACGGTGATCGGCGTCGTGGCCGTCTCGATGAAGTCGGTGGTGGCTTCCTCTTCTTCCGGCGTCGATTCGTCGTCGATGATCTCGTCCTCGGCATCCGTGCGCTCGCGCAGTGCGACATCGTCCTCGTCGTCCTCGACCGTGTCGGCCTGGCCGAGCTGCCAGGAGCGGTAGATCAGGGCCAGCAGGAACGCCGAGACGGCGAAGGTGATCACGATCGCCGTGAGCGTGAGCGCCTGCGGCAGCGGATCGCTGATCTCGCTCTCCTCGCCGAAGAACGGCGCCATGCCCGGCGTGCCCATCACGATCAGCAGCAGAAGGTTGGTGGCGTTTCCCAGCAGCAGGAATCCGATCAGCACGCGGGTGAGACTGCGCTCCATCATCGCGTAGACGCCGGCGGCGAACAGCACGGCCATGATGATGATCAGGGTCAGCGAGACGTCCATCAGACGTGCACCCTCCTGGTCCTCATCTCGGCGGCCTGCCGGTCGACTTCGGCACCCAGGCTGCGCAGCACGTCGAGCACGAGCCCGATCACCACCAGGTACACGCCGACATCGAAGATCGTCGACGAGACGAACTCCAGGTGACCCAGGATCGGGACCTCCGCCTCCCAGACCGCGCTCTGCAGCGGCGCCATCCCGAAGAACAGCGGCAGCAGTGCGGCGCCCACGGCGAGCACCAGACCGAAGCCGAGCAGGCGACCGGCATCCGTCGGTGCGGCCGCACCCAGCTCCCAGCGCCCGCCGGCGATGTACCGCATGACCAGCGCCATGCCGGCGACCAGCCCGCCCGCGAAACCGCCGCCCGGTCCGTTGTGGCCGGCGAACAGCAGGTAGATCGACACGACGATGATGGTGTGGAACAGCACCCGCACGATCACCTCGAGCAGGATCGACCGGTTCTCGGCCTTCAGCTGCGTGCCGCTGACCAGCCACGCCCGCGGCGCACCGCGGTTCTCGGGCGTCTGGAAGCGCAGGCCGTCGGGGGTCTCCACCATCGGACGGCGGGCCGTGCGGCGGCGCTTGGTCTGCGGCAGGTCCCGGGTGGCCGAGAGCAGATCCGCACGGTGGGTGACGAACACCAGCGATGCCACGCCCGTCGCAGCCAGCACCAGCACGCTGAGCTCGCCCATGGTGTCCCACCCGCGCAGGTCGACGAGGGCGACGTTGACGACGTTCCTGCCGTGACCAAGCTCGTAGGCGAGCTGCGGGAAGTCCAATGAGATCGGGTCGAAGATGCGGGCCTGTGTGGCCACGATCGCCACCAGCGCCATCGTCACGCCCACCCCGATCGCGAGGATCGCACGCGGAACACGGCCGACGGATGCGTTGTGCTCGCCCATCCGCGACGGCAGCCTGCGCAGCACGAGGGCGAAGGTGACCATGGTGACGGTCTCGACGAGGATCTGCGTGAGCGCCAGGTCCGGAGCACCGCTGGTCGCGAACAGCACCACCATTCCCAGACCCGTCACCGAGACCAGCACCACACCCGTGTAGCGCTTGCGCGCGCGCACGGACACCACTCCGGCGACGGCCATGATCGGCGCGACCACGAGCTGCACCGGGGTGTGCCAGGCCGAGAGCGCCAGGCGGTCGGGAGCCGCACCGACCAGTGCGGTCGCCTCGGCCGCCAGCAGCACGACGAAGATCGTGCCGACGTACAGCGGCAGCGAACCGCGCTGGGTGATACCGGTGGTCAGCACCGACAGCCGGTCGACCCCGCGCATGGTGACGTAGTAGACATCGGCGGCGGTGAAGCGCATCAGACGCGGCCGGCGGTGCCAGCCCGAGCGGATGCTGAGCACGAACGCGCCGATGCCGACGACGATCGCCGCGATGGACAGCAACAGCGCGGGCTCGAGTCCGTGCCACAGCGCTAAGTGGCCGGTGCCGCCGAGTGCGGGATCGAACGTGCGCGCGTACCCCTGCAGCGCGACACCCAGCGCCGGCGCCCCGATGCCGGCGGCGATGCTGAGCCCGGCGAGGATGATCGGCGAGGCGAGGAAGCCGACCGGCGGATCGGGCCATGCCGTTTCGGGCATATGGGCGCCTTCGGGGCTCTTCTTCCGCCAGAACGCGCCCCAGAGGAATCGGCATCCGTAGGCCGTCGTCAGCACCGCGCCGACGGTGACCCCCACCAGGGCGACCCACCCCCACATCGAGCCCTGTAGCGCATCCTCGAGCAGGGCGGTGAGCGTGGACTCCTTGGCGACGTATCCGATCGTGGGGGCGACACCGACCATCGACGCGATCGAGATGAAGGCGGCGGTCGCCATGACGGGTGCCTGCCGACCGACACCGGAGAGCTCGGTGATGTCGCGTGTGGACAGCTGACGGTCGATCACACCGACGATCAGGAACAGCGCCGACTTGAACAGCGCGTGCCCGATCACCAGGGCAAGCCCCGCCAACGCGGCCCCGGGCGTGCCGAAGCCGATCACCACCGAGAAGAAGCCGAGCTGGCTGACCGTGCCGAACGCCAGGATGCGCTTGAGGTCGGTCTCGCGCAGCGCCTGGATACCGCCGATCAGCATCGTGAGCACACCCAGCGAGATGACAATGGGACGCCACGGCGCGGAGAGCGCGAAGATCGGCGCGAAGCGCGCGATGAGGTAGATGCCGGCCTTCACCATGGCGGCGGCGTGCAGGTAGGCGCTCACCGGCGTCGGCGCGGCCATCGCACCGGGCAGCCAGAAGTGGAACGGGAACAGGGCGGACTTCGAGATCGCCCCGATCAGCAGCATCACGATCGCGGCGTCGACCAGCGGTCCGGTGGGTGCGAGCTCGAGCAGCTGACGGATGCTGGAGGTGCCCGCCTCGACGACCAGCAGGACGGCGCCGACGAACAGCACCAGCCCGCCGAGTGTGGTCACCAGCAGCGCCTGCAGGGCGGCGCGACGGCTGGCGGCACGACGGCGATAGTGGCCGATGAGCAGGTAGGACAGGATGCTGGTGATCTCCCAGAACATCACCAGCATGATGAGGTCGTCGGTGAGCACCAGCCCGTACATGGCGCCGGCGAAGCCGAGCAGCACGCCGGCGAACTGACCCACCCCGACGGCGTCGTCGTGGAAGTACCAGCGGCAGTACAGCAGCACCAGTGCGCCGACGCCGGTGACGATCAAGGTCAGCACCCAGCCGAGTACGTCCATGCGCATGGAGAGATGCAGGCCCAGCTGCGGGATCCACTCGTAGTCCTGGAAGGGGATGGTCACCGGATCGAGCACGTCGGGTGTGCGGGTCAGCGCATGCACGAATGCGGCGGCCGGGACCAGAGCGGCGATGACGAATGCCTGCGCTCCGAGCCAGCGGACCAGAACGGGGAGAAGGATGGACCCGATCAGGAACACGGCGAGGAGCAAAAGCATAAGCGGCTCCTCAAGCTCGTCGAAGCCAACTGGCGCAGGCGGGCGATTTTCTTCATTCTACAGCGAAGCGGCGGTCTCCCCTTCGCGGAATACACAGGTGAAGTGCACGGACTCCCCGGTTCGCCCGCCAGCATCCGTGTCACCTGCTCGCCGGCCGCGCGCCCCTTCGCGACCGCCGGCTGCGCGATCGTGGTGAGCTTCAAGGAGCCCAGTCCGTCGGCTGCTATGCCGTCGAAGCCGACCACGGTCAGGTCCTCGGGCACCCGCAGACCGAGCTCCTCCGCGGCGCGGATGACCCCCACCGCGAGCAGGTCGCTCTGCGCGACGATGGCCGTCGGCCGGTCGGCGTGCAGCGCGCCGTCGGCATCCGTCAGCAGTGTGCGAGCGGCGATCATGCCCTCGTCGACCAGGCTCGCGTCGGCCATCACGCCGGGAGCCTGCGGGAAGACCTCGCGGAATCCGGCGAGCCGGTCCAGGGTCACGTCGACGGTCGCCTGGGCCACCCGCTCCGGTGTGAGCGGGCCGCGACCGCGCTCGGCATCCAGGGGCAGGGTGACCGTCGCGACGTTCGTATGCCCCAGATCGAATACATAACGGGAGATCGCGGCGCTGGCCTCTCGGTTGTCCAGCGTGATCCGCGGAACCCCTCGCCGGCGTCCCCCTCGATCACCACGACCGGCAGGCCGCGCTGCCGCACGATCTCCAGGGCGGCGCGGGTGCGGCCCGAACATCCGATCAGCACGACCGCGTCGACCGGGGCCTCCGTGATCGGCGGCGCCTCGTCGTCGTGCGGGTCGTCGCGCAGCAGCAGGATGCCGGCGCTGATCGAGGCGAGCGCATCGGCGAGTCCATCCATCATCGCGGTGGTGACCGGGTCGAGGAACGCGTGCCGCAGCTCTCCCCGAGCACGATGCCCACGATGCCGCTTCGCCCGAGCCGCAGCGACGCAGCGCGCGGGTCGGGGCCGGCGTATCCGAGTGAGGCGGCAGCCGCCAGCACCTTTTCGCGCGTGGCATCCGCGACGTTGACCTTGCCGCTGAACACGACCGACGCCGTCGACGTCGAGACGCCCGCCTCGCGGGCGACGTCGGCGATGGTCGCGCGGCGTGCGGTGCTCATCCTCCGAGGATAACCCGGCCGCGCGCGATCAGATCGAATCGATTCGATACACTGTTGCGATGGACACCGCGCTCTCCCGTTCGCAGTTCGTGCGCTGGCGCGCGGCGGTCTTCGCGATCTTCCTGGCCAGTGGCCTGTCGATCGCGACCTGGGCGTCCCGCGTGCCGGACATCGCCGGCTCGCTCGGCATCGACAAAGCGCAGATCGGACTGCTCCTGCTGGGCATGGGCATCTCGTCGATCATCGGCATCTCCACCGGGCCGCTCGTGATGGCGCGCACCGGCGCGCGTCTCGGAATGCTCATCATGATGCTGTCCTTCGGCGCCGGAGTATGCCTGATCGGCCTCGGGGCAGACCTGTTCGGCTCGATCCCGCTGGTGGTCGTCGGCATGGTGCTGTTCGGCTTCGGGAACGGGTCGGTCGACGTGATGATGAACGTCGAGGCCACGGCCATCGAGCAGCAGATGGGCCGAACCATCCTGCCGGTCTTCCACGCCTTCTTCAGCTTCGGCACCGTGCTCGGCGCGGGTGCCGGCTCGGCGGCAGCGCTTCTTCACCTGAACGTCGCCGCGCACGCGGGGATCATGAGCACCGTGATCGTGACCGCGGCGATCGTCTGCTTCTTCCAGGTGCCGGTGCGCGAAGCCGCCCTCGATCCGACGCCCGAGGTCAAGCCGCGCTTCCGCCAGCGCATGCACACCGCGCTGGAGGCCTGGCGCGAGCCGCGCACCTACGCGCTGGGCATCGTGATGCTCGGAATGTCCTTCGCAGAGGGCGGCGCGAACGACTGGATCGCGCTGGGCGTCGTGGAGGGCCACCAGCAACCGTCCGGGATGGGTGCGCTCGCCCTGGCCGTCTTCTCGGTCGGCATGACCGTCGTGCGGCTGTTCGGCGGTCCGTTGGTGGATCGCTTCGGCCGGGTCGGGGTGCTGCGCGTGCTCGCGCTGGCCGCGGCATCCGGCATCCTGCTGTTCATCCTCGGCCCGACCCTGCCGCTCGTGCTGCTCGGTGCCGCGCTGTGGGGGATCGGCGCATCGCTCGGCTTCCCGCTCGGCATGTCGGCCGCGGCCGACGATCCGGCCAAGGCGGCCGCGCGGGTCAGCGCCGCGGCGACCATCGGCTACGTCGCGTTCCTGGGCGGTCCGCCGATCCTCGGCATGATCAGCGAGCACGTCGGCCTGCTGAACACGCTGTTCATCCTCGTGGCGCTGGTGGTGATGTCGGGGCTGTTCTCCAGTGCGGCCCGTCCGCTGCGCGTCGGAGCACCGGTCACCACGAAGTAGGCTCATCGGCTGCACCTCGTCATCGCCGCTGCTCGGTCGAGGAGACCGGTCGGCTCAGCGCCGTGAGCGGATTGTGAGTGCCCCTTGTTAGCGTCGGCGCGCCGTCGAATACGGCTGAGTCGGCTGAGACAACAACGAGCGAGGAAGCAATGTTGACGAAAGAGATGCGGTGGTCGCGGCGATTGAGATACACCGCCGCTGTGAGTGGTGCGCTGGTACTGCTCTTGACGGGCTGCGGAGAGGACCAGACCCACGGCACCACAACGGTCGACGACATCCAGGGTTCGGTACCCACGGAGCGCGAAGAGGGCATCGAATCCGCGCAGATTTTCGTTGCTGCCTTTGAAGACGAAGGGTTGACGTGCGCGCCAGCGGACCGGCTCGGCTCGGGCGTCGTGGAGCAATTCACCTGTAAAGGTGAAGACCACCTTGTCATGACGATTCGTAACTTCGAAGACATCACCGCTCGCGATAAGCAGCTGGAGAAGGTTCAGGATCTGGCGTGCGAGATCGCTGATTCAGGCCAAGACATTCAGCGACTGTCAATCTCAGACACATGGATCTTGATGGCCGGAGGGGACCGCGACATCGACTTCGAGGTGTTCGGCAACGCCATGACGAGCCTCGGCCTCGAGTCGGAGGACTACACCTGTTCATGATGCGCCACGCAGGCACAAGCCGTCATCCGACAGCGCCGACGTAAACGGCTCAGCCGATCTCCACGAAGGTGATGTCCGTGGGTGGCTGGAAGATGGAGGCCGGTCCGTCATAGGCCTTGCAGTCGTGAGCGTTCTTGGTCAAGCGCTTCTGCAGTTCATCCCCACCGCCGTTGGTGACGTCCTCGCTCTTGATGGCCTTGCTCTCACTGGGCACTTTCCACGTGTACAGAAATCCATCGGTCGCCAGCATGTGCGACATTCTGCCGTCTGGCTGGGGGATGTCCCAGTAGATCGTGCCCCGATCCATATAGATGGTCGCCTCGGGAGGCACCTCGGCAGAGGGCGACAGCATCCTCAAGCCAGCGAGCTCTTGTTCGTCGTACGTGTAGCCGCACGTGATCGCCAGTTCCTTCATGAGACAGGACCGGCGACGCGTCTTCAGTGGCCGTGTCTCCATCGGGTGTCGTGTCCGCATCAGCTCCAGTACCTGATCCGGCACCGTTCTCGGCGCCAACATCAGTGGCGTCATCGACACCGCAAGCACTCAGCGCGAATGCAAGCCCCAGAGCCGTGACCGCAGCTGCCAGCGTTCGGGCGTGGAGGAGAAATGACATCGATTGATCCTTCGCATCGGGAAGACGACTCGGGAAGATGACTTGTGGAGGCGTGCCTTCACCGGGGATTAGATCAGAACCGGCTCACAGGTCACTCACACACCACAAGCTCGGGCCATGACACCCCAGGCGAGCGTGTCACGGGGGCCACCACGGGCACGCTGACAGCGAGTTCGTCATCCCGCGACGGGGAGTAGGTGTTCGGTAGGTTTGAGCAGATGAGACTTGTCATAGCCCGCTGCTCGGTCGACTACACCGGCCGGCTCAACGCCCATCTGCCGCTCGCCACGCGTCTGCTGGTGCACAAGGGCGACGGCAGCCTGCTCGTGCACTCGGACGGAGGCTCGTACAAGCCTCTGAACTGGATGAGCCCGCCGTGCACGCTCACGCCCGAGGAACCCGGCGAGGAGGAGTCGATCGCGGGCGTCGTCGAGGTGTGGCGCGTGACCCACAAGAAGACCGGCGATGCGCTGCGCGTGCAGATCTACGAGATCATCCACGACTCGAATCACGATCTCGGCATCGATCCGGGCCTGCAGAAGGACGGCGTCGAGGCCGACCTGCAGCGCCTGCTCGCCGAGCAGGTCGATCTGATCTGTGAGGGCGGCACCCTGGTGCGCCGCGAGTATCCGACTGCGATCGGCCCGGTCGACCTGATGATCCGGGATGCCGGGGGCGCGGCGATCGCGGTGGAGGTCAAGCGCCGCGGCGACATCGACGGGGTGGAGCAGCTCACCCGCTACCTGGAACTGCTGGGCCGCGACCCGCATCTGACGCCCATCACCGGCGTCTTCGCCGCCCAGGAGATCAAGCCGCAGGCTCGCGTGCTGGCCGAGGACCGCGGCATCCGCTGCGTCGTGCTCGACTACGAGGATATGAAGGGCGCCGAGTCGGGCGCTCCGCGCCTGTTCTGAGGCGTTCCGGCTGCGGCCCGTCCCCTTCCGCCCTCCGCCCGTTACAAAACGGGGGCCGACACGCCAGATGCAGGCCGTTTCCCGTGAATCCGTCCGACATCTGGCGTGTCGGCCCCCGAGGTGTCACCGTCGCGAGGGGGCGCGTGCCGGAGCCATAGGCTGGATGCATGCCCGTTTCGCCCTATTCCTGCATCCTCTGGGACGTCGACGGCACCATCGCCGACGCGTCGGCGGGCATTCTGCCGCGGCTGCGTCAGGTGTTCGCGTCGTTCGGGCTGCCGGATCCGGATGCCGAGGAGCTGTCGCTGTGGATCGGACCGCCGATGCACGAGTCGTTCCAGCTGCGTGCGGGTCTGGGCGAAGCGCAGGCCCATGAGGCCGTCGAACGGTATCGCGCGCTCGCGGCGGCCGACGGCTACGCGTCTTCGGTCAACATCTATCCCGGCGTTCCGGAGGTGCTGCGGGCGGTGCAGGATGCCGGCATTCCGCAGTCCACGGCCAGCACCAAGCCCGAGAACCAGGTGCGCGCGATCCTGGAGCACTACGAGCTGATGAGCATCTTCACCGCGATCTCAGGGGCACGGCCGGTTCCGGAGGGTCGCACCGACGGCAAGTCGTTCGTGATCGGCCAGGCGCTCGAGCGCCTGCGTGCTGCCGGCGTCGACACCTCACGCCCAGTGCTGATCGGCGATCGCCACCATGACGTCGAGGGCGCCGCCGAACACGGGATGCCGGTGATCTTCGTCAGCTGGGGCTTCGGCGAGCCCGGTGAAGCGGATGGTGCCGCATTCCTGGCATCCGATCCCGCCGACCTGCCCGCCCTGCTGCTCGGCTGACGATCAGCGAGCCCAGCAGCTCGCACTCGCCGCAAACGCAGAACTCCCCGGTGGATGCGGCAGCTGCCGCATCCACCGGGGAGTTCAAGCCCGCCTCAGAGAGGGCGGATGTTCTCAGCCTGCAGGCCTTTGGGGCCCTGCGCCACATCGAACTCGACGCGCTGGTTCTCGTCGAGTGAGCGGTAGCCGTTGGACTGGATGGCGGAGTAGTGCGCGAAAACGTCGGCGCCGCCGTCGTCAGGGGAGATGAAGCCGAAGCCCTTCTCCGAGTTGAACCACTTGACCGTGCCCTGGGTGCTCATTTACTGCCGTTCTGCTGATTGCTACGCCGACGCAGGACGCACCGACTGTCGCTAACGCTATCTCAGGCGACGCGCCCGGCAAGGGCCGAGACCAGATGGTGATCTAAATGTTGCAAGACGGCGCCGGCGAGACAAGCACGATGCCCGCCGAGGGCCGTACACACAGACCCAGAACACGAAGTTGGCCCTCACCGCGGGGGAGCGGTGAGGGCCGAAGACGACCGGAGGGTGCGTCAGATTTCAGCATACACAACTTCACAGACTTTTGTCCCCCATATGGGGGACATTTTCTCCATTCAGTGTCATCATGGAGCATGGCTATTCGAGCAGCGCGCTGGGGACTGCGCCAAGCGCTGGTGCCATCGCATGTGCGGACCACCGGATCACTGGGGAATCGCCGCCGCCCGATGTCGGCGAAGGCGATCCATCCGCCCCGCGCATGCAGCTCGAACCCTGGGGCAGCGCCGGTCGGGATCGAAGAGATCTCGACCCCTCAGGGGTAGCCCGAAAGCAGCGGTCCGGGACGGAGCGGTGGAGGGGCCGTTCCACCCCGGGCCGGTCTGCTGAACCGGCGTCGTCGCGCACGCCCGCCGGTATCGTCGCGCACGGGTCGGCATCCGTCGCGCACGGGTCGGCATCCGTCGTCCTTGATGCACTTCCGCACCGCTGTCAATCCCCTGGCGCAGGATTGGTCGCGATCGCAGACTGGCCTTTCGTAATCGGGGCGGTCCGCCGCCTCCTCACGAAGGGAGCGACATGGGAGCCATGGACGACGCCAAGCACAACGTCGAGAAGATGATGGGCAAGGCCAAAGAGGGCATCGGCGACATGACCGACAACGAGAAGCTCGAGGCAGAGGGCAAGCTCGACCAGGCCAAGGCCGAGGCCAAGAAGCTCGGCGATGACGTCAAGGACGCCTTCGAGAAGTAGAAGACACGCAGATCGACTCATCGCTGACAGCTCGCTTGCGAGCCCATGCAGCATCGACGGGTGCGCTGCTGGTTCCGGCTGGGGCTGCGGCGCACCCGTCTTCTCGAGGGAGGCCGGATGCCGGTGAGCACGCAATTCGGTGTGGAGGAGGAGTTCGTGCTGCTCGAGACGGCACGGGTGCGCACCGCCTCGACGCAGGCGGCACGTGCCGCGCCGCGTCGCCGCCTCCACCGATCCGGCTCCGACGGGCTTAAGGTGCCCAGTATGGGACGGCTCAGGTATGACGGCACGGCGGCACCGATCACGATCGACGATGCGACTCTCGCACATCTGAAGATCGTCATCGGCACCAAACTGCGCCGCAAGGAGAGCTTTCTGATGACCTGGGTGCGTCACGACGACAGCGACGACGCCAGGATCACCATCTGGGTGCATCCGGCGATCCCGCTGCAGTTCGGCTTCGACGATGCGGCGATGCCGGCCGTCGATCCGGATCAGGTCACGGCGATGATGGCGGCGTTGAACGCGAGCGGGGAACTCGTGCTGGACGAGTACACGTCAGCCCGGGCCAGCACCCGAACCCAGGCGGGCACCCGATCCGAAAGCCCCTGAGAGCCATACCTCTCGTGGCTCTGGCTGCGAGCTTCTCGAGTGCCAGCCTCACCGGGTTCCCGGCAGCCTTCCCCGCGGCCTGCGCGAACCCGATCGCCCACGCAACGAGACAGCCCCTCACCTGGATCATGAGATCCCTGGTGAGGGGCCATTTCATTCGTGTGCGCGAGGGGGACTTGAACCCCCACGCCCTTGCAGGCACTGGCACCTGAAGCCAGCGCGTCTACCTATTCCGCCACTCGCGCAGTCGTGTTCCTGAGAACTCAACCTGCCAAGGCTATCACGTGCACGCGCGTGCTTCGAACCCGGCCAGCACCTGGCATCCGCCCCTCGAGACTTCCTCTCCAGCACGAAACAACGTGCGTGCACGCACGTTTCATGCTGGAGAGGAAGTCTCACGCGCAGGAGACCGAAATTGCGACCGCTGAAGCGCATCTTCAGCGGGGCTGGCTACGATGGCCCTACCGGTCGGCATGCCAGAGGAACCTTGTGGGACTACTTGACAGCTTTGAGAAGGGTCTGGAACGCGCTGTGAACAGCGCCTTCGCCAAGACCTTCCGCAGCGGCATCCAGCCCGTGGAGATCGCCTCGGCGCTGCGGCGGGAGGCCGACACGAACGCGGCAGTGGTCAGCCGCGAGCGCATCATCACGCCCAGCGACTACCTGGTGCGGCTCAGCTCCGAGGATCACGAGCGGATGCTGGCGCTCGGCCATGCCCTGAACGACGAACTGTTCGCGCTGCTGACCGCACACGCCCGCACCCAGGGCTACAGCTTCGCCGGTCCGCTGCACATCTCCCTCGAGGCCGACCCGCACGTGGCCACCGGTACGGTGCGCGTGAACTCCTCAGCCGTGGAGAGCAGCGTCTCGTGGCAGGGCGTCATCGAGATCGACGGCAGGCAGCACACCCTGGCCAGTGCCCGCACGGTGATCGGCCGCGGCGGCGACGCCGACATCACCATCGCGGATGCCGGGTCCAGCCGGCGCCACGCCGAGATCCTCTGGGACGGCGAGCGTGCCATGCTGCGCGACCTCGGCTCCACCAACGGCACCAAGATCGACGACCAGAAGATCCGCGAGGCGGCGCTCGCGCCCGGCACGTCCTTCACCATCGGGCGCACCCGGCTGATCTTCCGCGTCGTGCCCGTCTCGAATCCCTCGGCCGGAACCCAACGGGAGGTGCGTCGATGAGTGAGCTCGTGCTGCTCGTGCTGCGCATCGGCTTCCTGGTGCTGCTGTGGTTCTTCGTCTTCGCCGTGGTGTACTCGCTGCGCGCCGATCTGTTCGGCGTCCGCGTGCGCAAGATGCCCGCCGCCGAGGTGCCCGCACCGGCCCCGGTGCACCAGGCGCCGCGTCCCAGCAGCCCCTCGGCCGAGGTCGCCACCCGGCTGGTGATCACCTCGGGGCCGAAGGTGGGCCTGGAAGTGCCGCTCGGCGGTGCCGACTCGATGTCGATCGGGCGCTCCAGCGAATCCGGGCTCGTCATCCGCGACGACTACACCTCCAGCCATCACGCCCGGCTCTCCAAGCGGGGCGACATCTGGACCCTGCAGGACCTCGGCTCCACGAACGGCACGTTCCTGAACGGTCAGCGGCTGAGCGACAAGCCCGTGCAGGTGCAGATCGGCACGCCCGTCAAGGTGGGTTCCACGACGTTCGAGCTGCGAGCGTAAGGGCTCCGCGTCCAGATGGTCTTCGAGGGCTCGAGCGCCGCGATCTCCCACACCGGCAAGGTGCGCTCCAACAACCAGGACTCCGGATACTCCGGGGCGAACCTGTTCGTCGTCGCCGACGGCATGGGCGGTCACGCCGGCGGCGATGTCGCCTCGTCGCTCACGATCGGGCGGATGGAGGCGCTCGATCAGGCCTACGCGTCCACCGACGACGCGCAGGCCACCCTGCAGGCCGCAGCGACCACAGCGGCCGCCGATCTGGTGCGCGCCTCGAAGGAGCGTCCCGAGCTGGCGGGCCTGGGCACCACGCTCAGCGCGATCGTCATGGTCGACGATCATGCCGTGATCGGCCACATCGGCGACTCGCGCATCTATCTGTACCGCGACGACGCCCTCACCCAGATCACCACCGATCACACCTTCGTGCAGCGCCTGGTCGACTCCGGGCGCATCACGCTCGAAGAGGCGCGCTACCATCCGCGTCGCTCGGTGCTGATGCGCGTGCTCAGCGACATGGACATCGCGCCGGATCTGGACATGTTCGTCATGCCCACCCGCCCCGGTGACCGCTGGCTGCTGTGCTCGGACGGGCTCACCGGCGTGGTCGACGACCCGCACATCGAGAAGGCGATGCGCCAGGGCCTCGCCCCCGGCCGCACGGCCGACATCCTGCTCAAGCAGGCCCTCGACGGCGGCGCACCCGACAACGTCACGATGGTGCTCGTCGACGTGGGCGGCGCGCATCCGCTCTCCTCCGGCACCCCGACCGTCGTGGGCGCGGCATCCAACCCGGCCGACCTGCCGATGCCGGCGCCGCGCTCCTCGCTGACCGGATGGCTGCATCCGGTTCTTCAGGCGGCCAACGAGCCGAGCCATTTCGAGCCCGACTCCGACTACTTCGAGGAGATCATCGAAGAGGACCGGCGCCGGCGCACCCGCCGCCGCATCGCGTGGCTGGCGGGGCTCCTGGTGGCGCTGCTCGCATTGGTGGGAGCCGGCTTCCTCGCCTACAACTGGACCCAGACCCGCTACTTCGTCGGCGCGGACGACGACAGCGTGGTGATCTACCGCGGCGTGCAGCAGGATCTCGGCCCGATCAAGCTCTCCACCGAGGTGAAGGACACCTTCATCCTGCTGGCCGATCTGCCCTCGTACCAGCGTGCGTCGGTCGAGCGCACCATCAACGCCCGATCCCTCGCTGATGCCGTCGCCATCACCGAGCGCCTGCGGGTCAGCGCTCTCCCGCCCGTCCCGGTTCCCATTCCCACACCCGAGCCGACTCCGCAGACCACGCCGACGACTCCGACGCCGACGGCCCCGACATCGACGGAGGTGCCGACACCATGACCGACGTCACCGCCGACACCAGCGTCCTGAAGGCGCTGAAGAGGATCCGGATGCCGCAGAAGCAGCGCAACCGGGAGTTCTGGCTGCTGCTGTTCGCCATCGCCATCGCCGGCGGCGCGCTCACCCTGGTGCAGCTGGGTGCGCTGCACGCCATCGACCCGATGATCCTCGTGATCGGCGGGGGACTGGCTGTGCTCGCCTTCGCCGTGCACGTGGTGCTGCGCGTGGTGGCATCGGATGCCGATCCCTTCGTGCTGCCGATCGCGACGGCGCTCACCGGGCTGGGCATCGCGATGATCTACCGCATCGACATCGCCAAGCAGCTCTCGGGCTGGCCGGCGTTCTCGAACAAGCAGCTGGCCTGGACGGCGATCTCGCTCGCCGGCGTCATCGCCCTGGTCATCGCGCTGCGCAACTATCGCGTGCTCTACCGCTTCACCTACCTCTCGGGCCTGGCCGGCATCGTGCTGCTCGTGCTGCCGTTCATCCCGGGCCTGAAGGCCAAGGGCGCCACGGCCGATGTCTGGGTGTCGATCCCCGGACTCATCTCCTTCCAGCCGGGCGAGCTGGCCAAGATCTGCCTGGCGATCTTCTTCGCCGGCTACCTGGTGCGCACCCGCGAGAGCCTGAGCTCGGTGGGCCGCAGGTTCCTCGGGATGACGTGGCCGCGCATGCGCGAGCTCGGCCCGGTGCTCGTGGTGTGGCTGCTATCGCTGCTGATCATCGTCACCCAGCGCGACCTCGGCACCGGCGTGCTGATCTTCGGCATGTTCATCGCCATGCTGTACGTCGCCACAGGCAAGACCAGCTGGGTACTGATCGGCCTCGTCGGCGTCGGTGCGGGCGCGTTCCTGGCCACCCGCGTGCTGGCGTACGTGCAGCGGCGGTTCACCAACTGGCTGGACGCGTTCAACCCCGACATCATCAGCGCGAACGGCGGCAGCTATCAGCTGGTCGAGGGGATCTTCGGGCTGGCGCACGGCGGGCTCATCGGCACCGGCTGGGGTCAGGGTCGCCCGCAGATCACGCCGCTGGCAGCCAGCGACTACATCATCCCAAGCCTGGGCGAAGAGCTCGGCATCGTCGGGCTGTTCGCCATCCTGTGCCTGTACATGGTGTTCATCAGCCGCGGCCTGCGCATCGGGCTCGCCGGCCAGGACGACTTCGGCAAGCTGCTCGCCACCGGCCTGTCGTTCACGATCGCGCTGCAGGTGTTCATCATGGTCGGCGGCGTCACCCGGGTGATCCCGCTGACCGGGCTGACCACGCCCTTCCTCGCCGCCGGCGGCTCGTCGCTGGTGGCCAACTGGCTCATCGTCGGGCTGCTGCTGCGCATCAGCGACGGCGTGCGCCGCCAGCCCAGAGTCGTGATCGGATGAGGTGGTGATCGGATGACCAAAGAGCTGAGAAGGCTGAGTTTCGTGGTGCTGGCGATGTTCCTGTCGCTGTTCGTCGCGACCAGCTGGATCCAGGTGGTGGATGCCGACAACCTCGCACAGAACCCCGCGAACACGCGCACCCGCCTGGACAGCTACCAGATCCAGCGCGGGTCGATCCTCGTCGACGACTCGGCGATCGTCACCTCGGTGCCGGCCGGCGATCGCTATCAGTATCAGCGGGTGTACACGGATGCCGAGATGTGGGCGCCCGTGACCGGATACTTCAACCCGGCACTGCAGTCGTCGACCGGAATCGAGTCGGCGCTGAACGCCGAACTGTCCGGCACCGGGTCGAACGCCTTCTTCGCCGAGATCGAGCGCATCCTCACCGGCCAGCCACAGCAGGGGCTGAGCGTCGAGCTCACCCTCAGCGCCAAAGCACAGCGCGCCGCCTGGGACGCCCTGCAGGGTCTGCAGGGCGCCGTGGTCGCGATCGAGCCGTCCACCGGCCGCATCCTGGCGATGGCATCCACCCCCGGCTTCGACACGAACACGCTCGCCGCGCACAACTCCGCCGCTGTCGACGCCGAGCACGATCGACTCGTCGCCGACCCGACAAAGCCGCTGTACAACCGGGCGATCGCGGGAAATCTCAACCCTCCCGGCTCGACCTTCAAGCTCGTCGTCGCCACCGCCGCCCTGGAGTCCGGCGACTGGACACTCGAATCGACCCTGCCGAACCCGGCCACTTACACGCCCCCCACCGGCAGGCCGATCTCCAACGCGTGGAACGGCACCTGCGGCGAGGGCGAGACCACCACGATCGCCGAAGCGCTGCGCCGCAGCTGCAACATCCCCATGGCCGAGCTGGCCGTCGAGCTGGGCGACAAGGCGATCCGCGAGACGGCCGAGAAGTACGGGTTCAACAGCGAGTTCGAGATCCCGCTCAAGGTCACGCCATCCAGCTACCCGTCGGGCCTCGACGGCCCGCAGACCGCCCTGACCGGCTTCGGCCAGGGTCGGGTGACCGCCACGCCCCTGCAGATGGCGATGGTGGCCGCGGGGATCGCCAATGACGGAGCGGTCATGAAGCCGCGGATGGTGGATTCCGTGATCGCCGACGATCTCACCGTTCACCAGCAGTTCACCGATGAGGCGTTCGATCAGGTGCTGACCGCCGCCCAGGCGCAGGCGCTCGGATCGGTGATGGTGCAGGGGGTCAGTTCCGGAGCGGCGACGGGTGCAAGAATAGACGGCGTCGATGTTGCCGGAAAGACGGGGACCGCTCAGAACGGCGATAACCCGTACTCGCTGTGGTTCACAGGTTTCGCACCGGCGGAGAATCCGCAGGTCGCGGTGGCAGTCGTCGTCGAAGACGGCGGTGGAAGAGGTCAGTCGGGTTCCGGCAACGGCATAGCGGCTCCGATTGCGAAGAAAGTCATAGAGGCGGTGCTGGGCAGATGAGGCCGACGCAGGGTGTGTCGTTCGGAGGACGCTACGAGCTGCAGTCGCGGATCGCGATCGGCGGCATGGGCGAGGTGTGGGAGGCGACGGATCACGTCATCGGACGCACGGTCGCCATCAAGATCCTCAAAGACGAGTACATGGGGGATCCGGGCTTCCTGGAGCGTTTCCGCGCCGAGGCGCGCCACGCGGCCCTGGTCAATCACGAGGGCATCGCCAGCGTTTTCGACTACGGCGAGGAGAACGGCTCCGCGTTCCTCGTGATGGAGCTCGTGCCCGGTGAGGCGCTGTCGACGATCCTCGAGCGCGACGGTGCGCTGAGTGCCGACAAGACCCTCGACATCGTCGCGCAGACCGCATCCGCGCTGCAGGCCGCGCACGCCGCGGGCCTGGTGCACCGCGACATCAAGCCGGGCAATCTGCTGATCACACCCGACGGGCGCGTGAAGATCACCGACTTCGGCATCGCCCGCATCGCCGACCAGGTGCCGCTGACCGCGACCGGTCAGGTGATGGGCACAGTGCAGTACCTCTCGCCGGAGCAGGCCTCAGGTCATGCGGCATCGCCCGCGACAGACGTGTACTCGCTGGGCATCGTCGCGTACGAATGCCTGGCCGGCAAGCGCCCGTTCACGGGCGAATCGCAGGTGGCCATCGCGATGGCGCAGATCAACGAGCAGCCTCCGCCGCTGCCGGCGACGGTGCCGACTCCGGTGCAGAACCTGGTCATGGCGATGATCGCCAAAAAGCCCGCCGACCGCCCCTCGTCGGCGGCGACGGTGTCGCGCGCCGCACAGGCACTGCGACGAGGCGACCTGAACTCGGCGGCGATCGCCGTGCCCGCCATCGCGGGAGCCGGTGTGGCGGATGCCGATGACGCCACCCGCATCCTCACCGGGATGGACGACGGCGCCGCCACGCGCATCCTGCCGACCACCGCGCAGCTGCCCACCGAGCAGTCCGCCGCCGAGGAGCCGGTGCAGAAGAAGAAGCGCAGCCCGTGGACGTGGCCGCTGATCGCACTGATCGCACTGCTGGTGATCGCCCTCGGCGGCACCCTGCTGAGCCTGTTCCTCAACCAGGACGACAACGGCCCGGTAGAGAAGACATCGAGTTCGGCGCCGCCGGTCACCCCGGACAACACCCCGACCGAGGACGCACCCACGCCGGTCGACGTGAACGCGCTCGGCCTGGAGGGGATGACCTGCGAAGAGGCGACCGCCATCCTCACCGAGAACGGCCTGGAGCCCGACTGCCAGCCGGGGAACCCGGCGGAGACCGAGGCGGAGCAGGGCAAGATCTACGAGGTGCTCGACAGCGGCAACCAGACGCCGCCGGCGACCATCCGGGTCAAGTACTACGCCGACCAGGTCGCGATCGAGGCCCCGTTGACTCCGCCCAGCATCCCCGGCGTCGTGACCGAGGGCCAGGAGGCCACCGTCAACTGGAACGTCTATACCTGCCCGTCGGGAACCGCTCCGCTCAACGCCTACGAGGTGACGCTGACGAACGCGACGTTCAAGGCGGATCCGACCAAGACCGTGATGAGCTTCACACCGGGCGACGGTTCCCAGGTGATCATCGTCGATGAGGGCTCGGCGGGCAAGGCCGTGACCGCGACCTATCGGGCCTTCTGCGGTGACCGTCCGTCCGACATGTCCGGATCGGGCACCTCGACGACGATCCAGCCTGCGGAAGCCGATCCCGAAGGCGACGATGATGCTTCCCCTCCCGCCGATCAGTCAGGAAACGACGGGTAGTCTGACTGCAGACTTCGAGAATCATCCAGGGGGAGACGAGACGTGTCGACAGAGCCGCGTATTCTCGCCGACCGCTATCGCGTTGACGAAGTGATCGGCCAGGGCGGCATGGCCCGGGTGCACCGCGGCTACGATCTGACTCTCGGCCGCGAAGTCGCGATCAAGATCCTCGACCCCGAACTGGCGCGTGACACCGCGTTCCGCACCCGCTTCCGGCTGGAGGCGCAGGCGGCTTCGCGCATGTCGCATCCGTCGATCGTGCGCGTCTTCGACGCAGGGGATCCCGCGGCGGGCTCCGGACAGGCGGGCGCCCAGGGCGATGAGCCGTACATCGTCATGGAGCTCGTGCAGGGCACGCTGCTGAAGGACATCATCGCTGCCGGCCCGCTGTCGGTCGAGGACGCAGTGCGCTACACAGACGGCATCCTCGAGGCACTGGACTACTCGCACCGCGCGGGTGTGGTGCACCGCGACATCAAACCGGGCAACGTGATGATCACCGAGACCGGCTCGGTCAAGGTGATGGACTTCGGCATCGCCCGCGCCGTCTCGGACTCGTCGTCGACGGTCGCCGAGACGACGCAGATCATCGGCACCGCCGCCTACTTCTCACCGGAGCAGGCCAAGGGCGAGTCGGTCGACTCGCGCACCGACCTGTACTCCGCCGGTGTCGTGCTGTACGAGATGCTCACCGCCCGTCAGCCGTTCCGCGGTGACTCGCCGGTCGCGGTCGCCTATCAGCACGTCAGCGAGACGCCGACGCCGCCGTCGGAGGTGAACGAAGAGCTGCCGCGATCGCTGGATGCCATCGTGCTGCGCGCTCTCGCCAAGGATCCGTACCAGCGCTTTCCGGACGCAGGGTCCTTCCGGGCGGCGCTGCAGGAGGCCACCTCGGGTGCGGCGCCCACGAAGAAGCAGATCGGTGCGCTCACCAGCGAGCTGTACGGCCCGAATCCCCGTCAGGCGCAGGAGACGGCCCGCTCGCTGCGCCAGCTGAGCACCGACACCACCATGACGCGCACCCAGTCGGGTCCTCCGGTCGCCTGGATCTGGGCGGGGGTAGCGCTGCTGGCCGTCCTGCTGATCTCGGTGCTGTTCTGGGTGGTCAGCCTGTCGATGCGGCCGCCCACGGTGCCGACCACGACGGTGACGGTGCCGAATCTCGTCGGATTGACGCTGGATCAGGCCAAGAGCAAGCTGAAAGAGGTCGAGCTCCCCGCCGACGTGCGCCACGAGTCCAATGCGGAGATCGAGGAGGATCATGTGATCCGCTCGCTGCCCAATACCGGCGCAAAGGTGTCGAAGGGCGAGTCGATCATCGTCTACGTGTCGATCGGCGCCGACACGATCAAGATGCCGGTGATCGAGGGCCTCTCGCAGGATGCCGCGAAGAAGGTGCTCAAGGACGCCGGGCTCGAGCTCGGCACGATCGAGCAGACCAACGATCCGCGCGCCGCCGCCGGCACCGTGCTGCACTCCAGCCAGGAGGCCGGCGAGCAGGTCACCCCGGGGACGACGGTGAACCTGGTGGTCGCCAACGGCAAGGTCACCATCAAGGACATGACCGGCTTCACGGTCAACGCAGCGACGAAAGAGCTCGAGGCGCTGGCGCTGACCGCAGCCCCCAACGAGCTGGGGCCGTGCGCCGAAGGGCAGGCCCCGAACACCGTGCTCTCGATGAGCGTCTCGCCCGGTGAGGTGCCGATCCTCTCGACCGTGGGGCTGAGCTACTGCGTGGCGGGGGAGTGAACTGATCCCACGCCCGCCAGCCAGTTGCCGAGCAGGCGATGGCCGCTCTCGGTGAGCACGCTCTCGGGATGGAACTGCACGCCGACGATCGGCAGGCTCTCATGGGCGATGGCCATGATCGTGCCCTGCTCGGCGCGAGCCGTGACCGTCAGCTCGGCCGGCAGGTGCGCCTCGACGAGGGCAAGTGAGTGGTACCGTCCGGCCGAGAACGGCGAGCGGATGCCGTCGAACAGTGCCGACCCGTCGTGGCTGACCTGCGACACCATGCCGTGCATCAGCTCGGGCGCCCTGGCCACCGTGCCGCCGAACGCCTCGCCGATGGCCTGGTGTCCCAAGCAGACGCCGATCAGCGGCATCCGTCTCTCCGCCGCCAGGCGCACCACCTCGAGTGATGCCCCGGCATCGGCGGGCGTGCCGGGGCCGGGGGAGATCATGACGCCATCATGCGTGTCCAGCATCCGACGCAGCGACGCGATCCCGGCATCCGCCTCGACCATCGTCACCTCGGCACCGAGCTCGACCAGATAGCCGATCAGCGTGTGCACGAAGCTGTCGTGGTTGTCCACAACCAGCACGCGCACGCTCATTCCAGGTCGACCTCAGCCGGCGATACGATCGGGCTCACCCACGGGAACACGTAGAAGAACAGCGCATAGAGCACCGCGGTCAGCAGCGCCAGGAGGATGATCAGGCGCACCCACCACGGACCGGGCAGCAGGCGCCAGAGTGCGGCATACATCCAGGGTCTCCTCAGAGTGATGGCGGGGCGACGTCGACGTGGGCGAGGGACGCCGGTGGCCCTTCGGACCGCGGCTGGAAGCCCTCGAAGACACCGTAGGCGACGATGCGCTCGGCGAGCGAGTACAACGGGGAGCACGCGGTCATGGTGATGTACCGCTCGCCGGTCTGCAGCTCGGGCATCTGCGGCACATCCAGCAGCACGTCGACCCGGGTGGGCTTGACGTACTCCAGGGTGCGGAACCGGTAGGTGTACCAGCCGTCGGGCGTCTCGATGACGATCGCATCGTTCAGCCTCAGCTTGTCGATCTTGTTGAACGGCTTGCCCCAGGTGGTGCGATGCGCGGCGAGTGCGAAGTTGCCGACCTCACCGGGCATCTTCGACTGCGTGTACAGGCCGATGCCGATGTGGTCGAGGGTGCGTGCGCGCGTGGTGCCTCCGGCGATGTCCTTGATGTAGTCGTCACCGAAGCGCGGGATGCGCATGACGGCGAACTTCTCGGCATCCGCCGGATGCGGCAGGATCGGCGGCTCGTAGTAGGTGGTGCCGTCGGGCTCCTCGACCAGAGGCGGCGGCTCGGGCACCGGGGCCTGGGCCCACTGCTGCACGACCTCGGCGCCTTCGGCGTTCTTCTGCGCGTCGATGATGATGTCGCCGACCCACATCTGCCAGACCACGAACAGCAGCACCAGCACACCGGCGGTGAGCAGCAGCTCGCCGAGCACGCTGGCGACGGTCGCCCTGGGTCGACGACGCGGACGCCGGGACGACGCGAGAGCATGCATGAGAGGAAGTCTATTCGTCCCCGCTAGACTGAACCGCATGGCACGATCCCGCGTACCCGAAGAGCCCGTCGACCGTCCGGAGAGCGACGAGGCCGCACCCAACGCCGTCTGGTTCAAGCCCGTCATGGTCGGCTTCATGCTGCTGGGGCTCGTCTGGATCCTGGTGTACTACATCTCGGAGTCGCGGTACCCGATTCCCGGCCTAGGGGCTGGAACCTGGGCATCGGCCTGGGCATCGCGCTGATCGGCTTCCTGATGACCACGCGTTGGCGCTGACCGTCAGCATCCGCAGTTCTTCGAAGGCCCCTCACCTGCAGTGAGGGGCCTTCGAGTTATCCACAGGGTTCTCCACAACTGGGGAGAATTACACACGTGTTATTCACATGGGGAGAAGGCTGTCGACAACCTCTGATCAGCCCAGGATCAGCGCCGGCGGCACGAACGCGACGACGACGAGCAGCAGCACCGTGAGCGCCGCCAGCAGCACCATCTGCCAGATCCGCTGCTCACGGCGTCTGGTGCGCGTGTAGATGAAGGCGATGATCGCGCCGACCACGACACCGCCGAGGTGGGCCTGCCAGGAGATGCCGCCGACGACGACGCCGAAGACGAAGTTGATCACCAGGATGACGAGGATGCCGGTGACGTTCGCACCGACATGCCTGCCGATGATCAGCAGCGCGGCCATCATCCCGAACAGCGCGCCGGAGGCGCCGACCGTGGCGGCACCCGGATCGAGGATCGCGACGGCGACCGAGCCGCCCAGCCCACTGATCAGGTACAGCGCCAGATAGCGGCCGCGGCCGAGCATCGGCTCGAGGATCTGGCCCAGCATCCACAGCGCGAGCATGTTCAGCGCGAGGTGGATGAACCCGCCGTGCACGAAGAGCACGGTGAGCATGCGCCAGGGCTCGAACGGCGCACCCGAGAGATCGGGGTAGAGGTAGGCGGCCCGGAACCACAGCTGGACGGTGATCTGGCCGCCGATGCCGGGAAGCGCTGCAGCAGGCCGATCGCCGAGGTGATCGCCAGCAGGACGTAGGTCACCATCGGGCGGCCGCTGCGGCCGGCCATCGCGACCGCGCCGCCACCCCACCTGCGGTTCGCGTGCTTCTGCGCAGGGGACTGCGCTTTGCGCTGCGCCTTCATGCACTCCGGGCAGATGACCCCCACCGGCCCCTGGGTCTGGCACTCCGGGCAGATGGTGCGCATGCAGCGCTGGCAGAGCACGAAGCTCTGCCGACCCGGATGCCGGTAGCAGAAGTTGTCTCGATTGCTCGCGAATTCTGGCGTGGTCATCCGGATCGGCTCGTGCTCTCAGGCCTTGACGATGTCGATCGACTGCAGCACGACCGGCTCGACCGGACGGTCGCCGGCGGCGGTGGGAACGGCCGAGATGGCGTCGACGACGGCCTTGGAGGCGTCATCCGCGACGGCACCGAAGATGGTGTGCTTGCCCTGCAGCCACGGCGTCGGGTCGGTGGTGATGAAGAACTGCGAGCCGTTGGTGCCCTCGGCCTTGCCGGTGATGGCGTTGCGACGCAGGCCGGCGTTGGCCATGGCGAGGATGTAGGGCTCGTTGAAGTTCAGTTCGGGGTGGATCTCGTCGTTGAAGTTGTAACCGGGTCCGCCGACGCCCTGCCCGAGCGGATCGCCGCCCTGGATCATGAAGTTGGGGATGATGCGGTGGAAGATGACGTCCTTGTACAGCGGGCCCTCGCCGGGCTTTCCGGTGGCGGGATCCATCCAGTCCTTGGTGCCGTCGGCCAGGCCGACGAAGTTCGCGACGGTGTTCGGGGCGTGATCGCCGTACAGATCGATGACGATGTCGCCGTGGTTGGTGTGCAGGGTTGCGACGTGAGAAGCATGAGGCATGGTCATATTCTCGCAGAGGGTCACTATGCGAGTGCAGATAGTGGCACAACTTCTGCGTCTTCGCCAGATCCCTGCTGGCATCCAGCCTCGTCTGGCAAGATGAGACACTACGAACTCCGACCGACGGGAGAGCAACGTGAACCTCAGCCGCAAGCGCAAGAAGGAACTCCGCAAGCTTCAGGACAATGCCACGCAGCTGTGGGAGGCGCAGCAGGAGCTCGTCGGCCACGCCGCCGATGTCGCCCGCGAGGCGGGTCGGCAGCTGGGTCACTTCAATCGCGAGCAGGTGGTTCCTGTCGTGCAGGACACCTACAACCGCCGCGTCGCCCCGACCGTCGACCGCGGGCTGAAGATCGGCAAGCAGGTCGTCGACGACAAGGTCGTGCCCGTGGTGGGCGGCGTCGTGGGCACTGCCCTGTCGGCCTGGGATGTCGCCAACGCCAAGCGCAGCAAGCTGATGCACGGTGTCGCTCCGGCACCGAAGAAGAAGAGCCTGGGCCTGGGCTCGGTCGTCGCGATCGTGCTCGGCGCCGCCGCCGCGATCGGCGTGGTGGTCGCCGCCTGGCAGGCTCTGCGCGCGGATGACGAGCTGTGGGTGGCGGACGATCCGCTGTCCACCCCGAACGCCTGAGCATGACCGCAAGCCCTGCACAGGGCGAAGCGCACGAGCGGGTGCGCGCCGCAGCATCCGCCCGCGGCCTCGAGATCGAGATCCGGGAGCGGCCTGCGGCGCGCAGCCTGCCCGAAGCCGCCGCGCTTCTCGGGCTGCAGCCGGCGGACATCGTCAAGACCCTGGTCGTGAAGCGCTCCGACGACTCATATCTGTTCGCGCTGGTGCCCGGTGGCCGCGCGATCTCGTGGCCGAAGCTGCGCACCGTGGTCGGAGTGAACAGACTGCGCCTTCCCGAACCCGAGCTCGCACTGGCGGCCACGGGATACGAGCGCGGCACGATCGTGCCGATCGGCAGCACCACCGACTGGCCGATCTACGCCGACGAGTCGATCATCGGGCGCCGCGTCGCGATGGGCGCCGGTGCGCACGGATACAGTCTGTTCGTCGACGCCGACGCCCTCATCCGTGCCTACGATGCCACCGTCGCGGACATCTCGGTGCCCGAGGGGGCCCGAGGCTGACGCGGCAAGCACTCCGCACCATCCCAGGCGGCTCCGGCCGTCTCAGAGGATCCCGGCCATGCGCAGCGCGATTCCGACGAGCTTGACCCGGGGCAGGTCGGCGATCTCGTCGCGCGTGAACCAGGCGGCCATGTCGGTGGATCCGTTCTTCTCGAAGCGAAGCGCCCCGCCGGTGATCCGGCCGCGGTAGACGATGCGCAGCGTGTGCAGGGGCGCCGACGCCGCGCCCACGCGCCGTGAGGCGGGGATGACGCGGGAATGGATGCCGAGCAGCTCGGTCGTCTCGATCTGGTATCCGGTCTCCTCGCGCAGCTCTCGCCGCACGGCGACCTCGGGGTCCTCGCCGTCTTCGAGCCCGCCACCCGGCATCGTCCACGCGACGCGACGCCCCGTGGTCCAGCGGGCGAGCAGCACGCGGTCGTCATCATCGGTGACGACGGCATAGGCGGCGACGCGCAGGTCCATGACCTCACACTAGTGCGAGCATCCGTCACGCCCCCATCGCGTCGAGCGCCGTCGCCAGCCGGGCGACGGTGCCGTCGACATCGCCGAGTTTGTCGAGCCCGAACAGCCCCATCCGGAATGTGGAGAATGACTCGTGTTCGCCGCAGTGCAGCGGCACGCCGGCGGCGACCTGCACGCCCTGCTCTTTGAAACGGGCCCCGGTGCGCAGCCCTTCATCGGCGGTGTGCACCACGACCACGCTGGGGGCGGCGAAGGCCGATGCGGCGACGGAGGGCAGGCCGCGCTCGGCGAGCAGGGCCCGCACGCGCGTCCCGAGCTCGACCTGTGCATCGCGGAGGGCCCCCAGGCCGCGCTCGCGGGTCTCGATCATCTGCTCGAGGTTGCGGGCGATCGAGTCGGTGGGCATGGTCGCGTGATAGCCGGCCCGGCCGTCGCGATAGCCGTCCGAGATGGCCAGCCAGCGGTTCAGGTCCAACGCGAAGCTGGTGGATGCGCCGGATGCCACGGCATCTCGTCCCCGCTCGCTGAGCATGACGTACCCGACGCCGGGGGTGCCGCTCCAACCCTTCTGCGGCGCGCTGAGCAGCACGTCGACCTGCAGCTCGCGCATGTCGACCCACATCGCGCCGGAGGCGATGCAGTCCAACACCAGCACACCGCCCACCTCGTGCACGGCGTCGGCGAGCGCGCGCACGTAGTCGTCGGGAAGCAGGATGCCGGCGGCCGTCTCGACGTGCGGCGCGAAGACGACCGCGGGACGTTCGGCGCGGATCGTCGCGGTCACCTCGTCGATGGGAGCCGGGCTCCATGCTGCCTGCGGCCCGTCGCCGTCGGGCCGGGCGGCGCAGACCGTGACGGCGGATGCCATGGATCCGGCCTCGAGGATCTGCGACCAGCGGTACGAGAACAGGCCGTTGCGCACCACGAGCACCGTCCTGGCTGTGGCGAGCTGGCGAGCGACCGACTCCATGGCGTAGCTTCCGCCGCCGTTGATCACCACAGCGCTGTCGGCGCCATAGGTCTCGCGCAGGATGGCGAGCGTCTGCTGCATCACGTCGACGAAGCGCGCCGACATGTGGTTGAGGGAGCGGTCGGTGAAGACCACCGAGTACTCCAGCAGTCCGTCGGGGTCGATGTCGTCGTGAGGAAGGCTCATGCCTCCAGCGTGGCACTGTGCGGCCATTTCGGTAACCGGCTTCCACACCGCGGAACGAGTTCGTGCGGCACGCGTCTGTGTTCTCGCCGCTCGCGGGTCGCAGATCGCGGCCTCCCCGCACGCGAAGCCACCATATGGGCCACGCGAAGCCCAGAACAGGATCGCCATCATGCTCGCGGGTCGCGAATCGCGGCCTCCCAACACGCGAAGCCACCAGATCGGCCACACGAAGACATGCAGCAGGGCTAGCATGCCCAGTGGAGTGGCGATGGATTCGGGAACGGATGCCGACGGGGCCGCGCGCAGGGGCATGATGCGCTGGCCGGTGGCGTGCTGGCTGACGATCCTCGTGCTGATCGGGATCGTGCAGGTGATGCGCGCGGAATGGTTCGATGCCGGGGTGTTCCTCGTGGCCGTCGTGCTGGTGCTGTTCAGCATCCGGATGCCGCGAAGCAGCGCCCACCGCATCCGTTCGGGTCCGGTCGTTGTCTGCGCGACCGGACTCGCCGCCGTCACCGCGCTGCTGCCGCGGCACAGTATCGCGATGATGGTTGCCGTGCTGGTGATAGGCGCCGCCGCACTGGTCGCGGCGTGGCCGGACGCGGCCACCCGCCCGCGCGAGTGGACCCGCGGCTCTCGCCGGCTCGGCGTCGCGTGGGCGGTGATCATCGTCATCGGATGCCTGTGGGAGCTGTCCCAGTTCATCGTCGGCCGGCTCGCCCCCGATCAGCCGAGCTTCGCGCTGAGCGACCTGGTCGATCCCCTGCTGGGCACGATGCTCGGGAAGGCGGTCTTCGCCGGCGCCTGGCTGGCGTGCGGAGTGTTCCTCGTGCTCCGCGGAGCAGGGCGGGGAGTGCACGATGATCGTCAGCACCGCGTTCTTCCTGCTCTGCGCCGCAGCGCTGGTGCTGGTGTCGTGGCGCATCCGCGTGAGCGATCCCGAGGCGACCGTGACCGAGCTGTTCGATCGTCTGCTCGATGACCGGGCGGTGCGCCTTGCAGTGATCGTGGTCTGGTGGTGGCTCGGCTGGCACTTCCTGGCCGGTCAGACGCTGTGATGGCGCTCGGCATGGGCGCCCAATCATGAAACTGAACCGTTCAGTTTTGGGAGATTGAACTGAACGGTATGGTCTGATCTGCGTCCACACCGAGGGATGACCCATCTCGACCGCAACAGGAGCAGAGTTATGCCCAAAGCGCCGTCGATCGTCGGCAGAATCGTCGAGTCGGCGCTCGGACGACCCACGCGGGTGCTGCGCGTCGCCGAACCGGCACCCGGATTCCTGCACCTGGATCTGCGAGCGGAGCCACCCGCAGGAGGGTGGCAGCCCGGCCACGAGGTTCAGGTGCGCGTCACGCGCACAGAAGCGCGACGCTACACGGTGCGCCGCGTGGAGGAGCCCGACCGCATCCATGTCCTGGCAGCGCTCGAGACCGGCGGTCCCGGCGCACTCTGGCTGCGCGGCCTTCGGCCGGATGCTGAGATGACCCTCCTGGCCGCACGCCATGTGCCGCTCCGTCAACACGGCAGGCGCCGCCTGCATCTCGGGGACGGGTCCGCGCTCGGCACGTTCGATGCCCTCACCGCAGATCAGCCGGATCCGCTCGTCGCCGTCGAGGCTTCGGCCGAATCCGTTCCGGCGCTCGCACGGGAGTGGCCCGGATTCCGCTTCGTTCCTGCCGGTGGCTCGCCGGGGGACACACTGCAGAGGTGGCTCGACTCCGCGATCGAGGGCGGGGCTCTCGCCGGAATCGACGGCGCACTGCTGCTGGGACACGCGCAGTCCCTTCAGCGTCAGCGACGCGCACTCGTGGACAGCGAAGTGCTCGACCGCCGATCCATCACCACCAAGCCCTACTGGGCGACCGGGCGAGTGGGGCTCTGAGCTCCAGCATCCGCTCGAGTCTCACCATCCGCCGGCGACGGCGACCTCCTGGCCGGTGATGTAGGCGGCGGCATCCGAGGCAAGGAAGGCGACCACCTCACCGACTTCGTCGCTCGTACCGAAGCGCCCGAACGGGATGCCGGCACGGGTCGCTGCCCGTGCATCCTCCGGCACGCCCAGCTTGTCCCAGATCGGGGTGTCGACCGCGCCGGGACTGACGGCATTGATGCGGATGCGGCGGGGCGCCAGCTCGAGGACGAGCGAGGGCATCATCGCCAGCAGGGCACCGCGCGTCGCCGATGTCAGGCTTCCCCGGCGATTCCTCGGCTCACGCCGGCACCGACGGTGAGGATGACCGAGGCCCCGTCGCGCAGCAACGGCAGGGCCTTCTGCAGAGTGAAGTACTGCCCCTTGAAGTTGATGTCGACCTGATCGTCGAAGGAGGCTTCGGTGACGTCGGCAATCGCTGCGGGACGGCTGACCCCGGCATTGAGGAAGAGTGCGTCCAGGGTGCCGAATCGTTCTCGGACCGTCTCGATCATGGCATCCGTCTCGCTGAGCGAACGTGCGTCGCAGCGGATCACGAGCACCTCCTCGGGGAGTTCTCGGCGAGCTGCGGCGATGGAGTCGGGATTCCGACCGGTCACGGCGACGTCGAATCCGCACCGCCGCAGCGCGAGGGCGGTGGCCCTGCCAATTCCGGTCGTTCCGCCGATGATGAGCGCTGTGGGCATGATCTTCTCCTCCGAACGGGTGGCTGCTCTGAAAGCGGAGAGGTCTCCACTTATCTCCATCCTAACCGGAGAGCTCCCCGGATAGGATGCTGTCATGCCCGCAGACCGCAGCGAACCCCACTCCGCACCACCGGCCCGCACCGACGCGCGCCGCAATCGAGCGCGGATCGTCGCCGCCGCGACCCAGGTGTTCTCCTCCACAGAGGGCCCGGTGTCGATGGATTCGATCGCCCGTCGCGCCGGCGTCGGCAGCGGCACGCTCTACCGTCACTTCCCCACCCGTGAGGACCTCATCGAAGAGGTCTACCGCGATCAGCTCGATCGTCTGCACAGCGGAGCACAGGAGCTGCTGCGCACGCAGTCGCCGGCGCGGGCGCTGGGTGAGTGGATGGGGCTGCTCGCCGACTGGGCCGCCGCCAAGCACGGCATGAGCGACGCGCTGGCCTCGGCCATGGCATCCGGCCGCATCGCCCCGAGCGCGATGCGCAGCGAACTCGTTCAGCTGCTGACGGCATTCCTCGACGCCGGTGGGCGCACCGGAGACCTGCGCGACGACATCGATCCCGCCGACCTCGGCGCGGTGCTGGCCGGAGCCCTCGTCGTGGCCGGTGGGGCTGCGCAGCGCGATCAGTTGCAGCGGATGCTGCGGATCATCGTCGAGGGCGTGCTGACGCGCGAACAATGAGAGTCGAAGACGGGGTGACGCTCGCGCGACTACGGCTGACTCGAGGTGGCGAGGAACTGCGTGAGCTGGTCGCGGGTGGCGTCGAGGCGTCGGGCCTTGGTGTCCATCTCGTCGCGGATCTCGGCGACGCGCTGCATGAGCGCCCCGCAGTCGCCGGCGATCGGGCCCGCTTCTCCGGTGCAGGGCAGAACACGGGAGACGAGCTCGGAGGGGAACCCGAGATCGAAGAGGGTACGGATGGTTGTGACGGTCTGGATGGCGTTGTCGTCGAACTCGCGATACCCGTTCGCCCGGCGCTCCGAGCGCAGCAGCCCGATCTGCTCGTAGTACCGGATCGCCCGTGGGCTCGCACCGGTCTCGCGGCTGAGCTCTCCGATTCTCACGGCATCGCACCTCTCGACTTGACCTTGACGTCAGTGTCATAGTTTACCGTCGATTCCGCGCGGGCAGGGGCTTGCGCGGAAAGGACGAAAATGAAGATCTTCCTCACGGGCGGCACCGGGTACGTCGGCTCGGTGCTGCTGGAGCACCTGCTCGATGCCGGGCACGAGGTCGAAGCGCTCACCCGCAGCACCACCGGCGCCCAGCGGCTCGCTGACGCCGGCGCGACCGCGGTGCAGGGTTCGCTGGCGGATGCCGACCCGCTTCGCGCGGCGGCGGCCAGGGCGGATGCCGTGATCCACACCGCCTTCGACGGCACGATGTCCGCCGACGCCGCCGCGACGGAGCTCACCGCCGTGCGTGCTCTCGCCGCGGGCGCGGGGGAGGCGGGAACGGGCAAGCCGGTGCTGTACACCAGCACCGCACTCGTCTACGGACTCGATCCCGCACAGGACCGTCACGAGGACGCGCAGCTTCCCGAGCGCAGCGCCCAGCCGGTGAAGGGCCAGGCGGAACAAGCTCTTCTCGGCGCCGCGGGCATCACCCCGATCGTGATGCGCGTCGCACTCGTGCACGGCCGCGGCGGGTCAGGTCTGGTGACCGGTCTGATCGCCGGCGCGGCATCCGCCGGCACCGCGGCCTACGTCGACGACGGCACCCAGGTCTGGGATGCCATCGACGTCGACGACCTCGCGGACCTCTACGTCGCCGCACTGGCGCACCCCCGCGCCGGCATCTACAACGCCAAGGGCGCCAATCCCTTCACGATGCGCGAGCTCGCCGAGGCGATCAGCGCTGCCACGGGCGCGCAGCCGGTCTCGCTCCCCCGCGCGAGTGCTGCCGATGCCCTCGGTCCGCTTGCGCTCATCCTGGGCGCACCCGGCACCCTCGCCGGGGACAAGGCCAGGACGACATTCGGATGGACGCCGCTGCGCGGCTCGCTGCTCGACGACATCCGCACGGGAAGCTACCGCGTTGTCGATCCAGCCGTGAAGAGGATCGTGTGATGCCAGCCCCCGGGGCCGTTCCACCCTGACCTCCGCACAGCACCACCATTGTGGCCCGCCCCCAATCGGAGAGAGCAAGAATCACCATGCCACCGACCACGACAATGAGACCGATCACGATGAGCGTGCCGATGTGTTCGATCCAGAACGGCGCCTTGTCATCCTCGCCGTAGACGACGACGCGCTCGCGGGAACTGATCTTGATGCGCTTGCTCATCGTGCGTTCCTCTCCGGGTCGAAAGTGCTGTGCCGAAATCGCTTCTCGGTGAGCCACAGGGCCTTCCGCGCTACTTTCCGGCGAAGCCCGCGACGGAGGCATTGATACGGTCCGAGATCCCTATGTGACTGCCGGGCGAGTGCGTGTTCATCGTGGGCGGGGAGCCCGGTGATCCGCGTGCAGCGCGGAATGAGCGTCGAGGATCTCGTCGATGCGGGTGGTGAGCTCGGATTCTGAATCGGGTGACGCCAGCCAACGGTCGACGGCGAGGTACATGACGGTGACGGCGAGGTCTGCAAGCAGCCGTGCTGAGACCTCGTCGACCCCCGCTCGATCAGTCCGGCTTCAGCCGTCGTGGAGAGCTCGTGCCGTTTCGCGAGCTCGCGCTCGCGAAGCGTCGGATCTGTCGCCACGATGGCTCGCACGCGTCGGATCCGATCCGCCCGCCCACTGAACTGCTCCTCCGCCGATTGATGCAGAAGATGACGCACAACCTCGATCGGGGTGAGGCCGGGGGCGCATCCGCAATGATCTGCTGCGCGTATTCGGACATCGCACCATCCGCGAACAGCACCTCCCGTTTGTCGGCGAAGTGACGGAAGAAGGTTCTCGTGGTGAGCCCGGCCCGCTCGGCGATCTCCGGCACGGTAGTCGCCGAGAACCCCTCCGCCTCGAAAAGCTCGAACGCGGCGTTCTCCAGCCGACCACGGGAGTCGGGAGCCCATCTCGCCATCCCGCCATGCTAGCCGATGACACGACATGACATCGAAATGCTAGTGTGATGACATTGCATGTCATCACGAGTGAGGGAGCCGACTGTGGAACAGGCCGACGAGGTATGGGTATTGGGCGGAACGGGAAGGACAGGGGCTCGAGCCGCAGCGATCCTCGCCGAACGCGGCACGCGAACCGTGCTCGTGGGAAGGAACGCCGCTCGGCTCGAGGCAGCGGCGGCCGAGACCGGAGCGACCCGGACGCTGATCGCCGACGATCCGGCCGCGATGGCCGCGGCGATTCGACGTCAGCGCCCCGCAGTGGTGGTGAACACCGTGGGGCCGTTCTCCGCGACGTCCAAGCCGTTGGCCGAGGCCTGTCTCCCGACCACCTCCTACGTTGACATCGCCAACGACGTGACGACAGCTTCCACGATCGCCGGCCTCGACGAGGCCGCGCGTCGGCACGGTCGGACGCTGGTGACGGGCGCAGGCTTCGGGGTCGTCGGGACGGAGGCTCCGCTCACACTCCTGTGCGACGAACGCCCGGTCCCGACCACGGTACGAGTCGACTCCGTGGCATCCTTCACGACCCCCGCCGGCACACTCGGCCAGGCCCTGTCCGACACCATGATCGAGATGTTCTCTACGAAAGGCCAGCGCATCGTGAACGGCCGATTCATCTCCGCACCGATCGGCTCCTCGGCACTGCCCCTCACGCTCCCCGATGGGAGCTCGGTGGTGACGGGAGCCTGGCCATCCGGCGACCTCTTCGCCGCCCATCGCATCAGCGGCGCGCCCGAGATCATCGCAGCCACGGCTGAGGTTCCGACCGGTCGAGCGGGGCGCGCCGCGCTGCCGGTGGCGAGAGCTGCCCTGCGCGTGGGCGGGTTGCGCCGGTTCGCCGCTCGCCGACTGGCCGCCATGCAGGTCGGCGAACGCCCCATGCCACGACCGAACACCTGGGGGCACGCATCCGCGGGGTGGTCCGACGGACGCGCACACGACGCATGGTTGCGTGCGGGCGACGCCAACGACTTCACCGCACGCGTTCTGGCAGAGACCGCCTTCCGCATCCTGAACGGGAACGCCACCCCGGGCGCAGGCACGCCCATCCAGCTCCTCGGCCTCGACCTGGTCGAAGCCGCGGGAGGCGAGGTCTACCTGGCCTGAGCTCTGATGGTGCCGACCTGCCAGCATGTTGGATCCACGTCTCTCGCACGACGTGAGCGAAACGTGATCGGGGTTTGCAACGCTGTCTCTACGTTCTTGATCTGCTGCGTACTGGCTGCAGTCGCGCAGACAGTCGAGCACCCTGGAGGAGCATCGTGCACACACCGATGAGGAAGACGCCTCGCCACCGCAGAACACCCCGGCTCGTTTCGTTCCCAAGGAACGGTCGGTGTCTTCGGCCGGAACGGGCATCTCAATGAGGGTCGGGATGAGCAGGACGATCGACGGATCCCGCACCGGGCGCTCCTTGGGCGCCGGGCTGCTCGCGGGCATTCTCCTATTGGGACTGAGCGCCTGCGATGACGGCGAACAGTCCGCCGGCTCGATGAATGGCCCCGGAGCGACCCCGACCACATCGCAGGACGAGGACACGTCGACGGAGTCCGGCATCCATTCCGACGTGCAGGCCGTTCAGCAGTGCCTGGCCGGTGACTGGGAGATCGACCGATCCAGCGAGTTCTGGGACATCCCAGCGGGAGAGGCCGATGATGTCACCGGCACGGTCTACGTCGTGTTCTCCGCCGATGGCGAGTTCCGGATGATCTTCGAGCAGTGGTACATCTACGTCGATAACGGGGCAGAGATCGGAAACTACGTGGAGACGACGTGGAACGGCACGCTCAGTGGCGAGTACGTCGTCGACGAAGGCGGGTTCGCGGTGGTCGAGGTGGCCGACTCTTCGGCGAAGATCGAGACCGTCATCGCGTTCGGCAAGAACATCGAAGAGGAGACCACGCGGGTTGAGGACCAGCCGGTTCCTCTGGTCTTCACCTGCGACAGTGACCGCCTTCTCGGCTTCCCCGTCGCGGATCAGGATCGCTCAGAACCGTTCGCCGTCTATCACCGCACGAACAGGAGCTGAGCATGGCCACGATCACGTCCGGGACTGCTGCACGGATAGGTGACAGTTGCTAGTCACGCCGCCAGTGCGACGGTCGTGTTCATGATGGTCTCGAATTCGATGGGCGTCAAACGCCCGAGAGCTGCCTGCCGGCGTCGCCGGTGATAGGTGCGCTCGATCCAGGTCACGATCGCGATGCGCAACTGCTCACGGGTGGCCCACGACTGCCGGTTGAGGACGTTCTTCTGCAGCAGAGCGAAGAAGCTCTCCATCGCGGCGTTGTCCCCGGCCGCGGCCACGCGGCCCATTGATCCGACCAGGCGGTGACGGGTCAGCGCACGCAGGAATTTCCGGCTCCGAAATTGAGACCCGCGGTCGGAATGTATGACGCAGCCGGCGACGTCTCCACGCATCTGGACCGCGTTCTCGAGTGCGCGGACGGCGAGGCTCGACTTCATCCTGGAGTCGATCGAATACCCGACGATCTTGTTGGCGAACACATCCTTGATGGCGCAGAGATAGAGCTTGCCCTCCGCGGTCCTGTGCTCGGTGATGTCGGTCAGCCACAACTCGTTCGGCCCGTCTGCGGTGAACTCGTGCCGTACTCGGCCGTTCTCATCGGTCACGGTGCAGAGGTCGTCGTGGACTGCAGGGCCGGGCTTCTTGCCGATCTTGCCGCGTTTCTTCCCGAATATGGACCACCAGCCGTTGGCTGATGTGATCCGCCAGGCGGTCCGATCCGACATGGGTTCCCCGGCGTCCCCCGCCTCGTCGGCGAGGAGCCGGTGTCCGAACTCGGGATCGTCCTTGTGCGCGTCGAACAGCGCGTTCGCGCGATAGGCCTCCACGATCTCGCCCGCCGCGACGGGGTTCGCGAGCCACCGGTAGTAGGGCTGGCGGGAGAGCTTCAGTACCCGGCACGTCACCGTGACGGGGATCCCGTCGGCGGCGAGCTCTGTCACGAGCGGGTACATCATTTTCCCGGCAGATGCGCCTGCGACAGATAGGCTGCCGCACGCCGCAGCACCTCGACTTCCTGCTCCAGGAGCCGGTTGCGCTTGCGCAACTGCCGCATCTCCTCGCTCTCCGAGCGGGTCACTCCGGGTTGCTCGCCACCTTCGATGCGGGCTTCGCGAAGCCACTTGTCCAGCGTGCCGACGTGCACGCCGAAGTCTTTCGCGATCTGCGCGAGCGTGACATTCGCTTCACGGGCCTGCGCCACACGAACGACATCGTCGCGGAACTCCTTGGGAAACGGCTTGGGCATGATGACATCCTTCCAGGCCAGCCCTCCGGGCTAGCCAACTCAGATGTCACCTATCCGTGCAGCAGTCCCTCCCGGTACCGGGCAGCAAGTTTCGCTGCGGTCGAACGGTTGCCACCAACCAGCGCGGTGAGCATGTCGTGGGAGCCAACGGGACGGTTCTCGGAGTCCAGACCGAAGGACGCAGCTCCCTCGCGGGTGGGGAAGTAGAACTCGGCGGTGTAGTTGTTCTCCGAGATGCGCGCCTTCAGCTTCTCGATGGTGTCGCGCTCACCGCGCGTTTCCAGCGCTTCGGCGAAGATGTTGGCGCTGGCGGCACGTGCTGCTGCGAACCGCGCTTCCGCATCCTCCAGGTCTTCAGTCAGGCCGTGGATGTCGACCCATTCGCCGGAGCGGACGACGCCCGCGTACCGACCGTTCTCGCCGAAGATGATGGTCTCTTCTTCGCCGGGGAACTGGAACGTGAGGAAGCCGAGCGCCTTCGCGAACACGACGGGGCTGACGGCCTGGTCGAGACGCTCCCAGGGCTTCTCGCGCTGCCCGTGGCGCGGCTCGCTGAGCCAGGACGGACCGTCAGTCTTCGCGACGGGGATGGGCTGCCAGTCCCAGCCGTAGCCGAGGGCGGGTGTGAACGGAACCTCGGCGCAGGTGAACTCGAACTCGGTCTCGTGGAGGCCGTCAGCGGCCCAGGTCTTCACAACGGTGGCGGCCTTCTTGCCGAGCGCGGTGAGGCGGATGCCGTATTCGGCGCGTGCAGTCCAGGTGTCTTCGTGAAGGGCGATGTCCCAGGTGCGCTCCCATTCGCCAGCGTTGATGCTGAGCGGCTCGCCTTCGATTTCGATGGCGGTGGCGGTGCGGCGGATGCGCAGGTCGGTGGCCCAGCCCCAGCGGTCAGCCCAGGTGTAGATGCAAGCGGGGAGCCAGTTCTCCTGCTTGTCGTGAAGGTCGGGGATTTCAAGGCGCACGGTGTGCTTTTTCGTCGTCATACCCTGCTTCTGGCGCGAACGGGGGTGTTTTTCTCGTGTACGACAAATCCCTCCCGAGACGGTTCGGGAGGGATTTTTACTCCGCTTCAGGCGGTGGACTTCGAACGTCGAGCGCGCGGTCTGCGAGCATCTCGATGGCCTTGCCGACAGCCTGCGTGGGCATCGGCCTCCAGACTTCTTCGGCGACGAAGCGCCGCACGGTCGGGCCGTCGAGGCGGAAGACTCCGCCGTCGCGGTGTACGAGCGTGACACCGTCGGGGCGCAGGTGGAGCGGTCCGAGGCTCTCGATGAGCGCTGCCATTTCTTCCGGCTGCATCGCACGAGGGGTCACGCTGCGACCGCCATCGCGGTGTGCGGCTCGTTCCGGTCTTCCCCGCCACACAGTTCGAAGATGGCGATGGAGAGAACGGGGTGGTTCGCGGCGGCGGCTCGCGCCTTGCACAGGTGCTCTTCGAAAGTCGCGCGGGTGATGCGCATGGTCTTCGCGGCGGCGTCGTGCTTGTTCATCTCGGGGAGTGCGTCATCCCGGTGCAGGTTGCCGAGCGTCAGGACGGCGGCAATCTGCTTCTCCGTGAGAACCGGCAGCCCGGTCGCCGCGCTCGGCTCGCGGGCGATGGTCTGGAAGGACTCGCGGATGACGCGCGTGTTCCACGCGCGCTCGACATCACTGAGCGGCTCGGCGGGGGCGTAGAGGTCGAAACCGTGCGCCTCGCGGGCGGCGTCGATGCTCATGGCGCGGTTGCCGTACGCAGCATCTTTGCGCTGCTTCTCACCGACGAGTCCGGCCCTGTGCACCGGCGTGCTGCGGCTGCGGCCGTACGCGAACTTCCGGAGCACGGCACCCGGCTCCTGACTAGCGGCCTCGGCGCAGAACTGGTCGAGGAAGTAGTCGACAGCGGTGATGCGGGTGACCTCGTGGAGTGCTTCCCAGTAGGCAGCTTCAGCGTCCTCGAAGGTGGCAACGGCCGCTTGAATGACTGCGCCGGTGCGGCGTTCAACCTCTCGGACGAGGCGGGTCTTGCCGGGGTTCGCGCGAAGCTGTTCCATGAGGTCGCGGTCGGAAAGTTCTGTGAGAGGGGTAAGGGTGCTCATACCCGTCTTCTGGCGCGAACGGGGGTCTTCTTCTCGCGCGCACGAAAATGCCCCCAGGCGGACACCTGGGGGCTTCGGATTCAGTGGTCTCGGCTTAGTTGTTGACGACGATGATTTCGTACTGACCGGGGTCGCGTTGGGAGTCCACCCAGGGCTGGATTTGTGCGATAACAGCCTCCGCAGAACCGCCCTGGATACCAAGAGGGAAACCGCGAGCGTCGCACATAGAAGCCCAAGTGGTGATGTTCTGCCCAGCATCATTAGATGTCTGAAGCTGACGGACGAGGATGATGGTCTTGCCAGTTGACGCCGACTCTTCAAGAATCTTTTGCCCCGAACTTCCGACGGTGTTCTCTACACTGCCGATGCTCTCAGCAACCTCCTGCTTCACCGGTTCGGGAAGCGGCTGCTTCACGTCGATGATGACGTACGAGCCGTCCGACTTCTCGTAGGGGCGTAGCGTTCCACGCTGACCGTTGAGCTGCTTCGCTTCCTCAGCCGTCAACGGGTCGCCAGGCTGGCCAGTAATCTCCTCCGGAATCTGCGTCTCCTCCGGCGCAGGCGTCGGCTCCGCCGTCTGAGACTGCGTGGCCGTGCACCCTGAGAGCAAGAGAGCCGCCAGAGCTAGGCTGGCAAGGGCGGGCGCGCGCGAAGTCATAGCCGAAGCATAATGGCAACCTCAGAACGGCTCGGTGCTCTCCCGCTCCGCGAGGATGGCGTGGAGATTGGCGGCGTGTGCTGCGGCGTCTTTCTCGCTCCAGAACATGGTCACGTGCCTCTCCAACAACCCGAGCTGCGGGTCCACGGCGATGATTTCGACGCGCGCTTCATCGAGCATCCATGGAAACCCCGGCCAGCCTGGCACTGGAGCAGCCGTTCCGTACCGGCCAGGCCCACGGCTCCAGCACCCGCGTCGGCATGAGCGCCGCCTGCGACGCTCCGACCACCGTCCAGTACCAGTGGCGTAACGACGGCGCTGGAGGCAACCAGGGCGTCTGGCAGGGCTGGTTCGCCCCGAACGACGGCACCCGACTGAACGGCCGCCCGACCTTCAGCACCAGCGCAATCTCTGTCACATGGGGTAGCTGGTACGGAAGCTCCGTGCAGGCCCGCTGTGTCGGCGTGTTCGCAAACTCCGGCAACGTGAGCACCCAGACCACTGGCGTCCAGGCCGCAATCCCGCCTAAGCCGACCAATGTCAGCCTGAGCGTGAACCCTGGCAACGTGAACCACGGCAACGTCGGCTCCTACTGGGTAGGTAACACCTCCGCATCCCGTTCCACCTCCTGGTCTGCAAGCGCCAGTGGCTCCTGCCCCAGCGGTACATACACCCGCTGGACTGGCGGCACCACTTCTGCCTCCGCCACTATCTCGGTCTACTCTGGTTCTGCTGGAACGTACTCCAACAGCGCAACCCGCACCCTGGGCGGCGGCACCATCTACTGCACCGGAAGCGCCAGCGGTGTCTCCGGGCCAGGAGCAAGCGTGTCATCCGCTTCCCGCACCGTCTCGATGTCGGCAAGCTTCAGCCACCCGCCAATCCCGAGCACGCCGACCGGTGCAAGCCTCCGCTGTAATGGTGACTTCGGTAGGGACTGCTGCACGGATAGGTGACATCTGAGTTGGCTAGCCCGGAGGGCTGGCCTGGAAGGATGTCATCATGCCCAAGCCGTTTCCCAAGGAGTTCCGCGACGATGTCGTTCGTGTGGCGCAGGCCCGTGAAGCGAATGTCACGCTCGCGCAGATCGCGAAAGACTTCGGCGTGCACGTCGGCACGCTGGACAAGTGGCTTCGCGAAGCCCGCATCGAAGGTGGCGAGCAACCCGGAGTGACCCGCTCGGAGAGCGAGGAGATGCGGCAGTTGCGCAAGCGCAACCGGCTCCTGGAGCAGGAAGTCGAGGTGCTGCGGCGTGCGGCAGCCTATCTGTCGCAGGCGCATCTGCCGGGAAAATGATGTACCCGCTCGTGACAGAGCTCGCCGCCGACGGGATCCCCGTCACGGTGACGTGCCGGGTACTGAAGCTCTCCCGCCAGCCCTACTACCGGTGGCTCGCGAACCCCGTCGCGGCGGGCGAGATCGTGGAGGCCTATCGCGCGAACGCGCTGTTCGACGCGCACAAGGACGATCCCGAGTTCGGACACCGGCTCCTCGCCGACGAGGCGGGGGACGCCGGGGAACCCATGTCGGATCGGACCGCCTGGCGGATCACATCAGCCAACGGCTGGTGGTCCATATTCGGGAAGAAACGCGGCAAGATCGGCAAGAAGCCCGGCCCTGCAGTCCACGACGACCTCTGCACCGTGACCGATGAGAACGGCCGAGTACGGCACGAGTTCACCGCAGACGGGCCGAACGAGTTGTGGCTGACCGACATCACCGAGCACAGGACCGCGGAGGGCAAGCTCTATCTCTGCGCCATCAAGGATGTGTTCGCCAACAAGATCGTCGGGTATTCGATCGACTCCAGGATGAAGTCGAGCCTCGCCGTCCGCGCACTCGAGAACGCGGTCCAGATGCGTGGAGACGTCGCCGGCTGCGTCATACATTCCGACCGCGGGTCTCAATTTCGGAGCCGGAAATTCCTGCGTGCGCTGACCCGTCACCGCCTGGTCGGATCAATGGGCCGCGTGGCCGCGGCCGGGGACTGTGAGAGTGTCGAGTACCTCCTGGCGGCCTGACTCTTGCTGACGACTGACCTCGAAGTCTGGGTGTCCTTGCTGTTGATCTGTCGTCCGTCAGGAGGCGCATCACCTTCGTGGTGCTGGCCGGGCGGGCGTGACCTCATAGGAGCCTGATCGCAACAGTCCCATCACAGTCCCGTCCACCCGACCGGCCAGTGTCACTCACCCTGTCCTGATCTGGTTGGAGCGAGCACTATGAGCATGCAGCATGTCCCCCTCACCGTCGAGTCGTTGTCGGCGTCGACACTCACAAACACGTCCACGTCGCCGTCGCGATCGATGAGCTCGGCGCGGTCCTGGATCGCCGGTCTTTCGCGGCGGATTCCGGTGGATACGGTCAGCTGATCGACTGGGGCGAGTCGTTCGGTGGGAAGCTCACGTTCGGTATCGAAGGCACCGGTTCCTATGGCGCAGGCCTGGCCGGCGCAGTGCGCCGTCGTGGAATCGGGACGCTGGAGGTGATGAGAACGGACCGTCGCGACCGGCGGTTGCGAGGCAAGTCCGACACGATCGATGCCGAGAATGCAGCCAGGGCAGTTCTCGCGGGCCTGGCCACGGCCATCCCGAAGTCAGCTGACGGAACCGTGGAGATGATCCGTCAGATCAAGGTCGCCAAGGACATCGCCGTCAAGGCGCGAACATCCGCGATGATCAGCCTCAAGCAGGTCATCGTGAATGCCCCTGATGATCTGCGTCAGGAGCTGCAGCCGCTATCGAAGATGGCGCTCATTCACCGTTGCGCGGCGCTTCGTCCGGGCCAGGTGACCACGATCATCGCGTCGACCAAGCACACGTTGCGGTCGATCGCTCGTCGGTGGGAAGTACTGGATGCCGAGATCTCCGGGCATGAGAAGCTCCTGGCAGAGCTGACCGCGCAGATCGCTCCCGACCTCGCGAAAGCCTTTGCGGTCGGTCCTGACACCGCGGCCGAGATGCTGATCGTCGCCGGCGACAATCCGGAACGGATCCGTTCGGAGGCCGCGTTCGCCAGGCTCTGCGGTGTCGCCCCGATCCCCGCATCGTCGGGGATGACCACCCGACACCGGCTCAATCGGGGCGGTCACCGGCAAGCGAACGCCGCGCTCTACCGTGTCGTCATCGTTCGCATGCAGCACCACGAACCCACCAAGGCTTACGTCGCCCGCCGGATCACCGAAGGAAAGACGAAGTCTGAGATCATCCGGTGTCTGAAACGACTCCTCGCCCGCGAAATCTGGGCCGCGATGCGCCCCATCCGCGAATCCCGACCACCTCTCCAAATCGCGGCTTGACAGATATAGGAGCATCAACGCCGCGATGGAGAGCTTCTTCGCTCTGCTGCAGAAGAACGTCCTCAACCGGCAGTCGTGGGCCACCCGTGAGCAGTTGCGCATCGCGATCGTGACCTGGATCGAGCGCACCTATCACCGGCGACGCCGGCAGGCAGCTCTCGGGCGTTTGACGCCCATCGAATTCGAGACCATCATGAACACGACCGTCGCACTGGCGGCGTGACTAGCAACTGTCACCTATCCGTGCAGCAGTCCCGTACCCGTTGCCGTACTGGTGCAGAAGCCTCGAACCTGTCCTCGTACACCCTTTCGTGGAACAGCATGACCTACGCTACTTCCTACAGCGCCAGCATCCGTCAGAATGACGGCGGCTTCTGGAGCAGCTGGGTCGGCACCACAACAGGTGGAACCTCCTTCTCCACGACGATGGCCGGTAACTCGATGACATCAAGTTGTCTGCCAGCCCAGGGGCGCGTGACGGCCAGTAGCGGATATGGCTCCTCCGGTACAGCAACTGCTGGTAGCTGTGGAGGCTAAGAACAACTGAGAACATGAAGAAGCCCCGCCGAGTCAGACTCGGCGGGGCTTCTTCATGTTCTCAGTTGTAGACGACTACCACTTCAAGGTACGGGTCATTCTGTGCGTCCACCCACGGCTGGACCTGCGCAAGGACGGCCTCGGCCGAGCCTCCCTGAATACCAATCGGGAATCCTTTAGCGTACGAACCGGCCGCCCATGTCGTGATGTTCTGCCCAGCGTCATTAGAAGTCTGGACCTGACGGATGAGAACAATCGTCTTTCCGGTGGAAGTAGTCTGGTCGTTCATGCTCTGCGTGACACTACCAATGTCATTCCCGACACTGCCCATCTCCTCGACAACCTCCTGCTTCACTGGCTCAGGGAGAGGCTGCTTCACGTCGATGATGACGTACGAACCATCATTCTTCTCATACGGGCGTAGCGTCCCACGCTGCCCGTTGAGCTGCTTCGCCTCCTCGGCCGTCAGAGGGTCACCAGGCTGGCCAGTGACTGGCTCCTGTGTGGCTTCTACGGTCGAGGATGCGATTGGTGCAGGGGCCGCGCCCGCTTCCGTTTCCGGCGCGCAGCCTGTGAGCACGAGAGCCGACAACGCAAGGCTGACGAGGGTAAGGACGCGCGCTGTCATAGTCGAAGCATAGCGTCAGCCGTTAAAAGGGTCCGGTGCTCTCCCGCCCGGCACGGATGACAAGTCAAGCCGACAGCGCTTACGGCTCGTCCGGTACAGCGAGCGCCGGAACCTGCGGAGGGTAAGCCCGCATGAGGGCATGAAGAAGCCCCGCTGAGATTCTCAGCGGGGCTTCTTCATGCCCTCAGTTGTTGACGACGATGACCTCGAACTGAGCGGGGTCACGCTGTGAGTTAGCCCAAGCCTGTGCCTGGGAAGCCACACTCGATGCATCGCCTCCCTGGAATCCAGGGAACCCGTTGGCGTACGAAGCCGCGTGCCAACCGAAGAAATCCCCGCCGGTAGCGGAGCTGTAGTGAATCTGTCGGACCATGATGATGGTCTTCCCGGTCGAAGTCTCGCGGTCAAGCTGGCCAAGAGCGCTGCTGGTGTCGTTGCCGACGCTGCCCAGACTGTCAGCGACTTCGTGCTTTACTGGCTCAGGGAGCGGCTGCTTCACGTCGATGACGACGTACGAGCCGTCATTCATCTCATACGGACGCAATGTACCACGCTGGCCGTTGAGCTGCTTCGCCTCCTCAGCCGTCAGAGGGTCACCAGGCTGGCCGGTGACCTCCTCCGGAATCTGCGTCTCCTCTGGAGCGGGCGTCGGGTCCGCTGTCTGAGACTGCGACGGGGTCAGGACTTCACTTGATTGCGGCGCGCACCCCGCGAGCAGCAAAGACGACAGCGCAAGGCTGGCAAGGACGGGGATGCGCGCTGTCATAGTCGAAGCATAGCGACAGCCGTCAGAAGGGTTCGGTGCTCTCCCGCTCGGCGAGGATGGCTGCCAAGTTCGCGGCGTGAGCTGCGGCATCTTCTTCACTCCAGAACGCCGTGACATGCCGTTCGAGCAGCCCGAGCTGTGGGTCCACATTCATGATTTCGACGCGCGCTTCATCGAGCATCCAGGCTGCGCGGGAGAGCGCATCGTGGACCCACTCAGTGCTCTCCCTAACCACGATGACGATGCGCTGCGGCCCGCGGCCACTGCGCGCCTTCGTGGTCTCGACGACGCGGGCCGCGTCATTCACGATTGCGTCGCTCGTCCACGCTTCTCCTAACGTATGACGTGCCCGCAACCCTCGGTCAGGCACGGCGTTGAGCATGCGAGTGGCCGCGCGATGCATGGGCCGGACTCCCGGTTCAGCGAGGATGACCGTCATGGCCGGTCGGAGGGCGGAGTGCAGCATCACGAGGCGACGCTCCCAGCCGTTCACTGCTCGACACTGCTCGATGGCGCGCTGCTCCCAACCGCCTGCCTCTTCGAGAACCAGTTCCTCGAAGAAGCCCAGCTCGCAGATGGGTGTGAAGACGGCGTCTGCCGCGACCATGAGCAGCGTGCTGGTGGTGAGGGGGCGGAGTTCGCGCGCTTCGGCATCCCAGGGGACGCCCGTGAGGTCATGAAGGAGGATGCCTGGTACTCGCGAGAGCGAGATACCAACCCGTGCCTCATCCCAGTGGCGAGGGTCGGCGCGCAGTTCGATGCGCTCGGCCCCTTGCTCTCGGAGCCAACCGGCGGCCGAGGCGAGAATTTGGGGCGTGAATCCGCGCTGCGCGCAGACGACGCTCTCGCTCCCGAAGGCGCGTTCGGCCTCGGCGGTCAGCTCGCGGGTGCTCTGGGTTATGCGCCCGACGGGCAGCAGAATGACCGCCGCGTATCCGGCTGCGGCGGCTCGGTCCCAGTCCATCCTCGTGCCCTGGTCGACGATGACCGCTAGTCCATCACGCGTAGAAGTCCCCTCTCAGCATGCCGACCGCCGCGTTCACGGCGCGCGGAGGGAAGTTCAGCAGACCTCCGGTAGTCATACGCTCTCTGTAGGCGGGCAGACTGCGGTGCTTGTTGCTTGGCGTGAGCACGAACGCGGCCTGATGCTGTTGCATCTCGACGGTTCCCCTCAGTGAACCTCGATAGACGGTGAGACGGTTACTCCCCCAGAACGTGATGCTCTCGGAGCGCCCCCCTCAGGTCGCCAGACGCCGACGCGGTACCCGGCTTCTTGGAGTGCTTCGACCTCGGCGAGGGCTTCGCTGTTGAAGATGACGCCACCCTGCTCCCCGAGCTGACCGTGCGCAGTGAGCGCGGCGATGCGGTGGAGCTGGCGCGGCTGCCATTCGCCGAGCGCTCGGGCAGCGAGGGCAAGAATGGTGCTCTCGATGATGACCAAGTTACTCAGACCGGCATCGCCTCCTTGCCGTGGACCTTCGCGCGGGTTGCTCGGGCGTCACGAATGGCACGCCATACAGTGCGCTCGGACACGCCGAGCGTGTCAGCGATGTCGATGGGTCGCTCCCCCGCCTGTTCGTACAACGAGAGCGCCTGCTTCTTCTGGCGCGGCGTGAGCGATGGCTTGCGCCCGCCAACGCGGCCAGCACGCCGAGCGGCCGCAAGGCCTGCGAGCGTCCGTTCGCGCGTCAGTTCGGCCTCCATCTCGAAGACGACGGCGAGGATGCCGATGAAGGCTCGGCCGGTGGGTGTGGAGGAGTCGAGTGCTTCAGTGACCGAGCGGAGGATGATGCCGCGTCCGCCCTGTTCGACGGGTCGGGTGAGTTCTTGTACGAGTCGGATGACCTCTGCGCTGGACCTTCCCAAGCGACTGAGGCTGTACACATGTAGCGAATCGTGCTCCCGGAGAGCGTTGAGGCACGCGTCGAGGCCTTCGCGCTGCATGACCCGGCCGGACACACCTTCGTCGACGAACTCACGCTCGGGGGCTTCGCCGAGCGCCTTCTCGATGGCGAGCCGCTGCGAGGCGAGGGTCTGGTCGGCGGTGGACACCCGCAAGTAGGAGATGCGCATTTAGAGGCTCACCTCGCCGAGGTGGAGGACCGGCACGCGGAGTGCGGCGGGGTGCCCACCTTCGCGGTGCTCGGGGAGCACGACCGCGTCGGCATCCTTCACCAGGAAGTCGAACGGCGTGCGTCCGATGGTGAAGCCCTGGTTGCGGAACCAGTCGGCAGCGTGGGCCTGACCAGCGGGCAAGTAGATGGTCACATCCCTGGTCTGGTCAAGATGCTGGAGCTGGTCGAGGGCGCTCGGCGAGTAGTAGACGCCGTCCCCTTCCACCGTGTCGGCAAGCATCGGCAGCGCGGCGGGGAGCGTGAGGTGGCCTCGCGCCGCGACGGCCACCGTGGTGGAGTCGATGAGCATTCTGGTGCTCTGCATACCCTGCCTCTTTCCTTCGATTTCGTCAGCTCGGCTGCCGTGCGCTCGGTGCCGGTGGCCGTCACTGCCAGTTCCCGCTGTCAGAATCTGCTGGCTGAACGGGACGTTCATGACGCACTTGACTTTGTACCGTTTTACCCTCATAGCGGTACAAAGTCAAGTGCGGAGGATAGTCTGGGTAGATGGCACGCGAACGGCTGGAGGAGGGCAAGTGGGGACAAATCTCCACTCATCAAGCCCCTGACGGGCGTTGGGCTGCGCAAGCGCGACTGCATGACCCTGTCCGCAAGAAGGTGATGCAAGTCCGCCGTTTCGGACGGTCACCCGAGCACGCCGAGGAAGTGCTGAAGGCCGAACTGATGAGACGCGCGGCCGCATCGCCTCCTCCACACCCGGAATACGCGTCCACGTTCGGCGACATCCTGGAGTGGTGGTGGATTGAGGCGCGACCGAACCACAACTGGTCAGACACCACCAATGAGTCGATGATGTACGCGCGGAAGCAACTCGAACGGTTCGCTGACCGCGCTTGGTCGCATCCCAACGACGCGTACGACCTAGCTGAAGAACTCGACGGCAACAGCCGCACCACGCAGTTGGCGGTGCGGCTGTTGTGGCACGTCGCGCGGGACGCTCAGAACGCGGTGCCGTTCTGAGATGCGAGTGCACTGAGGTACGGCACGACTCTCATCTCGGAGGTGTACAACTTCCTTGAGCGCTTCTTCATCGCCGCCTCGGCCAGACCTCGGCTGCCGTAGATACGCGCCTGTTCGAGGCCAGACCCTAGCACGAAGTTGTAGATGGAGATGTAGTTGCCAGGCCACCGTTCGATGACGTAGCGGTCATCCTCAATCTCGCCGCGTAGGTTCCCGTAGGACCGCATGAAAGCATCCACGCACATCTTCACCAGCGCAGGCACGTTGTCGCCGAGCACATGGAGATTCTTCCCGGCCTTGTACACGTGCGCGTCCGGCATCCATCCCTTGATGCATCTCTCGACAGCTCCCAGCGCCCGACGAAGGCGAGCAGGCACGCTCGATTCGGCTGCGGCGTACTGGAACGTCACGATGATGGCCTCGTAGACGAACGCCTCCTCCAGCGTGAAACCGTACGTTGACATGCTCTCAGCAAGTTCTTCCGGCGTGTACTGGTCCTTGACGGTTGAGAAGTGGTGCTCCGGGTAAGTGTTGCTTGAACGCGATTCGAACTTGTAAGACAGCGCGGCGGAGTCGAACTCGAACCAGCGAATGATTTCGTAACTCATCACGCCACCTTCACAAGGTTGAGAAGGGAGGCCGTGATGTCGTCCGCAACGACATTGAGGTCGTGGATGAAATCGCCCTCGTTGACGATGAGCGCGTAAAGCCGACGGTACTCAGATACGTAGTCCATCACCGCCACCTCAGCCCACGGGGTTGAGGATTCGGCCTCGCCTGCATCGACGAAGCTGTGCTCGAAGAAATGCATGTTCGCGTCGTAGGTGCGAGTGTTCTTGGTGCTGCGTACCCACTCCCCCGTCACGGCAGCGCGCATCCGCTTCGCTGTCGCAACACGCGCGATGCCGTCCTCTGGATTCTGCTCGCCGCCCTCATTGTTCGTAATGAGCGTGAAGCGCCAAGACTCGCCTTCGCGTGCGTCGAGGTCAAGCACGGCGTGCCCGGTCGCACCGGAACCTGCGAAGAAATCCAGCACACGGATGGGTTCCGCTTTCGACTCGTCGCGGCGGGCGGTCGGCACGACAGCAGGAAGGATGCGCCCGAGGAGTTCGCGGTGCTTCGGGTAGTCGAACCATGCCTTACCGTTCGCCCGCTTGCCCAACATCGCGCCGAGTTCGACCGTTGCGCCTCGCTGCTTGATGTCGTCTACGAAGCCGCTCATGTTCTGCCCGATGAACTCCGGGTCAGCCGTTTCCAGCACGTCACGGTCTTTCGCGTAGATGTGCATGTAGTCGCACTCGTTGGAGACGAACCGAGCGGTCCCCTTGTACTCGCCGCCCGCCCACGTGACCTGCCCGAGGCGGTTCTTCCGTCCGAAGACACGGTCAAGCAACATCACAGCGTGGGCATCCTCGTGCCGTCCGATATGCACGATGATGACGCCGGTGTCACGAAGGGCCTCACGGGCGAGCACAAGGCGCGGCAGCATGAACGACATCCACGGAGCGTGGTCGTCGCCGAGAGTGAGTTCCTTGCGCGCCTTCTTCGTGTCCGCGTAAGTCAGGTCGTTCTTCTGACGGTTGTAGGGCGGGTCGATGTAGATGACATCAGCCTTCGGCGCACCCGACGCGATGTACCCCATGAGAGCCGGAAGGTTGTCCGACTCGATGAGGTAGTTGTCTGCGGTGCTGCCGGTCAGCGTGCTGTGCTCGGCGACCGGGACGAACCGGCTGACCTGGCCGCCACGGAGGCAGGCCGCTTCCTGTGACTGCTCAACCTGCGGCATGAACGTGTAGAACACGTCCTCCTGCTGCGCCCGCTCGAACTGGCGCATGAGCGCCATCGCCTGTCCATACGTGAACGAAACGCCTCCGTTGCTGACGGTGGCCTTGTTGTTGCCCTTGCGGGCGGTAGTGCTGGTAGCCATTTGGCTACTCCTCTCTGGTAGATGTCGCAGGCTGTTGCCTGATGAGACCCGGTGTTGGGTGGCGACGTGGCGGTTGCCGGGCTGGTTGCCCGACACCTCATGCAGAGGTGCTTTCCACCAGAGAGTGCTGTTGAGTTGTTACTGACAATGTACCGCATCAACCGGTACGGAGTCAAGTCAGAACTCAAACCTTTTTGTCAGTGCTCAGAAAACTCCAGGACACGAGCAGATTCCGCAAGCAGCCGGTCTAACGTTCTGAGTGTCGCAGCGTAGTTCCGGATGGCATCCTGCCGTGGGTTTACCCCCGGCATCTCCATGTCCCAGTCGGCACCGGCAACGCGAACACCGCTCCCGCCGTACAGGAATATCTGGTCCCACGCCTGCGAGTAATGACTGTCCGACGAGAGTCGGTACCATGCGGCTGCCACCTCATCATCGAACAGCGACCGCGCACGTTCGGCACGGCCCAACAGTGGCTTTTTCGCGCGCTCACGGGCCGTCGCCCTCGCCTTGTCGTGGCGAATGCCGACCGTACTCCGAGCAACGTACCTCCCGACCAGCTTCGTCTTCACTTCATCGAAGTCGAAGTCAGCGGGGAGTTGTGGGTCGCCCTTTATGCTGTCCAGGTCGTCGATGAGGAGCTGGGCGAGACGTATGAACCGCTCTGCGTCGTCTATGCGGTCGTCCAGTACCCAACACACACTCAGCGCGTTCTCCATGATTGCGCGCTGATGGGGTGCCATTGACGTGTAGGGCGGTCCTCCGGGATGCGAAGCGATGATGCACAACGTGTGCGCGTGCGCGGAGGCGTGGTCGAGCCGACCGTTCAGGAACGCACTGAAAAGCCCGGCTCCGTCCTCTTTGCCCGCTCGCAGTTTCTCGTTCGCCTTCGCCACCAGACTGCCCTCATGCGGCTGTCGCGCATAATGAGCGAGAACAGTGAGCGCACGCGCCCTGTCCAGCAGCTCCCGCATGGATTCGGTCTGGCCAGGCGCTTCGATGTCGTGCACGTGCATCGGCGGGTACCCGGCTGGAAGATACTGGCTGGTCACCTCCCGAGCGTATCGAGTTGGAAGGCGTTGGCCGCTCCGCCACTTACTGTTGGATGTCCACCCAGACCGGGTCAAGCCACTGCTCGGTCTCGGTTACCGAGATGGCTAGCGGCAAAGCGCCCGCGACGGACTGGAATGCAAAGTTCCACTCGTGCGGGGTGTCTTGCAGGAGGTGGTCATTGCAACCGGGATTTCCGGGGATACTGGCGGTTTCGAAGACCGGGGCCATCTCCCGCTCTTCCGTGTCAAACACCTGGATGTACAGGTCGGTGTTTCCGCACGACAGGTCGGCCTGCGTCTTACTGTTCGAGTACGTCGATTTGATGAGGAGGAGCTGTCCACCTGAGTCCGGCGTCAGCGGGGAACCGTCGGTCGTCGCGATGGAGTTAGTCACCTCGACTGAGTGGATGGTGAGCGTGACGTTCCCTGTCGTGAAGGTGTCGCCGATGCGGAACGTCTCAGGCTCTGGCTCGGCCGGAGGAGGCGCTGGTTGTATAGCCTTCGGCTCGGCAACGACAGGCTCGGAACTAGTGGTCGGCACGTTGCTGGGTTCGGCGGCGGGCGCGTCCTTGCCGCCAATCATGATTCCCACGAGCACGGCCACGCCGATAACAAGTACGAAGAGCACAACTCCGCCACCGATGAGTACACCCCGTGAAATCGTGACGCCCTTCGGCGAGGGACTTGACTCAGTCATTCTTTTCCTTCTCAGACAAGACTCCAGCACTCCATCAGCGCAGCCACTTCTCGCGAGTCTAGAGGTAAGCTACTGACCCGCTATCTTCTTTGGGCTATGAGCGGACATCGAACGGAGGTAGAGCGACGAGGCTCGTTGATTCGGCCGCTCAGGCCATGATGGGGTCATGACAAGTTCAGTCCGCCCTCCAAATGAGACCGAGGGCGCGAGCGTTGCGGGCGACGCCCGCGACATGCTCCGTCAGAAGCGCTACGTGGAGGCGTTGGCCCTTACTCGACGAGTCCTTGAGAACTATCTCAGCTACGACGACCCGCGCCGAGGCTGGGTACCCACACGATTTATTCTAGGGTCGCAGTACGGTCGCCTGGCGGCAGCGTTCGAAGACGAGTCCGTGCACGACCTCATGAGCCAAGTTGTTGACCGTATGGCGACAGTCGATACTGGGGCCGATTGCGACGCATGGCGCGCTGAAGTCACTGGCTACCGTTCGGACCTCGAAGCAATGCGGTCATTGAGAGCCGCCGTTGTCGCCTCCGAAACGGGCGTCCCCATTAAGGAGTTGAAGCCTGTGGTGCAGCGTGCGATGAACCGCCTCAGATGGATGGAGAAAGCAGGTACCGTGCACATCATCGCGGGTACCGCGTACCCGGGACCGGCCCCGACGGTCGAACCAGCTCCGATTGCGCCCGGCAACGTCCCTACGCTGCATACCTACTTCTTCTCCAGTCCGGACGACCTCGAATCGACCGAGCAGAAGGAGTTCTACCAGCGCTTCGTGGAGTCTGTAAGGACCGGTGAGCCGCTCGACCTGGAGGGAAACCTCTCCTATGCGTTCATATTGCTGCGCGAGGCGACCGCCCGTCGGCTCGACAGTCGTAAGGATGCAGCATTCCTGAAGCACGCGCTCCTCTTGTTCCAGCGCACAGCCCCTGGAACCTCGCTGGCTGGGTACGCGCGACGATGGCACGCGGACCTCGCATTCTTGGTAGGCGATTTCGAGACGGGCCTCCGCCGCTTCGGTCCGGCAGGGCCAGATTTAGAGCTGTACGTGAATCTCGCTTCGGTTGCGGGGGAAGGTCGCATCACACCCGAGATGGTGGACCAGTGGCTGGGCCAGAGTAACCGTCTTACTGACTTCGGTCAGAAGCGAAAGCAGGATGTCGGCACGCACTTGTCTGACATCCTCAACGAGTTGCACGACGAGTTGGGCCAAAGCGTGGTCATGGACCTGTGGCGCAAGCTTGTGGACCGGGTTCGCCTTGGCACTGCCAACGGGGCCGGAATCGACTTTGCTACCTCATTGTCGGAAGGTGAAATAGCTGAGCGCCTTGCCCACGTAGACCTCAGCGGAGGCTACCGACGTCCACGCGAGGCTTTCGCAGGCATGCCGGGGCTTGGGCAGCCCATCGAGTGGCCGTCGCCCTGGGTTCACACATACTGGTTCGACTGGTTCGTTCTGGAACAACTCCAGAGCATTTACCGGCAGGCAGAGAATCGGCTCCGAGAAGCCGAAGGGTTGCACCCGGTTGGGGAAGGCTGGGTCTCGGAGGTCGCCCTCCTCAACGAGTTGCGCGCGGCGTTCCCTGACGAGCGTGTTGTGCATCAGGGTCGCCCCCGTTGGCTGGGGCAGCAGTCGCTCGACATCTACTTTCCGGAGCGGTATGTCGCCGTGGAGTATCAAGGGCTTCAGCATTCGGAGCCGGTGGAGCGCTTCGGAGGCGCGGAGGCTTTTGTTCGGCAGCAAGAGCGCGACCAACGGAAGCGTGAATTGTGTCGGACGCACGGGGTCGCCCTGATTGAAGTGCACCCGGGCTACGACCCCGAGCAAGTTATCGAAGAGATTCGCGGTCTGCTTGCATCACGCGAATAGGTCCCACATCCCACCCAAGTTGTGGCGCTGGGAGCATCAGTAGTCGTAGTGTCGTCGGCATGAACTTCGATGAAGCAGCGGACACCATCACGGCCGTGCTGCTCGGCGACCGGGAGTTCTCGACGGTGAGCATCGGCGCGGATGAATCGGTCACATTGGACGGCACGATGGAGCGTGGCGCGGTCATCGAGTCAGAGCATCGAGCTGGCGCGGAGCGTGTCGCTGAGGGACTGCGGATGGCCGCATCCCGGCTGCGACCGGCCGGTGAGCTGGTGACCGTCACACGGCAGGAGCTGGCGATGTGGTTCGAGGGCCGCGATGGCCTGGAGGAGGCTACGCCCAAGTGTCAGCGTTGCCTGGTGCCGTTGACGCCGCATCCGACGGCTGAGGCGTGGACGTGTCCGAGCTGCGGCGCGCTCACGCTGGCCCAGCGCTACTTCGCCTCGCCTGTTGGCTGGAAGTCCTGCCAACGGTTTCTCTCCGAGGAGTACACCGAGATGCTCGGACCATCGCCGCGACCTGCGTAGCTAATGCGGTACTCGACCAGGTCGCCGCTGGTTCGCCGGAACGTGAGAATCCATGGCACCCCGGTGAGCTTCCCCTTTGAGTTGTACTTCCTGTAAGCGCCTACGAGGTTGGCGACTGTCCACCGCTGCGGTGCGGGTTTTGGGAACCAACTCACGAGGTCGGCGATGACGTACAGTGGCACGGCCGATGGGTACCGATACTCTCCATCGCCTTCAACGTGGACAATGGCGTTCTCGTCCGCTGCGGTGGTTGGCCCCTCCTCGGCTGCGTCTTTGTCGTCGTTCTGTATCTGCATGGATTCGAGAGCGAACTGCACGAGCGTCCGCGTGGCACGCTCCGTCCCCGCATCCGCCGACCGGCGCGCACGGGATAGCTGCTCGACGATACTGTGCGCCTTCTTCGAGTGGTCAGCCGCATCCTTCGCATGCGCAGAAATCTGGCTCAGCATCAGGTCTGCCCGCTGGCTGTCCTGTACGGACTGGTCGGCCTGGACTCTGAAGATGGAGAGCGCTATGCCCGCGCCGATGATGGTGACGCCCAGGCCAGCGAGGCCGACGCCGTTCCACAGACTGTCGCCGCCGAACATCGCGATGATTGCACCCGTGATGAATACGGCACCACCGAGTCCATAGAGGACGACCTCAATCACTCGGAATAGCTTGCTCCGACGAGCGCGGACGTTCATGAAGATGTGAACGAGCCGGAGGTCGATATCTCCGGTGGCGGGGCGTGTGTCAGTCACGCCCCTGACACTATCGGTACAGCAAGATGCGTCAGTCGAACACGCCCTCCAGGAACTCGTCCGGCAGGTCAGCCACCTGCCGGACCTGGGCCGGGTCGGTGGCTCCCAGCGGGGCGAACCGGGTGACCTCTTCTAGCGTCAGGTCGCCTGTGAACAGGCGGATGGCTTCACGCTTCGCGCCCGGCTGCACGAGGGCTACTGCGACCTCATGCGGCATCCACTGTGCGTCCCACAGCGGTACTGGCGGGTGCGGGTCCGTACGGGGGTCGAATCGAACAACGCCATCCTGGCCCGTCCTGTCCGCCTTCCACACCGCGTAAGCGTCCTCAGCGGCCTGCCTGGCAGCCTCAGCCTCCTGGCGTTTCGTCTCCTGCGCCCGGTCAGCCTTAGCCACCTCCAGCGCCCGATACGCCTTCATCGAGGCTTCACCGATGCGCTCCACAGCATCCCTCATGTCCTCCGACTGGATGTGCAGATACATCTCGGTCGTTTCGTTGTCGAGGTGACCGGCGATGGCTTGCACGACGGGCAGGGGATACCTGCCAGCGCCATCTGAGTGATACCTACGTGCCGCGCGCCGTGCGGGGAGAACTTCGCCTCCATGCCGTTCGCGCGCAGACGAGTCAGGATGGCGGCCAGCGCTTTGCTGTCCGCCTGCTGGCGTCGAGGCTGCCCAGCCTCCGTAGTGAACACCAAGCCAGCCAGGTCCGGCCGGTCAGCCTCAGCCTTTGCCCACGCCTGCGGTTTGGCTGCGCGCCAAGCGTCCTGCCGGGCTTTCTGTTCCTTCAGCAGGGTGATGAGGGGTTCGGTGAGCGGAATGATACGGATGCGGCTGCTCTTGGTCGTCTCCTCTAAGTACAGCCGTCCTTTGCCGCCCATATCAGGCCGCTCCCAGAGGGTGCATTTGGCGCTTGACTTTCCGCAGGCCCAGGCTTTGCCGTCAGCGCGGCGTTTGCACGCTGGCGCATGTGCGGCAGCAGCCCATTTCAACTGGCGCTTCACGGTCAGGAACGGGGCATCCCCCAGTTCGACCGCATCCCATTTCAAGCCGAGCGCTTCACCGGGGCGCAATGCGATGAGCAGCGGGAGCATCCACCGGGCTTCCTCCTGCGTCCCGCGCACCTCGGCTTGGAGGGCGTCGGTGAGGCCGCGCGGTGCGTCCACCCGCCGCTTGGGCGGTTTGCTTCGGACTTTCAATCGGGTCATCGGATGCGTCAGGATGCGCCCTTCGATAAGCGCGTCGTTGAGCACAGCGTTGAGGGTTGTCCGAATACCTTCGACCATGTGCGGGCCGAGGTTCTTGGCCGGGAGCGTGACCTCGATGAACGCTTTGATGTCCACTGGCTTCAAGTCACGCAGCGCCTTGGAGCCAAGCGCTGGGAGCGTATGCATCTCCATCCGGCGGCGGTTCACATCCAAGGTGTCGCCGGTTTTGTACCTGCCGCTGAGGCCAGCGGCAGGTAGCCAGGTGTCATACCAGTAGTCAGCGAGCGTCAGTTCGCGAGCAGAGCGGGGGAGTAGGCGCTCCTCCTCAGCCAGGCGGTAGAACTTCTCCAGGTTGCGGTTGAGGTTCTTCTTCGCTGCCTGCCGTGTGCTCCCCTGGCCTGAGATGTACTTCGGCCGCTTCACGACGTTACCTTCTGCATCCAGTGTCTCCACCAGACCGACGTACTTCTTTGCGCGATGCACTTCCTTGCCGCGCACGGTGGTGACGCTCAGCCCGCCGTCGCCGCGCTCCGCGAACTCGTCGTAGGGCTTGCTGGGCTTGGGCATGAGTTCAGAATACGGTCAAAGCGTGGTCACACCTATGGTCACACCTATCCACAGTGTTAACAACCCTGTTAAGAACTGTCACTTGGATGCAGAAAACCCCCGGTAAACCAGGGTTTCCGGGGTTTGTGTCAGCAGTTGAAAACTGCTTCGTGGAGCCTAGGAGATTCGAACTCCTGACATCTGCCTTGCAAAGGCAGCGCTCTACCAACTGAGCTAAGGCCCCGAACGGCATGGACACCGCGGGATTTTCCGCGAACGGAGTGGGGCTACCAGGACTTGAACCTGGGACCTCTTCATTATCAGTGAAGCGCTCTAACCGCCTGAGCTATAGCCCCGTCAACCTCCAAGACTTTACCGGATGCGGGGGTGAAAAGCGAATTGGATGCGGGCCCGGAACAGGGCCCGCATCCAACATTCATCCGGCTGTGCGACCGGGCTTGAGCGTCACCGATCCGGCGGACACCTCCGCGTGGATCCGGTGTCGGCTGGACGAATCCTCAGCCAGATCGCTGTCCAGTGATCCGGCGTTCACAGAGCGACGCAGGTCGTAGGAGACATCGGGCAGCGTCAGGTTCAGCGCACCGGCCGAAACCTCGATGGATACCTCGTCCGGTGCCGTGCTCAGCACCGATGTCATCCGGCCCGCGGCCACGGTGTACTCGGCGGTCTTCACGCCGCGCAGGTCGATGTCTGCACGGCCGGCGTTCAGTTCGGCATCCAGTGCCCTGGCCTCGCCGTTCACCGACAGCGAGCCGGCGTTCAGCTGCAGATCGAGCTCACCGAACACACCATCGACCGTCAGAGTTCCCGCCTGCAGGGTCAGATCTGCATCCAGGCCGTGCAGGCGCTCCGGCAGCACCAGCGTCGCGCGCTCGTCGCCGCGCAGCCAGTCCGGGCGGAAGAAGTCGAAGCCGCGATCCGGGCCGCGCACCTCCAGCGTGTCGCCGTCGCGCTTCAGCGACCACCCGCTCGGCGAGCCGTGCTCGATCTGCAGCTCGGCCAGCTCGGCGTCGGGCCGGAACTTCACGGTCACTGCGGCGGCGCTCACCTCCAGGTCCAGTTCCGTCACGCCCTGCACATCCAGCTGCCGGCCACCATCCTCGCTGGTGAGCTGCTGCACACCGCTCACCGCCGCGGCCGCCCCCGTGCCCAGCAGCGCCACGCCGCCGAACACGGCCAGCAGCACAGTCAGTGCGCCGACGCTCTTCTTCGTCGTGCCGTTCATCGCAGGCCTCCCTGGTTGTCGTGCCCGGCATCCGCGACCGCGGACCCGGTGTTCTCGATGTGGGCGAGCGCTGCCAGCACCCGCCGGTTGCCGTCTTCAGGATCCAGCCCGAGCTTCTGGAAGATCGCGGTGATGTGCTTCTCGACACTCGCTGCACTCAGGAACAGCATCCCGGCGATGGAGTTGTTCGACTTGCCCTCCGCGATCAGCGCGAGCACGGTCCGCTCGCGTTCGGTCAGTCTCAGCATCCGCTCGTCGCGGTTGCGACGCGTGAGCAGCTGCGCCACCACCTCGGGGTCGAGCACCGTGCCGCCCTCGGCGATCCGCTGCACCGATTCGATGAACTCGGCGACGTCGGCGACCCGGTCCTTGAGCAGGTATCCGAGTGCGCCGCCCTGTGACGGCCGGCTCTGGGTGGCGATCAGATCGCTCGCGTACCGCTCCTCGACGTACTGCGAGAGCACCAGCAGCGGCAGCGACGGGTGCGCTGCGCGGATCGACAGCGCCGCGCGGATGCCCTCGTCGGTGAACGTCGGCGGCAGCCGCACATCGAGGATGCAGAGCTCGGGCGACTTCTCGACGACGGCATCCAGCAGTCCATCGGTGTCGGGCAGAGCGGCGACCACCTCGTGGCCGGCGTCTTCGAGCAGCCGGACCAGGCCTTCGCGCAGCAGGACGGAGTCCTCGCAGATCAGGATGCGCATGGCACCGTCACCTCCAGGCTGGTCGGGCCGCCGGCCGGGCTGTCGAGACGGAACATCCCACCTGCGGCGAGCACACGGTTGGTGATGCCATCCAGTCCTCCGCCGGGCTGCACCTGAGCACCGCCCACGCCGTTGTCCTCGACCCGGGCCCACAGGGCTCCGTCGCGGCTGCGCACCACCACGCGGCATTCACTCGCGCGGGAGTGCTTGGCGGCATTGGTGAGCGACTCCGCGATGACGAAGTAGACGGCCGCCTCGGCGTCCCGGCAGCTGGCGTTCGCGCCCGTGGCCGCCGGGTCGATGCGCACGTCCAGCTGCACGGGGATGTGTGAGCGGCCGGCCAGTGCCGAGAGCGCCGCATCCAGGCCGCGATCGTCCAGGACGGAGGTGTGGATGCCGCGGGCGAGCTGTCGCAGTTCGGTGATCGCGGCCTTGGTGGAGGTGTGCGCCTCGCCGATCAGCTCCTTCGCCGCGGCGGGATCGGTGTCGATCTTCTGCTGGGCGAGTCCGAGCGTCATGCCCACCGACACGAGCCGCGGCTGGACGCCGTCGTGCAGGTCGCGTTCGATGCGGGTGCGCTCGAGGTCGGCGGCGCGGACGGCACCGGCGCGCTGGGCGGTGGTGGTCTGCACCTGGGCGCTGAGTTCCGCCTCTCGGTCGGGCATCAGCAGCGCACGGCTGAGCACGCGGTGCAGCAGGGCGAGTCCGAGGATGCCGGCAGCGGCAGCGGCCACACCGAGGATGCCGACGACGGGCGCCCACGCGATGCTGACCGAGAAGCTGAACGGCCAGTCCGCGTCGGCGTTGCCGGTCAGCGGGGCGAAGACGGTGAACACCGAGCGGATCATGCCCCAGAACAGACGCAGCACGAGGCTTCCCGCGATGCAGGCGAGCGCGAAGTTGAGCAGCGCCCGCCACATCCGACCATCGACGACCTGTCGGCCGACGTTGCGGAGCCACCCGCCGAAGCCGGGATGGGTGCGCTCCCGCCAGACCAGGTCGGGCAGTTCCACGCCATACAGATCGCTCACGCGGCGGATCTCGAACCAGCCGACCCCGTACAGCGCGTACACGAGCCCTGCTAGCACGAAGATGCCGACGCCGACGACGAACAGCAGGCCGACCCCGACACCCAGCATCGCCGTGAGCAGGCCCATGACCCCGGCGCCCAGCGTGCCGAGCGCGGCGAGCTGGAGGATGGTCAGGAACAGTCGCACTGGCGGCTTCGCGGTGCTCGCGGATGCCGGGTCGGATGCCCTGCCCGCCCCCGGCGCGACCGGAGCGGGCGGCGTGAGCGGTATGGCGGCAGCGCCGGTGAGAGGTGCGCCGGGTGAGGCGGCGGCGCCGGCGGGCGGTGCACCCGAAGGGGTGGCAGGGCCGGCAGGTGGCGGATTCGTGGTCATGGCTACAACGCTACGGTTCCCGGCACCCCCGCGACACAAGGGCAGCCGGACGATGCTCTTCGGGTTTTCCCTACCCACGGCTTGTTCGTCCCGGAGAGGGAGGGGCGTGGGGCTGTGGTTCACTGGGCTTTATGGCAGCATCCGATGCGCACCCCGACGAACCGCACGGCACCGGGCTGAGTCAGAAGCTGAACTGGCTGCGTGCGGGGGTGCTCGGCGCCAACGACGGCATCGTCTCGGTGGCAGCCCTGGTGGTGGGCGTCGCCGGCGCGACGACGGACAACGCCGCCCTGTTGATCGCCGGCCTTGCCGGACTCGTCGGCGGTGCGATCTCGATGGCTCTCGGCGAGTACGTGTCGGTGAGCAGTCAGCGCGACAGTGAGCGGGCGTTGATCCACAAGGAGCGCGAAGAGCTGCGCACCATGCCAGAGGCCGAGCTCGCCGAGCTCACCCAGCTGTACCGCGACCGCGGCCTGAGCGAGCAGACCGCCCACCAGGTGGCCGTCGAGCTCACCGAGCACGACGCCCTGGCGGCGCACCTCGAAGTGGAGCTCGGCATCGACCAGGACGACCTGGTCAACCCCTGGCACGCCGCGATCTCCTCGGCGATCTCATTCACAGTCGGCGCGCTGCTGCCCCTGCTGGCCATCCTGCTGCCGCCGCCGGAATGGCGCGTGCCGGTCACCTTCGCCGCGGTGCTCGTCGCGCTGGCCGCCACCGGTGCGATCTCCGCGAACGTCGGCGGCGCCCCGCCTGCCCAGGCATCCGTCCGACTGGTGATCGGCGGCGCGCTCGCGCTGCTGGCCACCTGGCTCATCGGCACCCTGCTCGGCACCACCGGCGTGGTGTAGTCCGCTACGACGTGGAAGTCAGTTCGACATGAAGCCGACGAGCAGCCCGCCGGTCACCTTCACCGCCAGGTTGTAGATCCCCGCGACGACCGCGCCGAGCACGGTGAAGACGATCAGGTTGAGAATCGACACGACCGCACCGAAGGCCATCACCTGCGGCAGTCCGATCAGGCTGTTCAGGTCGACCGCCCCGTCGGTGACGGCGTCGAGGAACTCAGCAGTCTGTGCCAACACGTTCGTCGCCTGCAGCACCATGAAGATGAGGAAGAACGAGACCATGGTGACGATGGCCAGCGCCACGGCGCCGAGGAACGACAGCTTCACGGCAGACCAGAAGTCGACGTAGACCAGACGCAGCCGCACCTGCTTGCCACCGGTCTTGCGCGTGGACTTCTTCGCCAGCTTGTCTGCCACTGTGCTCATTGCTCAGCTCTCTTCGGGGTGTCAGGCTTCGGGTGTCTCAGCGTCGGGGATCTGGGCATCGGGGGCCTCGGTTGCGGAGGCATCCGCTTCCGTCTCGTCCTCTTCGTCGATGCCGCGCTCGCTGTTGCGGGCCACGGCGAGGATGCGGTCATCGCCCGTCATCCGGGCGAACACGACTCCCATGGTGTCGCGGCCCTTGGCAGGCACCTCGGCCACGGCAGAGCGTACCACCTTGCCGCTGGACAGAACCACCAAGACCTCGTCGTCCTCCGAGACGATCAGACCGCCCGCGAGCACGCCGCGTTCGTCGCTCAGCTTGGCCACCTTGATGCCGGTTCCGCCGCGCTTCTGCACCTTGTACTCCGCCACGGTGGTGCGCTTGGCGTAGCCGCCGTCGGTCACCGTGAAGACATACGAGTCGTCGAAGACGACGGATGCCGAGAGCAGACAGTCCTCATCGTCCTTGAACTTCATGCCCCGCACACCCTCGGTCGCCCGGCCCATCGGACGCAGCGCCTCGTCGGTGGCGTGGAAGCGCACCGACATGCCCTTGGCGCTGATGAGCAGGATGTCCTCGTCGGCGTTGACCAGCTTGGCACTGACCAGCTCGTCGCCCTCGCGCATGCGGATCGCGATCACACCGCCCTGGCGGTTGGTGTCGTACTCGCCCAGGCGGGTCTTCTTCACCAAGCCGCCGCGGGTGGCGAGCACCAGGTAGTCCTTGGCCTGGTAGTCGCTGATCGCCAGCACCTGGGCGATCTTCTCCTCCGGCTGCAGTGCGAGCAGGTTCGCGACGTGCTGACCCTTGGCATCCCGCCCGGCCTCGGGCACCTCATACGTCTTGGTGCGGTAGACACGACCCTTGTCGGTGAAAACCAGCAGCCAGTGGTGCGTGGTGGTGACGAAGAAGTGCTCGACCAGGTCGTCGGCACGCAGCTGCGCGCCCTTCACGCCCTTGCCGCCGCGGTGCTGCGAGCGGTAGTTGTCGCTGCGGGTGCGCTTGATGTATCCCTCGCGGGTGACGGTGACCACCATCTCCTCGACGGGGATGAGGTCCTCCATCGACATGTCGCCGTCGAAGCCGTGCAGGATGTGCGTGCGGCGGTCATCGCCGAAGCGGTCGACGATCTCGGTCAGCTCGGTGCGCACGATGTCGCGCTGGCGCGCCTCAGTGGCGATGATCTCCTTATAGTCGGTGATCTTCAGCTCGAGCTCGGCCGCCTCGTCGATGATCTTCTGACGCTCCAGCGCGGCCAGCCGGCGCAGCTGCATGTCGAGGATGGCCTGGGCCTGATCGTCGTCGATGTCCAGCAGCGCCTTCAGTCCCTCGCGGGCCTCGTCGACGGTGGGGGAGCGGCGGATCAGCGCGATGACCTCGTCGAGGGCATCCAGAGCCTTCAGATAACCCTGCAGGGTGTGCATGCGCGCCTGCGCTCTGCGCAGCCGGAAGCCGGTGCGCCGCACGATGACATCGAGCTGGTGGTCCACCCAGTGGGTGATGAAGCCGTCCAGCGCGAGGGTGCGCGGCACGCCGTCCACGATCGCGAGCATGTTGGCACCGAAGTTGTCCTGCAGCTGGGTGTGCTTGTACAGGTTGTTCAGCACGACCTTCGCGACGGCGTCGCGCTTGAGCACGACGACCAGTCGCTGACCGGTGCGGTCCGAGGACTCGTCGCGGATGTCGGCGATCCCGGTGATGCGCCCCTCGCGCGCGAGGTCACCGATCTTCACCGCCAGGTTGTCGGGGTTCACCTGGTACGGCAGCTCGGTGATCACCAGGCAGGTGCGGCCCTGGATCTCCTCCACCTCTACCACCGCGCGCATGGTGATCGACCCGCGGCCCGTGCGGTAGGCCTCCTGGATGCCCTTGGTGCCCAGGATCTGCGCACCGGTGGGGAAGTCCGGTCCGGGGATGCGCTGGATCAGCCCCTCCAGCAGCTCCTCACGGGGCAGCCCCGGATTGTCGAGCGCCCACAGCGCTGCCGCCGCCACCTCACGCAGGTTGTGCGGCGGGATGTTGGTGGCCATGCCGACCGCGATGCCGATCGACCCGTTCACGAGCAGGTTCGGGAAGCGCGACGGCAGGACGTCTGGCTCCTCGGTGCGGCCGTCGTAGTTCGGCGAGAAGTCGACGGTCTCCTCTTCGATGTCGCGCACCATCTCCAGCGCGAGCGGGGCCATCTTGGTCTCGGTGTACCGGGGAGCCGCGGCGCCCATGTTGCCGGGGGAGCCGAAGTTGCCCTGGCCGAGCGCGAGCGGGTAGCGCAGCGACCACGGCTGCACCAGACGCACGAGGGTGTCATAGATCGCGGTGTCGCCGTGCGGGTGATACTGACCCATCACCTCGCCGACCACGCGCGCGCACTTGGAGAACGACTTGTCGGGACGGAAGCCGCCGTCGTACATGCCGTAGATCACCCGGCGGTGCACCGGCTTCAGACCGTCGCGCACATCCGGCAGCGCACGGCCGACGATGACGGCCATCGCATAGTCGAGATAGCTGCGCTGCATCTCGGACTGCAGGTCGACCTGGTCGATGCGGCCGTGATCGTGAATCGGCTCGGGGCGTTCTTCGTCAGTCATGTGTCTTCTTCTCAGTCATCGGATGCTGTTGCTGCCGGACTCCGGAATCTTCTCTTCGCTCGCAGAGCGGGTTCCTTCCCGCTTCGCGGGCCCCTCCCGATGCTCACTCCGAGAAGATTCCTCCGTCCTACGTACGTGTTCTGTTATCCGAGATCAGCGGGGGTGTGTATTAAATGTCGAGGAAGCGGACGTCCTTGGCGTTGCGCTGGATGAAGGTGCGTCGGGACTCGACGTCCTCACCCATCAGCACGCTGAAGATCTCGTCTGCCGCGGCCGCATCGTCGATGGTGATCTGCCGAAGGGTGCGCGTGGTGTGATCCATGGTGGTCTCCCACAGCTCCTTGGCGTTCATCTCGCCCAGACCCTTGTAGCGCTGGATGCCCTCCTTGGGCAGACGCTTGCCGTTGGCGAGTCCGTGTTCCTGCAGCGCGTCGCGCTCGGCATCCGAGTACACGTACTCGTGCGGGGCGTTCGTCCACTTCAGCCGGTACAGCGGCGGCATCGCCAGGTACACGAAACCCGCCTCGATGAGCCCGCGCATGTAGCGGAACAGCAGCGTCAGCAGCAGTGTCGTGATGTGCTGGCCGTCGACATCGGCATCCGCCATCAGCACGATCTTGTGGTACCGCGCCTTGTCGATGTCGAAGTCCTCGCCGATGCCCGTGCCGAAGGCCTGGATCATCGCCTGGACCTCTTTGTTGCCCAGCGCCTTGTCAAGCCTCGCGCGCTCGACGTTCAGGATCTTGCCGCGCAGCGCCAGGATCGCCTGCGTGTGCGGGTCGCGACCCTGCACCGCCGAACCGCCGGCCGAATCCCCTCCACGAGGAAGATCTCGCTGATGGAGGGGTCCTTGCTGGTGCAGTCCTTGAGCTTGTCGGGCATCGCCGCCGACTCGAACACGCTCTTGCGCCGCGCCGTCTCACGTGCCTTTCGGGCCGCGAGCCGGGCGGTGGCCGCGTCGATGGCCTTGCGGATGATGTTCTTCGCCTGCGTGGGATTGCGGTCGAACCAGTCACCCAGCTGATCGTTCACGATCTTCTGCACGAAGGTCTTCGCCTCGGTGTTGCCGAGCTTGGTCTTGGTCTGGCCCTCGAACTGCGGCTCGCCGAGCTTGATCGAGATGACCGCGGTCAGCCCCTCGCGCACGTCATCACCGGAGAGGTTCTCGTCCTTCTCCTTGAGCAGGTTGTTCGCCCGCGCGTAGCGGTTGACCAGGCTGGTCAGCGCCGCACGGAAGCCCTCCTCGTGCGTGCCGCCCTCGTGGGTGTTGATCGTGTTGGCGTAGGTGAACACGTTCTCGGTGTACGAGGTGGTCCACTGCATCGCGACCTCGAGCGAGATCTTGCGCTCGGTGTCCTCGGCCTCGAAGTCGATGGGGTCGTCGTTGACGACCTCGGCCTTGCGCACCTTGTTGAGGTACTCGACGTAGTCGACCAGTCCGCGCTCGTAGAAGAACACGTCGGAGGGCTGCTTGGTGACGCTCGTGCCGTCTTCGGTGTCGATCTCGTAGGCGGATGCCGGGCGCTCGTCGCGCAGAACGATGCGCAGCCCCTTGTTCAGGAACGCCATCTGCTGAAAACGGGTCCGCAGGGTCTCGTAGTCGAACTCGGTGCCCTCGGTGAAGATCTCCGGATCCGGCCAGAACGTGATCCTGGTTCCGGTGCCGTCGGTCTGCTCGCCCTTCTCCAGCTGCTGCTGGGGGACGCCGCCGTCGGCGAAGCTGTGCCGCCAGACATGGCCCTTGCGCTTGATCTCCACATCGAAACGCGTCGAGAGCGCGTTCACCACCGAGGAGCCCACGCCGTGCAGACCGCCCGAGACGGCGTAGCCGCCGCCGCCGAACTTTCCGCCGGCGTGCAGGATCGTCAGCACCACCTCGACGGTCGACTTGCTCGGATCGGAGGAGTGCGGGTCGACGGGGATGCCTCGACCGTTGTCGTCGACGCAGATGCCGCCGTCCGCGAGGATCGTCACCTCGATGTTGTCGGCGTAGCCGGCCAGCGCCTCGTCGACGGAGTTGTCGACGATCTCGTACACCAGGTGGTGCAGACCACGCGGCCCGGTGGATCCGATGTACATGCCGGGCCGTTTGCGCACCGCCTCCAGGCCCTCGAGGATCTGGATCGCATCGGCGCCGTAGTCGCCGGACACCCTCCTGGACTCGGCCCGCGACTCGGCCCGCGACTCCGCACGGGACTCGGCGCTGGACTGTTCCTCCGCAGCGGAGTTGTCGGGCGCTGTCCCCTCTGAGCCGGTGGAAGGGTCGTTCTCGTCAGCAGGGGATTCAGGCGTCATCAGGAAATGGTCTCCACATCGAAAGTACCCGTTCATTCTAGCGGGTTTCGGAGACCCATCTGGCTCTCAAACGCCGTGTGATCAATTCTGGGCGCTTGAGGGGGTATTCATGATGCCCTACCCGTAGGTGTCCCGTGGGCCCCTTCCGCGCACAACCCGCGGTCCCCACTTCCAGGAGGGAACATCCGGTCCGATGAAGCGGATGTTCTCGACTCCGGCATCCGGATAGCGATTGCCGATCTCGGTCATGATGACCGCGCGCATGAACTGCAGATTCTTCGCCCAGGCGGTTGAATCGCACTTGACCGTGAGCACGCCGCGCTCCAGTGCCACCGGCTCGGAGTGCTTCGCCGTGTCGGCTCCGGCCAGCTCTGCCCACTGCCTGACCAGGTCCTCGGCCGCGAGCGTCTTCTCCCAGCCGGAGTCCTTGGTGAGCTTGGCGAGCACGTCCCCCAGCATGCCCGGGTCGCGTCCCTTGGTGAAGGGCACGTGATCGTCGTCGACCACCGTGCGCTGACGGCGCTTCCAGTTCTTCGAGCTCGGCTTGAGCCCGCGCAGCCGCAGATAGGTGGCGACGGTCTCGGGAGGCTGCGGATCAGTCATCGGCATCCGTCCTCCCATCCCTGTCGTCGCTGATGGTGCCCGCGTGAATGCGCACCACGTGGCGGTGCAGGGCTTCGGGGATGTCGGCTTCGACCGCGGCCGTGACGATCACCTGCTCGTAGCCGACGGTGATCGCCGCCAGCCGCTGACGGCGATCGGCGTCCAGCTCGGCGAAGACGTCGTCGAGGATCAGCACCGGGTCGCCGGCGGGGGACTCGGCGCGCAGCAGCTCGGCGGATGCCAGCCGCAGCGCCAGCGCCATCGACCACGACTCGCCATGCGAGGCGTACCCCTTCACCGGCAGATCGCGCACCCTCAGGATGAGGTCGTCGCGGTGCGGACCGACCAGCGTCAGACCGCGCTCGATCTCCTTCGCACGCTTGGCCTGCAGAGTGGCACGGAACAGCTCCTCGATGTCGCCGCGCGGATCGGTCGCGGCATCCGCATCCGGTTCCTGCGCCTCTTCGGGGTCGCCGCCGCGCAGCGACAGCGCCCACTCCAGCTGCGGCCCGTGGTCGGCCCCGGCGATCGCCGAGTACGCCTCGGCCAGCGGGCTCTGCAGATCGGATGCCAGACGGATGCGCGCATGGATGATCTCGGAGCCCAGCGCGACGAGCTTGTCGTCCCACACATCCAGGGTGGAGAGCCCCTCGCCGCGGACTCCGCGGGCGCGAGCGGATTTCAGCAGCGCCGTGCGCTGGCGCAGCACCCGGTCGTAGTCGGCGAGCACCCCGGCCATGCGCGGGGTGCGCTGGATCAGCAGCTGATCCGCGAACCTCCGACGCGAGGATGGGTCGCCGCGCACGATCTGCAGATCCTCCGGCGCGAACAGCACCACGTGCGCATAGCGAGGAAGCTCGTGCGGCTTCGTCGGCGAACCGTTGATCCGTGCCTTGTTCGCTCCCTGCCGGTTCAGCTGCACCTCGGCGAGCACGATGCGGCTGCCATGCGCGAGCCGTGCCCGGATGACGGCGAACTCCTGACCTTCGCGCACCATCGGGGCATCGGACGAGACCCGATGCGAGCCGAGCGTGGCGAGGTACACGATCGCCTCGGCGAGATTCGTCTTGCCCTGGCCGTTGCTGCCGACGAGCACGTTCGGCCCGCGGTGCAGGGTCAGATCGGCGGTCGCATAATTGCGGAAATCGACCAGGTTCAGGTGCTCCACAATCACGCTGTCAGCCTACCTTCGGGCCCTGACACCCGAGCTCGAGAGCGCCGATCAGCGCAGGAGCAGGTTCGGCTGCAACAGGTACTTGAACGAGTCCAGGCCGGCCTGGTCGACCGAGGTCTGACTGGTCACGAGCACCGGGCTGAGCTTGTTGGCGTTGTCGCTGGAGGTGAAGGTCACGCGGGTGAACTCGCTCTTCACAGCACCGAGCGCCTCGAGCAGGTATTGCGGGTTCAGGCCGAGGGTCACCTCGTCGCCGCCGTTCAGGTGCGCGTCGACCGACTCGGATGCCCGGGCCTGCTCGCTGCCCGAGGCGTCCATGGTCACCCCGTCCGTGCTGAACGTGAAACGCAGCGGAGCCGACCGGTCCAGCACCAGGGCGACACGACGCACGGCCTCGATGAGTTCGGCGGTGTTGACCACCGCGTAGTGGTCGGTCTGCTCGGGGAACAGCCGGCGCACCGGCGGGAAGTTTCCTTGATCAGCAGCGACGTGACGGTCTTGTTACCCGAGGTGAAGGCGATGATCTCGCGGTCGCCCGCACCCGAGAAGGCGATCTCGATGTTTCCGGCGTGCGCGAACGTCTTTCCGACCTCGGTGAGCGTGCGGGCCGGCACCAGCGCCGTCTGCTCGGAGCCCTCGCCGTCCCAGGGGACGTCGCGCAGCGAGACGCGGTAGCGGTCGGTGGCGACCATGCTGAGCGTGGTGCCCGAGACCTCCAGCTGCACGCCGGTGAGCACCGGGGTCACATCGTCGCGGGATGCGGCGAAGGCGACCTGGGCGATCGCGGTGCCGAAGTCCTCAGCCGGGACCACGCCGGTGGAACCGGTGACCTCGGGGATCGACGGATACTCCTCGACGGGCATGGCGGCGAGCGTGAAGCGTGCGGAGCCGCAGGTGACCGCGATGCCACCGTCTTCCTCGACGGCGATGTCGATCGGTGCGTTCGGGAGCCGGCTGGCGATGTCGGAGAGCAGCCGGCCATGGACCAGGATCGTGCCCGGCTCGTCGACGTTCGCCTCGATGGTGGTGCGGGCGGATGCTTCGTAGTCGAAGGCCGAGAGGGTGAGCCCTGCCTCGGATGCCTCGATCAGCACCCCCGCCAGGATCGGCTGCGGATTCCGCTGCGGAAGCAGTTTGACGACGAAGGACACAGCCTCGCTGAACACATCGCGGTTGACCTGGAACCTCACGGGCGCTCCCTCGTTGTACTTCACCCTTCGCAGTGGGCCCACTGCAGGCGATCCCATGCTAGTCGCACCGGATGCCAGGGTCGCTACTGTGCGGCGTCAGCGGCAGAGGTTCCGTCCACATCTCTCTGGTGATCGGATCGCGCTATTCAGATGGAGATCTCTTAACGGTGTTAACAACTGTGGATTCTGTGGATAAGTCGGTGGATATCAGCAGAGAGTAGGTAACTACATCCGTGTGAGATGTGGAAGCCCTGAGGAATCCGGGGGTTTCGAGGGATTGAGGCTCCGAAGTGTGATCGGAAGTTATCCACAGGCGAGAGCGATCGACGGCATCCGAAGCTCAGATTTCCACATGTTATCCACAGCCCCTGCGGACAACTGACGTGTTCCCGCGGAACGACAGGCGTGTCGCGGCGATCAGCGCCGGCTGATCTGCGTGGTGATCTCGGTGACCTGGTTGTAGATCGAGCGGCGCTCCTTCATGAGCTCGCTGATCTTCTTGCACGCGTACATCACCGTGGTGTGGTCGCGGTTGCCGAACAGCTGACCGATCTTCGGCAGCGAGAGGCTGGTGCGCTCACGACACAGATACATGGCGATCTGCCTGGCAATGGCGATCTGCTGCGACCGGCTCGAGCCGTACAGGTCGTCGACGGTGAGCTTGAAGTACGCCGCCGTCGACGTGATGATGTCGGTCGGCGAGATGACGTTGTCCTCGGTGGTGTCGACGATGTCGCGCAGCACGGTCTGAGCGAGCGAGATGTCCAGCGCCGACCGGTTCAGGCTCGCGAAGGCCGAGACGCGGATGAGTGCGCCCTCCAGTTCGCGGATGTTGGAGGAGACGACGGTGGCGATGTATTCGAGCACCTCATCGGGGATGTGCAGCGAATCGCTCTGCGCCTTCTTGCGGAGGATCGCGATGCGCGTCTCGAGGTCGGGCGCCTGCACATCGGTGATCAGGCCCCACTCGAAGCGGCTGCGCATGCGGTCCTCGAAGCCGGTGAGCAGCTTGGGCGCCACATCGCTGGTGATGACGACCTGCTTGTTGTGATCGTGCAGCTGGTTGAAGGTGTGGAAGAACGCCTCCTGCGTCTCCGCACGACCCTGCAGGAACTGGATGTCGTCGATCATCAGGATGTCGACCTCGCGATACCGGCCCTGGAACGCAGCGCCCCGGTTGTTCGCGATCGAGTTGATGAAGTCGTTCGTGAACTCCTCGCTGGAGACGTAGCGCACCTTCACGCCGGCGTACAGCGACTGCGCGTAGTCGCCGATGGCGTGCAGCAGGTGCGTCTTGCCGAGACCGGAGTCGCCGTAGATGAACAGCGGGTTGTAGGCCTTGGCGGGCGCTTCGGCGACGGCGACGGCGGCCGCGTGTGCGAAGCGGTTGGACTGCCCGATCACGAAGTTGTCGAAGGTGTACTTCGGATTCAGCCGGGATTCGTGGCGTGGTGCGGGCGGCCCATCGATCGGGGGCTCGCTGGTCGCTGCCGTCGCCGTGAAGTCCGGCACCGAGATGGGTGCGGTCGGCTGGTCGGCCAGCTCGTGATTGACGACCGTGCGATAGGAGGTGACCTCTTCGCCGATCGCAGAGAGGGCATCCATGAGCGGGATCCGCAGACGCTTGTTGATCTGTGCGGCGGTCAGGTCGTTGGGAACGTCGAGGTAGAGCACACCACCCATGACGCCGGCGGGGACGACCAGGCTGAGAAAGCCATGCAGCTGCGGCGAGACGCGCTCATCTTCGGAGAGGCGCTCGAGCAGTGTCGACCAGATCGGCACATCGGGGTGGGCTGCAGTGGTCATGTTGCTCCGGGCGAGTTGTGGAAAGGGCGCTCGAAGCGAGATCTCCCCCTGTGGATAACGTTGGATGCCACGGTAGTCATCGCATCGCCGAACAGCAAGCCGTCCGCGGAAAGACGCGGGTGTGTCGCGAGGGGCGCGTGCGTGTGGTGTTGTGGATAATGGGTGTGCGCAACCGGCGGGCGGCAGAGCGGCATCCGTCGGTGGATTTGCTCTGCGCGACGGCAGGTCGTACCCTTAATCGGTTGACTTATGCCTTCTGGCAGTACCCTCTGTCTCCGGATGAAAACAGCCCGGCGACAACCAGTTCCGGAGTGATTCCATGACCAAGCGCACCTTCCAGCCCAACAACCGTCGTCGCGCGAAGAAGCACGGGTTCCGTGCTCGCATGCGCACCCGCGCCGGCCGCGCCATCCTCTCGGCCCGCCGCGCGAAGGGCCGCGCTGAGCTCTCGGCGTAAGCCGCCGCTCGGACCCTCCGTGCTCGCCCGGCAGAACCGTCTCACACGCGGCGTCGACTACCGTCAGGTTGTCCGCCGAGGGAGGCGCTGTGGAGGGCGGCAACTGGTGACCTCCCTGCTCTCCTCGTCTGAGGGCGGAGCACCGCGGTTCGGGTTCATCATCAGCAAGCAGGTAGGAACCGCCGTGGTTCGGAACACCGTTCGTCGCCGTCTGAAGGCGGTGTGCGCGGAGTTCCTCGATCGGGTTCCCGAGGGCACGGATGTCGTCATCCGTGCCCTTCCCGCATCCGCCACCGCCGATTTCTGGGAACTGCGCGCCGGCGTCGATCGCTGCCTGAACCGCCTTCTGGCAGAGTCGGTGCGGGCATGAGCGCACTGCCGTCGTACGCCTTCGGAACCGCGCGATTCCAGGCATCCGATCTGCTGCGCGGCATCGTGCTGCTGCCGCGCAATGCCGTTCTCGCGTTCCTGGTCGCGTATCGAGCAGTGATCTCTCCCCTGTATGGGGAGGTATGCAGGTATTACCCGTCCTGTTCCGCATACGCTGTAGGTGCGGTTCAGCAGCATGGCGCGGTATGGGGGACGATCCAGTCCGCCTGGCGCATCCTGCGTTGCAATCCGTGGAGCAAGGGCGGCGTTGACGACGTTCGCCCGCACGCTCATTTCCGTTACGAACTGACTCCGCAGGGATTCGTCGTACCCCCTCGAAAGGACTGAACAGTGGGTCTTGACCTTCTGCTCGCAAGCACCGCCACCGCCGCCGCGGATGACTCCGGAGCCGGTTTCGACCTGCTCGGCACCATCCTCTGGCCGCTGAAGTGGGCGGTGGAGCTGATCCTGGTGGCCTGGCACTGGCTGCTAACCGTGGTGGGCATGGCCCCGGCATCCGGCGTCACCTGGGTGCTGTCGATCGTCGGCCTGGTGATCGTGGTTCGCGCGGCGGTCTTCCCGCTGTTCGTGAAGCAGATCAAGAGTCAGCGCAAGATGATGGAAATCGCTCCTCAACTGCGGAAAGTCCAGGAGAAGTACAAGGGTAAGCGCGATCAGCTGAGTCGCGAGGCCATGAGTCGCGAGACCATGGCGCTCTACAAGAAGCACGGCACGACGCCGGTGTCGAGCTGTCTGCCGATGATCGTGCAGATGCCGATCTTCTTCGCGCTCTTCAGTGTGCTGCGCGATGTGGGGACGCACGCCAAGGCCGGCGGTGGCGGGGTCGGGATGCTGACGCCTGATCTGACCAAGGAGTTCTACGACGCCAAACTGCTTGGCACGGTCTCGCTGCACGAGACGCTGGGCGATGCCTGGAGCGCGCAGAACACCCCGGCGATCGTGCTGCTGGTGATCCTGGTCGTGCTGATGATCGGCTCGCAGTTCTTCACCCAGCTGCAGATCATCTCGAAGAACCTGTCGCCCGAGGCCAAGACCGGCCAGGCGTACCAGATGCAGAAGATCATGCTCTACATCCTGCCGCTGGGCTTCATCTTCTCGGGTGTCTTCTTCCCGCTCGGCGTCGTCGTGTACTGGTTCGTGTCGAACCTGTGGACCATGGCACAGCAGTTCCTGGTGATCCGCGAGATGCCGACTCCGGGTTCCGAGGCCGCGCGTGCCCGTGAGGAGCGCCTCGCGCGCAAGGGCAAGGCGATCGACTCGGATGGCAAGGTCGTGCCGATGGCGGTGTATCAGGCTGAGCAGCAGCGCCTGCTCGAAGAGGCTGAGCGCGCCAAGCAGCAGGCGCCGAAGCGAGAGCAGCCGATGAGCAAGAAGCGTGCGAAGAAGAAGGGATCGAACTGATGGTCACTGAAGAGCTGAAGTCATCCGCGGAGTCGACGGTTGAGGAACTCGAGCGGGAGGGCGACATCGCTGCCGACTTCCTGGAAGAGCTGCTCGACATCGCGGACATCGACGGCGATCTGAACCTGGATGTGCGGCAGGGTCGTGCCTACGTCTCGGTCGAGGCTGAGGGCGATTCCTTGTCCACGCTCTCCGCGCCGGAGACCGTGCAGGCCCTTCAGGAGCTGACGCGTCTGGCGGTGCAGAGCAAGACCGGTTCGTTCTCGCGGATGATCCTCGACGTCGGCGGGTCGCGCGATGCGCGTCGTCGTCAGCTCGAGGCGTTGGTGGATACGGCGGTGGAGAAGCTGGATGCGGGTGCGAGCCAGGCGTCGCTGCCGGCGATGTCGAGCTATGAGCGCAAGCTGGTGCACGACATCGTGTCCGACCGCGGACTGGTCTCGGAGTCCTACGGCGAGGGTGCCGACCGTCACACGGTGATCTCCCGCGGCTGAGACCGCTCCGGGTTCCTCGGGATGTTTCACGTGAAACGGGTTCCCCTCGGTCGTTGAGCGAGCGAAGCCCCTCCCGGTCGTTGAGCGAGCGAAGCGAGACGAAACGCCCCCGCTCGCCGACACAGCCCGGTCGTTGAGCGACCGAAGCCCCTCCCGGTCGTTGAGCGAGCGAAGCGAGACGAAACGCCCTTCCCCACCGATCAGAAAGCCCACGCATGACTCCCGCCGCCATCGAGACCGAACCGTCTGCCGCGGCCGACCTCTTCGGTGAACGTATCCCCCTGGCCCGCCAGTTCACTTCGGCACTCGCTGAGGAGGGGGAGTTGCGGGGTCTCATCGGCCCATTGGAATTGCCGCGGCTCTGGACTCGGCACATCCTGAACTCTGCGATCGCCGCACCGCTGTTTCATGGTTCCGTTGCAGATGTCGGCTCCGGGGCGGGCCTGCCAGGTGTGGTGCTGGCGATCGCGAGACCTGACGTGCAATGGACGCTCATCGAGCCGATGGAGCGACGTGTCACATGGCTGAACGAGCAGATCGAGGCACTGGGCTTGGAGAATGCCCGGGTGATGCGCGCACGGGCCGAAGATGTCGGCCTTGAGTTCGATGTTGTCACCGCCCGGGCGGTCAGTGCGCTGCGCACCCTGGTGCCGATCACTGCACCGCTCGTGAAGGACGGCGGCGAGCTGATCTTCCTCAAGGGTCAGAACGTCGGTGCCGAGATCGACGCCGCACAGAAGGTGCTGAAGAAGCACAAGGTGACGGGTGTCTCGGTCGAGATCCTCGGTGAGGGTGTTCTCATGGAGCCCACCAGGGTCTTCCGCGCGCGAGTTCGTTGACACCGTTTCACGTGAAACGCCCCCCGGTCGTTGAGCGAGCGCAGCGAGTCGAAACGCGGATGCGCAACGGGGGCCATTTCGTCTCGTCGCTTCGCTCCTCGCTCAATGACCGCTTCTTCCTCGGTCGTTGAGCGAGCGAAGCGAGTCGAAACGTACGGTTTCACGTGGAACATCCGCATTTCGTCTCGTCGCTCCGCTCCTCGCTCAATGATCGGTTCTTCCTCGGTCGTTGAGCGAGCGCAGCGAGTCGAAACGTCGTCCTGATGCACGTGGGGCTCTCCTCCGGTCGTTGAGCGAGCAACGCGAGTCGAAACGAGGATGCGCAACGGGGGCCATTTCGTCTCGTCACTTCGCTCCTCGCTCAATGACCGGTTCTGCTCCGGTCGTTGAGCGAGCAACGCGAGTCGAAATGGCGTCCTGATGAACGTGGGATCATTTCGTCTCGTCGCTCCGCTCCTCGCTCAATGATCGGTTCTTCCTCGGTCGTTGAGCGAGCGAAGCGAGTCGAAACGTCGTCCTGATGCACGTGGGGCTCTCCTCCGGTCGTTGAGCGAGCAACGCGAGTCGAAACGAGGATGCGCAACGGGGGCCATTTCGTCTCGTCGCTCCGCTCCTCGCTCAATGACCGGTTCTGCTCCGGTCGTTGAGCGAGCAACGCGAGTCGAAATGGCGTCCTGATGAACGTGGGATCATTTCGTCTCGTCGCTCCGCTCCTCGCTCAATGACCGGTTCTTCCTCGGTCGTTGAGCGAGCGAAGCGAGTCGAAACGCCCAAAGCACGGTAACTCTCCCTGCACAATCGACGTTTCACGTGAAACTTCCACAGACAGTGGGATGTGGGCATAGCGGCGTTCTTCCCCTGCCTACGCTCTCACCATGACCGGCTACACGTACATTCTTCGATGCTCCGACGGAACGTTCTACGCGGGCAGCACTCGTGAGCTCGACGTACGCCTGACGTCGCACGCACAAGGGATGGGCAGTGACTACACAGCGTGCCGCCTCCCACTGGAACTCGTCTGGTTCGCGGAGTTCGATCGCATTGATGAGGCATTCGGGCTGGAGAAGCGCATCCAAGGGTGGAGTCACGCCAAGCGGCTCGCCTTCATCGAGGGCGGGTTCGACGCGATCAAGGGATGGAGCGCGCGCGAGCGCAAGCTTCGCAAGGCAACGGACCCCGGTCGTTGAGTGAGCGCAGCGAGTCGAAACGCGCGGCCCGATGGATGTGGGGCATTTCGTCTCGTCGCTTCGCTCCTCGCTCAATGACCGGGAGGGATCTCGGTCGTTGAGTGAGCGGAGCGAGTCGAGACGTGTGGTTTCGCGTGGAACGTGGGGCATTTCGTCTCGTCGCTGCGCTCCTCGCTCAATGACCGGGAGGGGGTGTCGGTCGTTGAGTGAGCGGAGCGAGTCGAAACGCGCGGCCCGATGGATGTGGGGCATTTCGTCTCGTCGCTTCGCTCCTCGCTCAATGACCGGGAGGGGGTGTCGGTCGTTGAGTGAGCGCAGCGAGTCGAAACGTGACTGTTTATCGAGGGGCATTTCGACTCGTCGCTTCGCTCCTCGCTCAATGACCGGGGAGGGCGACCTGGTCGTTGAGCGAGCGGAGCGAGTCGAAACGAGGTTCTGTATCGTGGGGCATTTCGTCTCGTCGCTTCGCTCCTCGCTCAATGACCGGGGAGGGCGACCCGGTCGTTGAGCGAGCGGAGCGAGTCGAAACGTGTGGTTTCACGTGGAACATCCCATTTCGACTCCTCACTTCGTTCGTCGCTCAATGACCGGGAGGGGATGTCGGTCGTTGAGTGAGCGCAGCGAGTCGAAACGTGACTGTTTATCGAGGGGCATTTCGACTCGTCGCTTCGCTCCTCGCTCAATGACCGGGGAGGGCGACCTGGTCGTTGAGCGAGCGGAGCGAGTCGAAACGTGTGGTTTCACGTGGAACATTCACATTTCGACTCGTCGCTTCGCTCCTCGCTCAATGACCGGTACTGCCCTCGCTCAATGACCGGAGGGTTGGAGGGATTAGAGTGGTAGACGGTCCCGAAAGGAGTCCATGTTTCACGTGAAACGATCCGACAACGCATCACCGAAGCAGGATTTCGGGATGGATACGCCGCTCGCTCGGGAACTCGCCGACCTCTCCAGTCGACGCAGAGCACTCGCAGAGGTCACCGTGTCCTTCCCCGGTGAACCTCGCATCTTCACGGTGTCGAACCAGAAGGGCGGCGTCGGCAAGACGACGTCGGCGGTGAACCTGGCATCCGCTCTCGCCGGATTGGGCGCGAAGGTTCTCGTGGTCGATCTCGATCCGCAGGGGAACGCCTCCACGGCACTCAGCATCACGCACACCGCCGATACGCCGAGCGTCTACGACGTGCTGATCAACGAGCTTCCCTTCGCGGACATCGTGCAGTCGAGCCCCGAATCCCCCAATCTGTTCTGTGCGCCGAGCACGATCCACCTGGCCGGCGCCGAGATCGAGCTCGTCTCGCAGGTCGCTCGCGAGTTCCGGCTGCGTCGAGCGCTGGAGACCTATCTTCACGAGAACGCGATGGACGTCGTGATCATCGACTGCCCACCATCGCTGGGACTGCTCACCATCAACGCCTTCACCGCGGCATCCGAAGTTCTCATCCCGATCCAGGCGGAATACTACGCGCTCGAGGGGCTGAGTCAGCTGCTGGGCAATATTCAGATGATTCAGAAGCATCTGAACCCCGAGCTTCAGCTGACCACGATCCTGCTGACGATGTTCGACGCTCGAACGCGTCTGTCTCAGCAGGTCGCGGAAGAGGTGCGGCATCACTTCCCCGAGCAGGTGCTCGACGCGGTCATCCCGCGATCGGTGCGCGTGTCCGAGGCACCGAGTTTCGGACAGACGGTGATCGCCTACGACGCCACGTCTGCGGGCGCGATCGCCTACCGGGAAGCAGCAGTCGAGATCGCACGGCGAGGCGAACAGTCCTCGCAGAACAAGGAGCAGTAGTGATGGCCAAACGCACCGGACTCGGTCGGGGAATCGGCGCCCTCATCCCCACCGCAGATCACACGGAACGCCCGGTGGACGTCTTCTTCCCCGGCGCGACGAAGGTGAAGACGGATGCCGAGGAAGTCACAGCCACGACTGACATTCCTGAACTCGCCGAGGTACCCGGCATCCGTCTGGTCCAGATCGACCCGAACACCATCGTCCCGAATCCGCGGCAGCCGCGCACGCACTTCGATGAGGAGCATCTCGCAGAGCTTGTGCACAGCGTCCGGGAGTTCGGCGTGCTGCAGCCGGTCGTCGTGCGCAAGAACACCGCGGGCGAGTACGAGCTGATCATGGGGGAGCGGCGCACGCGCGCTGCCCGTGAGGCCGGCCTGACGGAGATCCCGGCGATCGTCCGTGAGACGGCCGACGAGGATCTGCTTCGTGATGCGCTGCTGGAGAACCTGCATCGGTCCGAGCTGAATCCGCTGGAGGAGGCTTCTGCCTATCAGCAGCTGCTGGAGGACTTCGGCATCACGCAGGAGGAGCTGGCCACCCGCATCGGCCGCTCCCGTCCGCAGATCAGCAACACAATCCGTCTGTTGCGCCTCCCGGTCGCCGTGCAGCAGCGTGTCGCCGCCGGTGTGCTCTCGGCGGGGCATGCCCGCGCGATCCTCTCGGTCGAAGACCCGGAGCGGATGCAGCACCTGGCCGACAAGGTCGTCAACGAAGACCTGTCCGTCCGCGCGACGGAAGCCGCGGCGAAGAGCCTTCCGGTGAACCCGGGAAAGTCGCCCAAGCCGCAGCCGGGAGCGCGACGTGCATACCTGGACGAGGTCGCGAGCAAGCTCGGAGACCGTCTTAACACCCGCGTCCAGATCTCTCTGGGAGCACGTAAAGGCCAGGTCAAGATCGAATTCGCATCGATCCAAGACCTCAACCGCATCCTCGCGGATCTGGGCGAGGAGGAGTACGGGTCGCGCTGACGCCGAGCACGATGCGAAGTGTCGGTGGAACCTCTTAGGCTGGAACGGTGACCGACTCCGTACCGCGCCGAGCCAGCCTCGAGCTGCTCCGGGCCGAGGCATCCGACGAACTGGCGGTGCTGATCCAGGAGCGGCTGCGCGCGGGTGAGGATCCGTGGGACTTCATGGACGACCTCCCCAGTATCGACGAGCTCGTCGTCTACCTGCTGCGTGCGGAGAACATCGTCGCCAACGACGGGGTGCGCCCGAACGCCGCCCGGCACTATCGCGTGCTGCGCCAGATCGCCCTGGACTACCCCGCGTTGACGGAGACGGTGTGGCGGATGCTGGGATCGCAGAGTCATCGAGCCTGGGACCCTACGATCGCCGACGCCTCCTGAGACGGAGCCCACGCACGCCGCCGCACGACACCCGCGCCCGCACCCCGCACACGGCACGGGCTCCTCGCGGCACGGGCTCCTCACGGCATCCGTACCCAAAGAATAAGCCCGCCACCTCGGAAGGCGACGGGCTTCTCCGAAACGAGGCGGGGATCAGCCGATGAACTCGGCGAGGTCCTGCTCGAGGGCGAACTTCGGCTTGGCGCCGATGATCGTGGTCTTCACCTCACCGCCGTGGAACACCTTCATGGCCGGGATCGAGGTGATCTGGTACTGCATCGCGAGGTTGGGGTTCTCGTCGACGTTGAGCTTGAGGATGGTGATCTTCTCGGGGTGCTCGGCCTGAATCTCGTCGAGAACGGGCGAGACCATGCGACACGGCCCGCACCACGCGGCCCAGAAGTCGACGAGAACGGGGCCGTCGGCCTGGAGCACGTCCTGCTCCCAGGTCGCCTCGGTGGTTGCCTTGGCTGTCATGAATTCTCCTTGTTCGGTGTCTACCGGTGAAACGTCGGATGCGGCGAAAGTGTTCCCGCCGACTCAGCCGGCGATGACCTCGGCGGCCTCGGCCGCCGGCACCTCGACGGAGGCGTCTTCGAGGGATGCCAGGAAGTGCTCCACGTCCAGTGCTGCGACGACACCCGATCCGGCAGCCGTGGCGGCCTGACGGTAGGTGGGGTCGATCACGTCGCCGGCGGCGAAGATTCCGGGAACGGAGGTGCGCGACGAGCGGCCGTCGACCCAGATGGTGCCCTGATCGGTCAGGTCGAGCTTGCCGTGCACGAGGTGGGTGCGGGGGTCGTTGCCGATCGCGACGAACACGCCCTGCAGGTCCAGCTCGCGGGTGGAGTCGTCGACGGTCGAGCGCAGGCGCACACCGGTGGTCTCGAGCTCGCCGAGGATCTCGTCGACCGTGCTGTTCCAGATGAACTCGATCTTCTCGTTCGCGAAGGCGCGCTCCTGCATGATCTTCGAGGCGCGCAACGAGTCCTTGCGGTGGATCACATACACCTTCGACGCGAAGCGGGTCAGGAACGTGGCCTCTTCCATGGCGGAGTCGCCGCCGCCGACGACGGCGATCGTCTTGTCGCGGAAGAAGAAGCCGTCGCAGGTGGCGCACCACGAGACGCCGTGGCCGGAGAGGCGCTCCTCGCCTTCGACGCCGAGCTTGCGGTACGCGGATCCGGTGGCGTAGATGACGGCGGATGCCTCGTGCACGGCGCCCGTGCCGAGGGTGACCTTCTTGACCGGCCCGTCGACGTCCAGCGAGACGACGTCGTCGTACAGCACCTCGGTGCCGAACTTCTCGGCCTGCTCCTGCAGCTTCACCATGAGGTCGGGACCCTGGATGCCTTCCGGGAAGCCGGGGAAGTTCTCGACATCCGTCGTCTTGGTCAGCTCTCCGCCCACCTCGACCGAGCTCGCGACCAGCAGCGGCTGCAGGTTGGCACGCGCCGCGTAGATGGCGGCACTGAATCCGGCCGGACCCGAGCCGATGATGATGACCTGACGCATGTGCTCTCCTCTGTCGGCGGGCACGCCTGAGCGTGCGTCGGAACCGCCACGATTGCTTCAACCCATGGTAACCGCGGCGCATTCCCTGACGCTGAAGGGCACCGCATCCGCTGCCGTGTCAGACCCGACGGTCAGCGCGACGGCAGGAACCGCTTGACCAGGCCGGTGGCCGCCGACAGCTCGGGAGCGCGGATCACGATCAGCACCACCGCGTACACGACCACGGCCACGAGCCCGATCACGCCGGTGCCGACGGCGCCGAGCAGCTTGTCGACGAAAGTCGATCCGGTCTGGCCCGCCGTCCAGCCCGCACCGGCGCCGAGCAGCAGGAAAGTGCCCCAGCCGGCGAACCCGGCCGGCACGGCGGCGATGGCGAAGCGCAGCAGCGACAGCAGTGTGCGCGGCAGTTCGAGACCACCCAGTCGGTTGCGCAGGATCCAGATCGCGATCACCGTCTGAACGAGCCCGGCGACCGACTGGCCCAGAGCCACGGCGGCGGCGAGCTGGTCGAGTGGCGCCACAGCGGCGGCCAGCAACGAGAAGCCGATGATCAACGCGACCTGCACCAGCGTGAACAGGAAGGGCGTGCGCGTGTCGCCGTAGGCGTAGAAGGTGCGCTGCACGATGAACAGCAGCGACAGGGGCACGAGTCCCACCAGGTAGCAGATCAGCACGGGCGCAGCCTGGATCGCCTGTGCGGGATTGTCGGTGAAGATGCGGGTGGCCGGAACGGATGCCACGGCCAGCGCCACCCCCGAACCGAGGACGAACAGCGCCACCACGCGCATGCAGCGAGCCACGTCGCCGCGCACCTCTTCGTGGCGGTCGGCGGCGGCGTGCTCGGCGATCTGCGTGAAGTACGGAGTGCCGATCGAGATCGCGAAGATCGAGTACGGCAGCATGAACACCAGCCAGGCGGCCATCATCAGCGCCGTAGAAGGGTGCTCGCCCGACGCCGCAGTGACCACCCGCGTCTGGATGAGCCCGGCGATCTGGCCGGCGATGACCATCAGGAACGTCCACCCGGCCAGCGTGCCGACCTGACCCAGACCGACGCCGCGCCACCGGAAGTCGGGCCGCAGCCGCAGCCCCGTCGCCCGCCACGCGAACAGCAGCAGCGCGGCCTGAACGGCGATGCCGAGAGTGGCCGTCCCGCCGATGACGGCGATCATCGACGGGTCCCAGGTGAGCATGTCGCTGCGGTTTCCACCGAACAGTGCGATGAACACGAGGAAGCCGATGATCGAGATGACGTTGTTCGCGACTGGCGTCCAGGTGTACGGCCCGAACACGCGCTTGGCGTTCAAGGTCTCGCCGATGAGCGCGTACAGGCCGTAGAAGAAGATCTGCGGCAGGCACCAGTAGGCGAACGCGGTGCCCATCGCCAGCTGGTCAGGAGTGAACTTCTCGGCGTAGAGCACCACCAGCTGCGGGGCGAACAGCATCGCCAGCACGGTCGCCCCGAGAAAGACCACGGTGCCGAGGGTGAACAGCTTGGAAATGTATGCCCTGCCGCCGTCGCTGTGCACCGCCGACTTCACGATCTGCGGGATGATCACGGCGGTGAGGATGCCGGTCTGGATGATCGTGAAGACGTTGTTCGGCAGCTGGTTCGCGACCGCGAAGGCGTCGGCGGGGCGACCGAAGCTGCCGATGGCCGCGACGAGCACGATCGTGCGCACGAGTCCGGTGATGCGGGAGACGAGCGTCCCCGCGCCGAGGATCGCACTGGCACGGCCGAGACTGCTCATTCGCTCTCCTTCGTCGAGGCGCCCGCCCCGTCACGGCGCTTGCGCCGCACGGTGCGGATCAGACCGAAGACCAGCAGCAGGGCGATCGCGCCACCGAGGATGCCGAGGCCGATGCCCTCCCAGTCGGCGCGCAGTGTGACATCCGCCACCTCAGTCGATCCGATGGCCACGCCGGTCGCGCTGGTGAGCCGGAACTGCACCCGTACGTCGCCGCTGGCCACGCGCGCCTCGATCGGCACGTCGATGCGCGTGCTGCCGTCGGCGCCCGCTTCGACCTGCGTGCTGCGCTGAATGTCCAGGCGCGGGTCGGACGGCAGGCCGTGCAGGGTCACGTGCACGGTCCACGGCAGATCGTTGCGCACCCAGACGGGCAGCGGTGCGGCCGAGGTGATCAGCTGCACGGGCTTGGGGCGCTGGATGCCGACCGAGTTCAGGATCGTGTGCACATGCTTTGCACGCGCCGCTGCGGCGGCGGTGAAGTCCTCGTCGGTCATCCCGACCGCGATCGTCCTCAGCATCCGGATGCGCTCGGGAGCCATCAGCAGGGCCGGCACTTCGAGGATCGACGAGAACGCCTGCATCCGCTGCTCGCCGGCCAGCATCGTGGTCAGAGCGGCGGGCCTGGTGGAGCCGACGGGGTCGATGAGGGCTGCGGATGCCGGTGCTTGCGCCCGCAGCGAGCTGAGGCTGATGCCGGGCGTGGCGAAGGCGCTCAGCAGTTCGCGCAGCGCTACGGGGGAGCGCGTCTCCGACCTGGTGAGCCCGACCAGAACGGTCGGTGCGGAGTGGGTGGCGAAGAAGAGGTGCCCGGCGGCGCCGGCCAGCGCGCGAGCCACATCGACTGGCTCGGTGAGTTCGACGGCGGTCGAGAGGCGGTCGGATGCTGCAGCATCCATCACCAGGATGCTGTTCCCTTCGACAGCCGAGTGCGCGCGGGTCGCCCCAGAGAAGGAGGTGGAGGGGAGGATCGTGGTGGCATCGTCGCCGAGGTACCCGGTGAAGGCGGCGAGGTCGGCGGCGGTGACATCGTCGCGTGGCCAGAGGATGTCGGTGCGTGCGCCGGCAACGCCGGTCAACACCGCGTTGTCGGGGAGCGCGGGATCAGGGGCGGATGACGCGCTGGGGGTCGGGGTCGCTCCGCTCTGCGGGAAATCATCGGGCTGCAGAAGCGGGGTGAGGTCGGGAGGCTGAAGCAGTGACTCCTGGCCCTCATGCGCCTGCGTCGTCGCGTCGGCATCCGCGAACTGCAGGATGATCATGTCGTTGGGGAGCTGCTCGAGGCGCTGGAGCCAGTCCGTCGCGGCCCGCGGGGCGCGGGTGCCGAGCATCCGGATGGCGGCGGGGATCGCGGGATCGATGGCGAGGATAGCCGATGTGTCGGTGACGGCGTCGAGCTGCCCGGTGAGCATGCCGTCCGGCGCGGTGAGCGTGGCGAGCTCATCGGCGCTGAGCAGTGCTCCGTCGGCCGGTGTGGCGGTGATCGGAACCAGCACCCCGACCTGCTGCTGGCCGGCGGCCGCGACGACCAGCACCGAGCTCGCGGTCGGCGTCCAGGCAGTGGTGTCCGCGTCGTCGGTGGTCGCACCGGTCAGCCGCGCGGTGATCGGGTAGACGCCCGGCGCGAGGGTGCCGAGCTCGGTGGCATCCGCGATGCTGCTGACCTCCACGCTCTCGCCGGCGGCGACGGCCGGGGTCTCCTCGGTCGCGACGGTGCGGAACGTCCCCGAGAAGGCGCCGGTGTCGAGCCACGCGTCCAAAGTCGCGGCATCGGCGAGAGGCGTCGTGTTCACCTCCAACGAGGCCGATCCGACGCTCAGAGTGTGATCGGTGCCGTTCACGATCGTGATCGTGGTGACCAGTGGGCCGTTCGGGTCGATCCGGGCGCTGGGGCCGGCGGAGACACCCAGGGTGACGGCGGGGGCGTCGTCGGGCTCCTGTACGTCGTCGTCGGCGGATGCCGGGGACGCCCCGCCCAGCGCGATGGCACCGACGACGAGCACCGCGGCGAGCCGGCTCAGCAGCCGATGCGCGCGCGGACGGAATCCGTCGCGGGGGAGATCGCAGTCATAGTTCGGGTCGATGAAGCCGTGATCGCGGCCGACTCGACGTCCCCGATTCTAGGCGGAGCGGTGTGAGGAACCCTGAAGGCGCGTAGAGTGACGGCCGTGCCGGACCGTGCCCACCCCCGCCCCGATCCCGTTCTCGCGCAGGTGCTCGCCGCCGACCTGGATGCCGCGGACTTCCGTTCCGACCCGCTGCGGCGGCTGTGGGGAGAGGAGGCGGACGACGCCCTGGCCCGTGGGATGCGTGAGCCGATCCTGCGCGCCATCGCCGATCGCGACGACGCGCTGGCGACGCTGGGACGGCTCTGGGTGCTGGGCCTGCCGCAGCCGCGTGCTGCCGTGGAGCGGGCCGTTCCGCGCGTGGGCGTGGAGGGGCTGATCGGGCTGGGGCTGATCCGTGCCGATGGTGCCGGGGGAGCGGATGGCGCCGACGTGCGGCCGCAGGCCATCATCCGCCCGCAGTCGTTCGTGGATGCCGACGGCGTCGGCGAATGGTGGATCGCGAGCGACCTCGACGAGGTCGCGTTGGGCACTTCGCTGCCCACCGATCACGTGCTCGGGGTGGGAGGTGCCTCGCGCACGCTCGCCGAGCTGGTGATCCCGGGCGCGGTCGACCGCGCGCTGGATGTCGGCACCGGATGCGGAATCCAGGCGCTACTGGTGTCGCGCCGCGCGCGTCAGGTGATCGCGACCGACATCTCGGAGCGGGCGCTGGCCTTCGCCGAGCTGAACGCGCAGCTGAACGGCGTGCGGAACGTCGAGTTCCGGGCCGGGAGCTTGTTCGAGCCTGTGGCGGGGGAGGCCTTCGACCTGATCGTCTCCAACCCGCCGTTCGTGATCACCCCGCGCGTCACCGGCGTGCCGGAGTACGAGTACCGCGACGGCGGGCTGGTGGGAGACGGGCTGGTCGAGCTGTTCCTGCGCTCGGCATCCGCGCATCTCGCCCCCGGCGGCGTGGCGCAGCTGCTGGGCAACTGGGAGTCGCGCGGCGGCGTGGACGGCCTGGACCGCGTGCGGTCGTGGATCGACGACGGCCTGGATGCGTGGGTGATCCAGCGCGAGCGGCTCACGCCGCTGGAGTACGCCGAGCTGTGGATCCGCGACGGCGGCACCCTGCCCCGGGATGCCGGATTCGCGCCGCTGCTGTCCGCCTGGCTCGATGATTTCGCCGCCCGGGAGGTGACCGCAATCGGGTTCGGGTACATCCTGCTGCGCCGTCCGGCATCCCTCCCGTCCGCCGTCACGCCCGCGGTCACCTCGTCGGCCGACCCGTCCGCGGTCCCGTCCGCCGCCACCTCGTCGGCCGGCACGTCCGCCGTCCCGTCCGCCGTCACCTCGTCGGCCGACCCGTCCGCGGTCCCGTCCGCCGTCCCGTCGTCGGCCGGCACGCCAGATGTCGGACCGGATGCCGGGAATCGTCCGACATCTGGCGTGTCGGCCCCCGATTCGTATCGGCCCCACGGCCGGCTGCGGCGCTTCGAGACCATCACGCAGCCCGTCGCGGACCTCGGTCGTGCCCTGGTGACGGGACTGGCCGCGCATGATGCGCTGGCCGACGGCATCCCGGAGCGCCTGGTCGTCGCATCCGATGTGACCGAGGCGCGCCACCATATGCCGGGCAGTGACGATCCCAGCGTGATCGAGCTGCGACAGGGCGGCGGATTCGCGCGAACGATCAGCGTTGACTCCGCGCTCGCCGGGTTCGTCGGAGCCTGCGACGGCGAGCTGACCGTCGCGCAGATCGTCGCGGCGCTGGCCGACCTGTTCGAGGTGCCGCTGGCGGAGCTCTGGGACGATCTGCACCCCCGCATCCGTTCGCTGCTGCTCGACGGACTGCTGCTCCCGGCGGACTAGTCCCCCCGTGTCCCCATTGTCCAGGTCGCGGAAAACGTCGCTTTCCCGGCGTTTCAGCGACATCCATTGCGACCTGAACGGGGGATGCGGCGGAATAGCCTGCGCGATTCATGCGTTCGCATAGAGCATGAAGGCTTTCGGATTCCTCTCTTTCGGGCACTACGCCGACGTGCCCGGGTCGGTCACGCGCACCGCCGGAGACATGCTGCGCCAGACCATCGAACTCGCGGAGGGAGCCGACGAGATCGGCGTCAACGGCGCGTACGTGCGCGTGCACCACTGGGCGCGTCAGGCGGCCTCGCCGATCCCGCTGCTGACCGCGATGGCCGCGCGGACCAAGCGCATCGAGGTCGGCACCGGCGTGATCGACATGCGCTACGAGAACCCACTCCAGTTCGCCGAGGAGGCTGCGGCGCTTGACCTCATCGCCGACGGGCGCCTCGCGCTCGGCGTGAGCCGTGGATCACCCGAGACAGCACTGCGCGGGTATGAGGCCTTCGGCTACGTCGACACCGAGGACACCGAGCGCGGCAGCGTGCTCGCTCGCGAGAAGTTCGACCTGTTCCTGCGCGCGATCGGCGGTGAGCGGATCGCCCCCGGCGACCCGCGGATGGTCGGCGAGGGACAGTACCTGGCGATCGAGCCGCAGTCCCCCACCCTGCGCGATCACCTCTGGTGGGGGTCCGGGTCGCGCTCCAGCGCGGTGACCACCGGCCGGCTGGGGCTGAACCTGATGAGCTCGACGCTCGTCACCGAGGCCACCGGTCAGCCATTCCACGAGCTGCAGCGTGAGCAGATCGACGTGTTCCGTTCTTCCTACAAGGATGCCGGGCACACCGGCACGCCGCGCGTCTCGGTCAGCCGCAGCGTCTTCCCGCTCGTCTCCGACAGGGATCGCGCGTACTTCGGGCTGCGCTCCGCCGAGAACGGTGATCAGATCGGGGTGATCGACGGCTTCCGGTCCACCTTCGGCAAGACCTACGCCGCCGAGCCGGATGTGCTCATCGAGCAGCTGAAGGCCGACGAGGCCGTGATGGCCGCCGACACTCTGATGCTCACCATCCCGAATCAGCTCGGCCCCGCGTACAACCTGCACGTGCTGCAGGCCTTCGCCGAGCACGTCGCCCCGGCGCTGGGGTGGAAGCCGAACACTGAGGGGCCAGTGCAGGGCGATCCGGTCGCCTGACGCGTAGGTCTCGCAGCGCGCCCGTTTGCGAGACTTCCTTTCCAGCACGAGAAGCGACGCACCGCGCCCTGTCTCACGCCCGAAAGGAAGTCTCACGCCCGAAAGGAAGTCTCGCGCCGGAGAGGAAGTCTCGCGCCGGAGAGGAAGTCTCACAGAGCCTCGCGCGCCACAGCATCCGGATCAGGACGCTCGGCGACGAGCTTCACGATCGGCCCGAGGGCGGCGCGCACGCTCAGCATCCGCATCACGCTCTCACGCAGCCATGCGACGAACCGGCCGCGGCGGAACATCAGCTTCGCCAGCATCCGGGAGTTCGCCTGAGCGGACTCGACTCGCGGGCGTTCCACCCGCTCCCAGGCCTGGAGCGCCGTCGTAAGTGACGAACGGTCGGCGTGCGAGAGGATGCGGGCCAGCATCCAGGCCGATTCGATCGCCATCCCCGCCCCGATGCCCGCAGTCGGCAGGAACCCCGCCGCCGCATCGCCGAGCAGGATGCCGCCGGGAAACACCCATCGCGGGGTGCGGGCATCGTCGAGATGCCAGAGGTACGGATCGGGGTCGTCGGCGACGCCGTCGAGGGCGGCCGACAGGCGGGGACCCACTTCGTCGACGCGCTCGCGAACGGATGCGGCGAATGCGGCCGGGCCGACCTGGAGCTCGGCATCCGGCCCGCCCAGGAACACGCCGAGCCGCTCCTTGACGGGGTAGACGCCCAGGAAGAATCCGTCACCCCACAGCTCTTCGCCCAGGGTGGGGTCGCCGAGTTCGTCGGTCCAGGCGACCCACCCCGACCATCCGGTGTCGACGATGTCGGGTGCCGCTGAGCCGAGCACGGTGCGCATCTGCGAGCGGATGCCGTCAGCGCCGACGACCAGGTCGAACGCGGCCTCTCCTGCGGGTGCGCCGTCGCGACCGGCGAAGCACGCGACGCCGTCCGCCACCTCGTTCACCGTGGTGCCGAACGTCACCGGGCAGCCGCCATCGGTGAGCACGTCGATCAGCGCGCCGCGGGAGATGCCGTTGTAGTCGCCGTAGACGCTCAGCAGCTCGCTCATCGAGTCGGTGCGCAGCGGCCGTCCGCGATGCGCGCGGAAGCGGTAGCTGCGCATCGGGGTGCCGGCGTCGCGGTACTTCTGCTGCAGACCGAGGTCGATGAAGGCCTGATCGACGCTCGGCATGAGGGCGAGCATGTAGCCGGGGTGCTCCATCGCGGGCATCCGGTCGACGAGCACGGGGTGCAGTCCGTCGTGGCGCAGCAGCTGTGCGAGGGTGAGCCCGGCGATCCCGGCGCCGACGATGAGCACGCGCAGCCGGTCTTCGCGCTGGGCGTCGAGCTGGGTGGAGAGTGGTGTGTGGGTGAGCATGGAGCCTCCTGTGGACTGCCTGGTCCACTCCCAGCGTACGCCCTATTGGACTGGCTGGTCCAGTATGCTCGGAGAATGGCGCAGATCACCGGAGCGCACCGGAGGGCCCTCATCGAGGCGACCGTCGCGGAGTTCGCCGCCGCCGGGTACGAGGGCGCCTCGCTGAACCGCATCATCCGCGCGGCAGGGATCAGCAAGAGCTCGTTCTACCACGCGGTCGGCTCCAAGGCCGAGCTGCTGGATGCCGTGGTCGAGAGCCTCATCGCCGACGTGCGCGCACGATGGACACCCCTGCGCCGGCCGACTTCGCGGGGGTGGGATTCTGGCCGCAGGTGGATCGGATGCTCACCGATCTCGGCGCGCTCACAGTCTCAGACCGGGCACTCGGCCTCCTGGGCAGCATCTTCTACCTGCCGGCCGCAGGAGGGGTGGATGCCCGTACAGCGCTGCTGGAGGTCGTCCGGATCTGGGTGGGAGACGTCCTGAGAGTCGGCGTCGAATCCGGCGCTGTGCGCGACGACCTTCCGACCGACCTGCTCGCCGCCGCCGTGTTCGGGATGCTGCGCGGCCTGGACGAGTGGGCACTCGGCGCCGCCCCACCTGGGCCCCGGAACGTCGACGCCGAGAGTGCGGCATCCGCGGCATCCGCCCCCGGCATCCTGCTGCGCGCCATGCTTGAGCCGCCGGCCCGCGCTGACCTCGCCCGCGACGGCACCCACAGGCCGACAAGTCCTGTTCCGATGTGACGACGACCCGATCGCTTCCCGCCCCTGCTCAGCGCCCCCGCCCCTGCTCAGTTGCGTCGCCCAGCGGGGGCGGCGACGATGAACAGGGGCGAGGATGCTGTGACCTCAGGGCCGAGGATGCTGCGACCCCCGCGCGCGAATGCGACAGCATCCGCCCCGGTAACCTGGAACCCATGCTCAATATGGCCGAGGGCCTGGCCCGACTCGGCGCGCTCGCCGCGAATCCCGTCGTCGCCACGCTTGCGACGGCCTTCGCCGACGTCGGATTCGAGCTGGCCGTCGTCGGAGGTCCGGTGCGCGATGCGCTGCTGGGCCGGCCGACCCACGACCTGGACTTCACGACGAACGCCCGCCCCGACGACATCCTGCGGATCGTGACGCCGATCTCGAGCACCCAGTGGGACATCGGCCGGGCCTTCGGCACGATCGGCGCCCGGGTGCAGGGCGAGCAGGTGGAGATCACCAGCTACCGCGCCGACAGCTACGACGGCACCACCCGCAAGCCGGTCGTCGAGTTCGGCGACAGCATCGAGGGCGACCTGCTGCGCCGCGACTTCACCGTGAACGCGATGGCGCTGCGGATCCCCGAGATCAAGCTCATCGACCCCACCGGTGGCGTCGAGGACCTCATCGCCGGCGTGCTGCGCACCCCGATCGATCCCGCCGTCAGCTTCGGCGACGACCCGCTGCGGATGCTGCGGGCGGCCCGCTTCAGCTCCCAGCTGGAGTTCGAGATCGCCGATGACACCCGCACCGCGATCGAGCAGCTGCGTCAGACGCTGAGCATCGTCAGCCCGGAGCGCGTGCAGGGCGAGCTGATCCGGCTGATGCAGACAGACGACCCGGTGCGCGGCCTGCGTGTTCTGGTCGACACCGGACTGATCGAGCAGTTCCTCCCCGAGGTCAGCGCGTTGCGACTGGAGGTGGACGAGCACCATCACCACAAGGACGTCTACGAGCACTCCCTCACCGTCGTGCGCCAGGCGATCGACCTGGAGAAGACGCGCAACCCCGGTGCCGAGCCCGACGTGTCGCTGCGCATCGCGGCGCTGCTGCACGACATCGGCAAGCCCCGCACCCGCAAGCTCGAGCCGGGCGGAGGGGTCACCTTCCACCACCACGACGTGGTCGGCTCGCGGATGGCGCGCAAGCGCCTGCAGGCGCTGCGCTTCGACGGCGCGACGACGGATGCCGTGGCCGACCTCATCGAGCTGCACCTGCGGTTCTTCGGCTATGCCGAGGGCGCCTGGACCGACAGTGCGGTGCGCCGCTATGTGCGGGATGCCGGTGCCCAGATCGATCGGCTGCACATCCTGGTGCGCGCCGATGTCACCACCCGCAACAAGCGCAAGGCGGCACGGCTGGCCGCGGCGTACGACGACATCGAGCGCCGCATCGCCGAACTGCGCGAGCAGGAGGAGCTGGACAGCATCCGTCCCGAGCTGGACGGCAACCGCATCCAGGAGGTGCTCGGCATCCCGCCGGGCCGCGAGGTCGGCGAGGCCTACCGGTTCCTGCTCGAGCTGCGCCTGGACGAGGGTGTGATCGGTACGGATGCCGCCGAGCAGCGCCTACGGGAATGGTGGGCCGCACGGGGCCGATGACCGCTCCGGCGCGTGTGTCGGTCTCGTCACGATCCTGACCGATCGGTTGGGTAAGACCCATGCAGGTGACTAGATTGAATCCGACCGCGTCAAGAGGCGCGCGGATACCCGAACGATGACAGGCAGGTTATGTGGCTCTTCGGACTTTCGGTGGGGGTCATGGGGTGAGGCCGCCGGCGGCGAGGAGCATGCGGAGCCGGTAGTTGTCGCGGTTGCGGAAGCCGCGGGCGAGGCGGCGGTGCAGCTCGATGATCCCGTTCACGGCCTCAGTTCCGCCGTTCGATGATCGTCCGGTCGTGAAGTACGCCAGGAACGCGGCTCGCCAGCGGCGGAGGGTGCGGCCGAGGCGGGCGATCTCGGGGATCGGGCAGGTGTGGAACGACTCGACGACCTTCTGCGCGATCCGTCGCCCCTCGGCGAGGTCCTTCTGGTGGTAGGCGGAACGCAGTTGCTGGGCGCACTGCCACGCGACGAACACCTCGTCGTGCGCGGGGTCGGCCTCGATCGCTGCCGCGAGTCTGGTCCGCTGCTTCTCGGTGAGGTTCTCGGCGCCGGCGCGGAGGATGGTCTGGATCCCGTAGAGCGGGTCGCCCTTACGACCGCGATGCCCGAGGGTGTCCTGCTGAACCCGGCGGCGGACCTCGTCGACGGCGGCGGTGCCGAGCTTGACGACGTGGAACGCGTCCAGCACGGCCGTGGCGTCTTCGAGCTTGTCGTCGATCGCGGTCTTGTAGCCGGCGAACGGGTCAAGAGCGGCGACCTTCACGTTCCTCCGGAACGCTTCGCCGCGTTCGGCGAGCCAGGATGCGTAGGCCTTCCCGGAGCGGCCAGGCACCAGGTCAAGCAGCCTGGCCCGCGTCTTTCCGGTGCTGTCGCGGCTCAGATCGACCATCCCGGTCAGCTCCTTCGGACCGCTCTTGCGGGGGTCGACGTGATGCCAGATGTGCTCATCGACACCGAGCGTGGTGACGTTCTCGAACCGGGACTCGTCGGCCGCGAGCCGCTCCAACTCAGGCTCGACAGCGCGCCACACCGTCTTCCACGACGTGCCGAGCTGACGGGCGATACCGTGCACGGTGGCGTGCTCGCGGCGCAACTGCCCGATCGCCCAGCCGACGGCGCGCGTGGTGATCGACCCGCGCCGGGCGACCAGGCCCGGGAGTTGCTCCACGAACGTCCGCCGCGCGCATCCCACCTCATCGCACCGCCAGACCCGCTGCCGCCACACAATCCGCACCCGCGTCGTCGCGGGCACATCATGAAGCACCCGTCGGCGGCGGCCACGACCGGTCGCGACGACCCCACACGAGGGACAGCCGGTCGGTGCCGCTGGCGTCGAGACCGTCACCACCAGCAGCCCGTCGCGACGGTCGACGCGCTCGACATGGACATCAGGAAGACCCAGCAGAACGTCGCAGCGGGAACACGGATCAGTCGCAGAGCGCGCAGAAGCGCACCCCGAAGTAGGGTGAAGCACGTCGAGGTCCTCGTGAAGATCAGACAGTTAGCGCTACTGATCCTCGGGGACCTCGACCCCTACCCGCCGAACATCACCCGGCGAGCCTCACCCCCACCGGATGTCCGAAGAGCCGGTTATGTCAATGAAGATCTCCAGAGGCCGGCTCGGCCTTGCGATCGGGGCGCTCGGCGTCTCGGCTCTCGTCCTCTCCGGCTGCGCGACGAGCACCGGAGGCCAGGACGGCGACGATGGCGACGCCAAGGGCGGGGACATCATCGTCGGCACTACCGACAAGGTCACCTCACTCGACCCGGCCGGCTCTTACGACAACGGCTCGTTCGCGGTGATGAACCAGATCTACCCGTTCCTGATGAACAGCAAGTACGGCACGGCCGAGGTCTCGCCCGACATCGCCGAGTCGGCGGAGTTCACCTCGCCGACCGAGTACACGGTCAAGCTCAAGTCGGGCCTGACCTTCGCCAACGGCAACGAGCTCACCTCCAGCGACGTGAAGTTCTCGTTCGACCGTGTCGTGAAGATCGCCGACCCGAACGGTCCGTCCTCCCTGCTGGGCAACCTCGACTCGGTCGAGGCGCCCGACGACACCACGGTCGTCTTCAAGCTCAAGAACGGCAACGACCAGATCTGGCCGCTGATCCTCTCCAGCCCGGCCGGCCCCATCGTTGACGAGGACGTCTTCTCGGCCGATGCCGTGACCCCTGACGACGAGATCGTCAAGGGCGACGCCTTCGCCGGGCAGTACACGATCGACTCGTACAAGCTGAACGAGCTCATCTCGTACAAGCCCAACCCCGACTACAAGGGCGTGCTCGGCGCGGCCGAGAACTCCGGCGTGCAGACCAAGTACTACGCCGATGCCTCCAACCTCAAGCTCGCGATCGGCAACGGCGACATCGACGTGGCGTTCCGCAGCCTGTCGGCCACCGACGTCGAAGACCTGTCGAAGAGCGACGAGGTGCAGGTCGTCGACGGCCCCGGCGGTGAGATCCGCTACATCGTGTTCAATTTCGACACCATGCCGTTCGGTGCCAAGACCGCCGAGGCAGACCCGGCGAAGGCGCTCGCCGTCCGGCAGGCGATGGCCGACCTGATCGACCGCGCGGCCGTGGCGAAGAACGTCTACAAGGACACCTTCAGCCCGCTGTACTCCTACGTCCCCGAGGGCATGCCCGGCGCGATCACCCCGCTGAAGGACCTGTACGGCGACGGCCAGGGCGGACCGGACGCCGACAAGGCGGCCAAGACGCTGGCGGACGCCGGTGTGCAGACGCCGGTGACGCTCAACCTGCAGTACAACGGCGACCACTACGGCCCCTCGTCGGGTGACGAGTACGCCGCGTACAAGACGCAGCTCGAGAAGGGCGGCCTGTTCACGGTCAACCTGCAGCAGACCGAGTGGGTGCAGTACTCCAAGGACCGCAGCGCCGACGTGTACCCGCTGTACCAGCTCGGCTGGTTCCCGGATTACTCGGATGCCGACAACTACCTGTCGCCGTTCTTCCTGAAGGAGAACTTCCTCGCGAACCACTACGACAACCCGGCCGTCAACGACGCCATCGTGAAGGAGCAGACCGAGACCGACTCCGCCGCGCGGCTGGATCAGATCGGCCAGATCCAGGAGATGGTGGCCAAGGACCTGTCCACGCTGCCCATCCTGCAGGGCAAGCAGGTCGCGATCGTCGGGAAGGACGTCAAGGGCACGACCCTGGACGCCTCGTTCAAGTTCCGCTTCGCACCGCTGAGCAAGTAACGCGGTCCGCCCCGGGGGTGCTGCCTCACCGCAGCGCCCCCGAGGCGTGCTCGCCGAAGACCGCAAGAAGAGGTACCCCGTATGGCCGTCGATGCCGGCGCTGCGCTTGTTCCCGTTCAGCCGCGAAGCCGCTCCAAGGGCGGAGGGCTGTGGCGCTACGTCCTGATCAGGCTCGTGCTGATCATCCCCACTGTCTTCATCCTGGTGACCACCGTGTTCTTCCTGATGCGGATCACCGGCGATCCGATCACCGCAGCACTCGGCGGGCGTCTTCCCGCGGATCAGCTGCAGGAGCGCATCCACGACGCGGGCTACGACCGCCCGCTGTGGGTGCAGTACCTGGAATACCTCGGCGGCGTCTTCCGAGGTGATTTCGGCACCACGATCACCGACCGCCGCCCGGTGATCGAGATCCTGCTGCAGTACGGCTCGGCCACTCTGGAGCTGGCGATCTACGCGCTGCTGGTCGCGCTGATCATCAGCATCCCGCTCGGCCTGATCGCCGCCTACCGTCGCGACCGCTGGCACGATGCCGTGCTGCGCGTGATGGCGATCCTCGCCTACGCGACCCCCATCTTCTTCGCCGGGCTCCTGCTGAAGCTGATCTTCTCGGTGTGGCTGGGCTGGCTGCCCGTCTCGGGGCGCGGCAACACCCGAACCGAACTGCTCATGGCGGGCATCGACACCCCCACCGGCATTTACCTGCTTGATGCGATTCGGCTCGGCAACGCCGCCGCCATCGGCGACATCCTGCAGCATGCGATCCTCCCCGCGGTCGCGCTCGGTCTGCTCACCGCGGGGGTGTTCCTGCGGCTGATCCGCACGAACGTGATCGGCACCCTGGGGCAGCAGTTCGTGACCTCCGGGCGATCCCGGGGCGTGAGCGAGTTCCGGCTGGTGACCAAGCACGCCTACCGGCCGGCGCTGATCCCGATCATCACCGTGATGGGGATGCAGATCGCGTTGCTGCTGGCGGGCGCGGTGCTCACCGAGACCACGTTCGAGTGGAAGGGGATCGGCTTCATGCTGGCCGAGTACCTGAAGGCACGAGACTTCGTCGCCGTGCAGGGCATCGTGGTGATGATCGCCGTGGTGGTGGCGGCGACGAACTTCATCGTCGACATCGTCGCCGCGTTCATCGACCCGAGGGTGAGGTACTGACATGACTGGGATCCCCGACTCCTACGACGAGATGCCCACCCCGCAGACCGCGGTGCTGGCGGCGGCGCCGCCGCGCAGGAAGCACTGGGCCGAGAAGGTGCCGGTGCTCGCGCAGCTGCGGCAGAGCGTCGGGCTTCAGCGCGGGATGCTGGTGACCGGGCTGGCCATCACGATCCTGTTCATCGTCATCGCGCTGCTCGCCCCCTGCTCGCCCCGTTCTCGTGGGCGCAGCAGCAGACCGTCGACGGCGTCTCGTTCGGCACCCAGCAAGCGCCGAACTCGATGAACGTGCTCGGCACGACCGTGTCGGGCTTCGACGTGTTCTCCCGGGTGATCTGGGGGCGCAGACGGCACTGTTGGTGATCATCGCGGCGATCGCGTGCTCGATCTTCCTGGGCATCGCCCTCGGACTGGTCTCCGGCTACTTCGGCGGATGGCTCGACCGCATCCTGGTCGTCATCGCCGACGCGATCTACGCCTTCCCCTCGCTGCTGCTGGCCATCGTCATGTCGATCGTGATCAGCCGCGGGCAGTCCACGCTGGGCGGCGGCATCATGGCCACCGCGATCGCCATCACGGTGGTGTTCGTACCGCAGTACTTCCGCGTCGTGCGATCCGAGGTGGTGCGGGTGCGGGCGGAGCCGTTCGTCGACTCCGCGAAGGTGATCGGCGTGCCGACCACGCGGATCCTGCTGCGTCACGTGCTGCGCAACTCGACGCGCTCGCTGCCGGTGATCATCACGCTGAACGCCTCCGAGGCGCTGCTGACTCTTGCCGGGCTCGGCTTCCTGGGCTTCGGCATCGAGGCGACGGCCGCGGCCGAGTGGGGTTATGACCTGAACCGCGCCGTGCAGGACGTCACCAGCGGTATCTGGTGGACCAGCGTGTTCCCGGGCTTGGCGATCGTGCTGGTCGTGCTGGGGGTCACCCTGGTCGGCGAGAGCCTGAACGATCTGAGCGACCCGCGACTGCGCCAGCGTCGCCGAGCGGGATCCAAGCGCAGAGGCCGCACGACGAGCGCGGGAGGAGAGTCATGAGCGCATCCATCGACGCGGTCGCGTCCCCGACCGAGGTGGCCGAGATCCGCGATCTGCGGGTCGTGTTCGCCACCGACGACGAGCCCGTCGAGGCGGTCAAGGGCATCTCGCTGAGCGCGCATGCCGGCGAGGTGCTCGCGATCGTCGGCGAATCCGGCTCGGGCAAGACCGTCACGGCCAACACCCTGCTCGGACTGCTGCCCGAGACCGCGACCACCTCGGGAGCGGTGATCGTGCGCGGCCGCGACGGCGGCGAGACCGACATCGTCCACGCCAGCCACCACCACATGCGCCAGATGCGCGGCAGGGATGCCGCGATGGTGTTCCAGGAGCCCTCCACGGCGCTGAACCCGGTGTACACCGTGGGATGGCAGATCGCCGAGGGTCTGCGTGCGCACACGAAGATCTCGAAGAAGGATGCCAGGAGGCGCGCGATCGACATCATGCGCCGCGTCGGTATCCCCGACCCCGAGCAGCGTGTCGACGACTACCCGCACCAGTTCTCCGGCGGGCAGAAGCAGCGCATCGTCATCGCGATGGCCCTGGTGCTGGATGCCGGACTGATCATCGCCGATGAGCCGACCACCGCGCTGGATGTGACCGTGCAGGCCGAGATCCTCGAGCTGCTGCGCACCTGCCGCGACGAGTTCGGTGCGACGATCGTGCTGATCACGCACAACATGGGCGTGGTCGCCGACCTGGCCGACCGTGTGGTCGTCATGTATCAGGGCGCCATCGTCGAGGAGGCCCCGGTTCGGGAGCTGTTCGCCAACCCGCGCGAGGAGTACACGCGCAAGCTGCTGGCGGCCGTGCCGCACGTGGGGCAGGGCAAGTCGGCATCCGCTCCCGACGTGTCAGCGGTCGTCACCGAGGAGGGCGCCGCGCACGCCGCGCCGGCGGTTACTGAAGGCAGCCTGATCGTCGCCACGCGCGCCGAGATCGGCTATCCCGGGCGCTTTGGACGCAACGCCGTCGTCGCGGTGAAGGGCGTGGACTTCCACGTCGGGCCCGGCGAGGTGGTGGGCCTGGTCGGCGAGTCCGGTTCGGGCAAGACCACCATCGGCCGCGCCGTCGTGGGTCTGACCACGGTGCTCGGCGGATCGCTGACGGTGCTCGGGCAGGAGATGCGCGGTGTGAAGCCGCGCACGCTCACCCCGCTGCGCCCGCAGATCGGATTCGTGTTCCAGGACCCGGCGACCAGCTTCAACCCGCTGCTGACGATCGCCGAGTGCATCGCCGAGCCGCTGATCGTGCACGGCCGGGCTTCGAGCCTGCAGGCCGCGCGCCCGCGGGTGAACGAGCTGCTGGATGCCGTGCGGCTGCCGGTGAACTTCGGCGACCGCTACCCGCATGAGCTCTCCGGCGGTCAGCGTCAGCGGGCATCGCTGGCCAGGGCGCTGGCGCTGGACCCGAAGCTGCTGATCGCCGACGAGCCGACCAGTGCGCTGGACGTGTCGGTGCAGGCGACCGTGCTCGAGCTGTTCGTGCAGCTGCAGGCCGAGCTCGGCTTCGCCTCGCTGTTCATCAGCCACGACCTGGCCGTGATCGACGCCGTCTCGGATCGGATCATCGTGCTGCAGCAGGGCGAGATCAAGGAGCAGGGCACCACCGCCCAGGTGCTCGGCGACCCGCGCGATCAGTACACGCGCGAGCTGTTGACCGCCCTGCCGGTGCCCGACCCGGTGGCCCAGGCCGAACGCCGCGCCCAGTGGCAGGCGGTGCGCCGGCACTGAGCCCCGCCGGTTGGGGAGGGGAACTCGCGGATCGGAGGAGGCTTGAGCCAGAATCGTCCTCCCGAGCGTGAGAACTCCTCCCGAACGGTGCGCGTGACTGGCATTCCGACGCGTGCGCATCCGATCTACACTGGGCAGACCCCGTCAGCGCCGATCGGAGGCCCCGTGCCGTCTCCCTGGTCCTCGCCACGCGATGCCTCCCCGGAGGTGTCGCGGCTGATCATCGAGCGTGCGCACGAAGAGCTCATGGCCGGCAACCTCGACGACCGCCGCCTGGAGCAGGTCAGGCCCGTCATCCGGGCTTCGTGGGAGCGCGCCCGACAGCAGCGCGTCGGCCCGGAGGGCCTCCCGCCGCTCGACTTCACGCGAGAGTCGCTGGAGGCGTACCGATCCGGGCATCCGCTGGCCGGCGCCATCGACCTGATCCGTACCCTGCTCCTGCCTGGCGCCCCTGACGACTCGGGTGTCGTCGTGGCCGTCGGCGACCACGCCGGTCGGCTGCTGTGGGTCGAAGGCGACCTGCGGCAGCGGATGCTGTCGGGAGAGATGGGCTTCGTGGAGGGGTCGAACTGGTCCGAGACCTCCGTCGGCACCTCCGCACCCGGAACGGCACTCGAGCTCGGGGAGTCGGTGCAGATCCACCACGCTGAGCACTACAACCGTCTCGTGCAGCCGTGGTCGTGCACGGCGGCGCCGGTGTTCGACCCCGAGACCCACCGCATCCTCGGCGTGCTCGACGTCACCGGCGGTGACGAGGTGGTGACGCCTCAGGCCCGGATGCTGGTGGATGCGACAGCCCGGGCGGTCGAGTCGCAGCTGATGGTCGCACGGCTGCGGGCTCGTGCCGAGGCGCCCCAGGCGACGGCATCCGCCTCCCGGCATCCGACGCGAGAGCCGCTGAAACGTGCGACGCTGCAGGTGCTCGGGCGTGACCGCGCGCGGCTGGAGGTCGTCACGAACGGCTCGGAGTCGAACGTCGAGCTCAGCGCCCGGCATGCCGAGATCCTGCTCATGCTGGCCACCCACCGGCAGGGACTGTCTGCCGAGCACCTCGCCGAGCTCGTCTACGGCGAGGGGGCATCGCCCGACACGCTGCGACCCGAGATGGTGCGACTGCGGAAGGCGCTCGAACGCGTCTCGCCCGAACTCGTGCCGCAGTCCCGCCCGTACCGGCTGTCCGTCGCCATGGAGACGGATGCGCAGAACGTGCTGTCACTGCTGGATCGCGGCGCGCACCGCGTCGCCCTGTCGGCGTATCGCGGGCCCGTGCTGCCCGACTCCGATGCTCCCGGCGTGGTCGAACTGCGCGAGGGCGTGCGCGGCACGCTGCGCGAGACGATGCGCACCGAGGCGAGTGTTGACGTGCTGCTCGCGTACGCGGACATCCCCGAGGGAGCCGAGGATGCCGAGGTGCTGCGCCTGTGCCTGGAGATGCTGCCTGCGCGCTCGCCGCGACGGAGCGGACTGGTCAGCCGGCTCGAGAAGCTCGAGAGGTGACGAGCGCCGCGCCCGTCGCGGCTCTCGGTCTCGGCGCCCGGTCTCGGCTCTCGGTCTCGGCATCCGCTGCACTTTCCGGCATCCGCGCCATCGATCGATGCAGCGGATGCCGATTCCTGCCGCGGATGTGAGGATGCGCGGATGTGAGGATGCGCGGATGCCGGGATGCAACCCGATGCAACCTGCCGCACTCGCTCGCAACGTCGCCGCCCGTATCTTCGTCGCACAGGTAAGCCGCGGCATCGACGCCGCGATCGTCGAAGGAGACACCATGACCATTGCAGAAGAGAGCGTCTCGACCGCCTATGCGGCCCCCGGACAGCCGGGCGCGGTCGCGGAATACCGCTCCCGCTACGGCCACTACATCGGCGGAGAGTTCGTCGAACCCGCCGGAGGCCAGTACTTCGAGAACATCAGTCCGGTCAACGGCAAGCCGTTCACCGAGATCGCCCGCGGCACGGCCGCCGACATCGACCACGCCGTCGACGTCGCCTGGCGCGCGTTCGAGGGCTGGAAGCGCACCTCGCCCGCCGAGCGCTCGGTGATCCTCAACAGGATCGCCGACCGCATGGAGCAGAACCTCGAGCGCATCGCCGTCGCCGAGACGTGGGAGAACGGCAAGCCCGTCCGCGAGACGCTTGCCGCCGACATCCCGCTCGCGATCGACCACTTCCGCTACTTCGCAGGCGTTCTGCGGGCTCAGGAGGGCGGCATCAGCCAGCTCGACGAGAACACCGTCGCCTACCACTTCCACGAGCCGCTCGGCGTGGTCGGCCAGATCATCCCGTGGAACTTCCCCATCCTGATGGCGGTGTGGAAGCTCGCCCCGGCGCTCGCCGCAGGAAACTGCATCGTGATGAAGCCGGCCGAGCAGACCCCGGCCTCCATCCTGTTCCTGTTCGAGATCATCGGCGATCTGCTGCCGGACGGCGTCGTGAACATCGTCAACGGCTTCGGCATCGAGGCAGGCGCGCCGCTCGCCCAGCACAAGCGCATCCGCAAGGTCGCCTTCACGGGCGAGACCACCACGGGCCGGCTGATCATGCAGTACGCCTCGCAGAACCTGATCCCGGTCACGTTGGAACTCGGGGGCAAGAGCCCGAACGTGTTCTTCGAGGATGTCGCGCGCTCGACCAGCGACCCGTTCTACGACAAGGCCCTCGAGGGTTTCACCATGTTCGCTCTGAACCAGGGCGAGGTGTGCACCTGCCCGTCGAGGGCGCTCATCCAGGCATCCATCTACGACGGCTTCATCTCCGACGGTCTCGAGCGGGTGGGTCAGGTCGTCCAGGGCAACCCGCTCGACCCGGCGACCATGATCGGCGCGCAGGCGTCGAACGACCAGCTCGAGAAGATCCTCAGCTACATCGACATCGGCAAGCAGGGCGGCGCGCGGCTGCTCACCGGCGGGGAGCGCGTCGACCTGGGTGGTGACCTCAGCGAGGGCTACTACGTCGCGCCGACCGTGTTCGAGGGCACGAACGACATGCGCATCTTCCAGGAGGAGATCTTCGGGCCGGTGCTGTCGGTGACCAGCTTCACCGACTTCGACGACGCGATCTCGATCGCCAACGACACCCTGTACGGCCTGGGCGCCGGGGTGTGGAGCCGCAGCGGCGACACCGCCTACCGTGCGGGTCGTGCCATCGAGGCCGGGCGGGTGTGGACGAACACCTACCACCAGTACCCGGCGCACGCCGCATTCGGCGGATACAAGCAGTCGGGCGTGGGCCGTGAGAACCACAAGATGATGCTCGACCACTATCAGCAGACGAAGAACCTGCTGGTGTCGTACGCGGAAGGGCCGATGGGCTTCTTCTGATCGGCCTCCGGGTGGGGGCACGCGGCCCCCACCCGGAATCCATGGACGAAAGGTGAGAGTCATGGTCAGCATCGGCACGTACCAGCGGGTGGAGGTCACGGATGCCGCAGCATCGCTCATCCGCGCTCTGACGGCTCAGCACGGCCCGCTCATGTTCCACCAGTCGGGAGGATGCTGCGACGGCTCCTCGCCGATGTGCTATCCGGTGGGCATGTTCATCACCGGGCCCGGCGATGTGAAGCTCGGCGATCTCGACGTGGGCCTGGACGCCCCCGTGGAGATGTTCATGTCGGAGTCGCAGTTCGAGTACTGGAAGTACACGCATCTCACCGTGGACGTCGTCCCCGGTCGCGGTGCAGGGTTCAGCGTCGAGGGCCCGACCGGGATGCGTTTCATGATTCGGTCGCGGATGCTGAATGAGGCGGAGCTGGAGCACTTCGGCCTCGGACCCTCCTGAACGGCGCGGATCAGGCGTACCCGAACTGCTTGCGGGTCAGTGCATCGAAGGCACGATCGGGCAGGAGCGTGGAGAGGGCGACCGCGATGTTCGCGCCGGGGCCGATCCGGTATCGAGTGCGGGGTCGTCGCGTGAGCGCTGCCTTCACGATCAGCGCGGCGACGGCATCCGGGCTGGAGAACTGCTTCGCCAGCGCAGGGTTCGCGAAGTACGTGCGCATCGCCGTGGCCATGGATGCGTACGGGCCGTCGGAGGAGGCGCTCGTCAGGCGCTCCATGGCCTGATCGTGCCAGTCGGTGGCGACATAGCTCGGCTGCACCAGCGTGACGTCGATGCCGAATTGCGACACCTCGCCTCGCAGCGAGTCGGAGAGGGCCTCGAGTGCGAACTTTGAGGCGTGGTACCAGCCGCCCAGCGGCGAGGCGAACTCGCCGGCGAGCGAAGAGACGTTCACGATGCGTCCTCGCCCGGCCTCGCGCATCCCGGGCAGCACCGCCTGGATCAGCCCGACCGAGCCGAGCACGTTGACCTCGAGCTGGTGACGCGCGTCGGTCAGCGACGTCTCCTCGACGCTGCCGAACTCGCCGTAGCCGGCGCAGTTGATCAGCACATCGATGGTTCCGGCCTGCTCGACGACGGTGTCGACCGCCGCGCGGATCGATCGCTCGTCGGTGAGGTCCAGCGGGACGGGGGTCACGCCTTCCAGTTCGGAGATCGCGCTGGTGGTGCGTGCGGCGCCGAAGACGGTCGCACCGCCCTGGGCGAGCAGGGCCGCGGCGCGTGCGCCGATGCCCGAGGATGCTCCGGTGATCAGAATCGTCGTCATGGGACTCCCTTATCTGTGAATGATGTTCACTAATCAGTGACGATATAGTGAACGGCATGCACAGTCAAGAGGATCGGGCGCTTCGGCAGCTGTGGGGTCTGGGTGCACCGGCAGCGCGGGGTCCGAAGGCCCGGTGGAGCCTGGGCGAGCTCGCCTCGGCATCCGTTGAGCTCGCCGATGAACTCGGTCTGGACGGCATCTCGCTCAGCCGGGTCGCCGAGCGCCTGGGCATGACGACCACCGGCGTGTACCGGTACGTCGGCTCCAAGGCGGAGCTGATCGAGCTGATGGTGGATGCGGCGATCGGCGATCCTCCGCCGATCCCGGGCGAGGACTGGCAGCAGCGCTGCCGGGCATGGACCTCGCTGCTCGCGGCGCGGTATGCCGAGCATCCGTGGCTGTGCGATGTCGCGCCGACGCGCATGCCCACCCAGCCGCGGGCCTACGCATGGATCGATGCGCTCGTCGGCGCCCTCGCCGACCACGCCGGCACGGATGCGCTGCGGCTCGCACTGCTGCTGGACAGCCTGGTGCGCACCTATGCCACGCTGGAGGCCGGACTGCGCGACGCGACCCCGGCGCCCTGGCTCGGCGAGGCCGTGGCCGCACGCTATCCACGACTGGCGACGACCGCGCAGCAGGACGTCTCGGATGCGCTGCTCGAACTCGACTTCGCCGTCGACGTCGTGCTGCGCGGCGTGCAGTAGCGGGCGCCGCCCCGGACGCCGCCCCAGGCGTCAGCGCAGCAGGAAGCCCGCGAGTACGCCGAAGAGCTGCGGAATGAACATGAACCCCAGCAGCACGGCGACCGCGATGATCGTCACCCACGATGCGCCGCGCTTCAGCCGTCGCCCCTGCGGCGCGACGCCGGGTGGCGGGGCCAGCATGCCGGCCGGCGGCGCGAACGGCAGGGCCCCGGGTGCGGTGGATGCCGTGCCCGGCGCGGTTGCGAAACCCTGAGCGCTCGCGGGCGCAGGAACTCCAGCGGGCAGCGGCGCTGCGGGTGTCGTCCGCGTCCGCGCCTGAGCTTCGCGCAGCCGGTCGTCGCGCCAGCGCGCCCACTGATCGAACTTGGTCATGAGTGCGCCGACCGTGCCGAACAGCCACGCCCAGGTCGCGGCATCCGTCGTCGATGCCGGGCGCTGCATGTACAGGAACATCCAGTCGTCGACGATCTCCACGTCGAGCTGCGCGGCATGGTCGATGAAGCGCGCCATGATGTCGGGGGTGAACAGGTACAGCGCGTCGGTCTCATAGCCGCGCGGGCAGTACAGGGTGAAGTACCGGTCGAAGTCCCCCTCGAGCGAGAGGCGCTGGTCGCGTGAGAACGAAGTCGGCAGGTTGGTGCCCAGCGCGTTGTTGCCCAGCGCATCGAGCACGATGTTCGGCAGCGGTACGTCGAGCTTGACCGCGACGTAGCCCCACCGGTGCGTAGTGCTGTTCTTGCCGGAGCCGGTGGTGTACCGGTAGTTGCCGAACTCCACGAACCGCGGACTGTAGCCGCGCACCAGAGATGACGCCAGCCGACTGTGGCCGCTCTGGAAGATCATGCCAGGCAGCGGGGGATCGGCTACCTGGTGCTCGTACACCATGCCGTTCGCCGCCGCGAAGCGCGAGAGGCGGAAGGCGTTGACGCGCTTACGCCGCATCGACGTGATCGCGATCGGGATGCCGGCCCCGAGGATGAGGAGGATGACGATGACAGGGAGTACGAAGGCGCCGCTCAGGTGCCCCGTCGTCGCCGCGCTCGCGAGCACGGCGAACACCCCGATCATGGGTGCGAGGACCATCACGAAGACGACCGCGACGATCACGATGGTCGCGATCGTGCGCCCCGACGTCGGATGCTGCGCACGGACCGTCCGCCAGAATTCCCGGACGGCGGCGGAGTCGACCGGATCGGTGAGCGGCCGGGTGTCGAACGGGTACGTCTGCATCGGCCCGGTCATCGATTCACCCGTTCCGCCGGTGCGGGTTCAGCCATCGTCTCCATGGGTCAACGGTAGCCGCGGCCGCCTCAGAGCGGCGCGACGATGTCCTGATGGACGTCCCACTCGGTGACCTCCGTCACCGTCTGCGCCCGCTGGCCGTTCACCTCGGCGACCGAGGTCGAGGCCAGCGGGGCGTAGTCGTCGGTGATGCCGTAGGCGACCTCGACGGGCGCTCCCTGTGCCTGAATGGTTCCGGTGAGCACGAAGACGTCCTCGCCGAGGCGAGAGTCCGTGCCGGTGACGTGGAGCGTGCCCGTGATGTTCTTCACGGCCGCCGCCGGGTCGACCAGCGAGCCTCTCATCGCGCCCTTGCTGAGGGCGACGACGAGCGGATCCTCCGATTCCGTGTCGGCGCGCTGCCACGGCGACAACGGTGGTTTGACGTACACGTCGTCCCCGATGACGATCGCCGATCCGGCGGCGGTCGTCGTCGCGATGGCCCGCTCCGAGGGGTTGTACGCCGCCGTCGTCTCGATGCCCAGCACCGTGGTCCGGATCGCATATCCGGCAGTGGCCCTGATCGCTTCGGTGACGCAGTCGGCAAACACCTGACCATCGATGGTGGCACCCACGCGCAGTTCAGGGCAGTCGGCGTCCGTGGACGTGGCCTCACTCGGTGCCTGCGATGGTTGCTCCTGCGGCTTCTCCGGTGAGGTGGGCTCCGTCGTCGGATGCTCGGCAGCGCCCGAGCATCCGACCAGCATCGTCATGGCGAGCAGCGTCGCCCCGAGCCTCCACGTCCTGACGTGCACAGCGCTCCCTCCCGCCGGTCGCCATGATCACGGCGCCCCTGCCAGTCTGCCGAGTCGTCGCGAAAGAGCCGATGGGGAGGATTCCCCATCGGGAGGGTCGTGCTCGGATCATTCGCCGGAGGTGCAGACGGCGGGTGCAACGGACTGAATTCCCTCGCTTCTATTGACATCGTTCCCAATCTGGGCCAGGGTACAAGTGGGAACGATCCCAATTTCTCCGGATCCTGTTGATCCGGCCGACAGGAAGTGACCTCGATGAGCCAGCTGATCCCCGTCCCCGATGACTTCGAAGCATGCGTCCAGCATGCGGTCGACCAAGACGACAAGGCGCGCGCGCTCGTCGATCGTGCGGTTGAGCGGGGCGTGGAGCGCGTCTATCTCGTGGGATGCGGAGGATCGCATTTCGGGACGTATCCGGCTTTCGACCTGCTGGACCGCTATGCGCCGAACATCATCAGTCAGCGCATCACGAGCGCTGAGCTGACCGCGCGCGCGCCGATCGGCCTGAACGACAAGGCACTCGTCGTGGCCGCATCGCATTCCGGGAACACGCCCGAGACGGTCGCGGCCGCCGAGTTCGCCAAGTCGCGGGGCGCGGTCGTCGCCGGCATCTCCCGCCAGGGCGACAACGGGCTCTCGCGCATCGGCGACCTGCACTTCGACTACCCCGACACGATCTCGATCACCGAGCCCAAGCTGGTGCACAACGAGCAGATCGCCGCGGCGCTGCTCGACGCGTTCGGCAACCCCGACAAGGCCAGGCAGTTGCGCGCAGGCATCCCGGCTCTGCCCGGTGCGCTGCGCGCCGTCAAGGACGAGATCGCCGAGACCGGTGAGCGTGTGGCTGATCTGCTCTCCGCTCCGCAGGCCCCGCTGAGCTACATCGTCGGTGGCGGCCCCGCCTACGGCATGGCCAAGATGATGGCATGGTGCTACTTCCAGGAGATGAGCTGGATGAACTCCGCCGCGATCAACGCGGGGGACTTCTTCCACGGCCCGCTCGAGATGATCCTCGAGGACACCGTGCTCGTCACGCTCGTCGCCGAGGACGCCAGCCGCTCGCTGGGAGAGCGCGTCGTGCGTTTCGCCGAAGGCCAGACGCGCAACTCCGCGGCCATCGACACCGCAGCCCTCACCCTCCCCGGAATTCCGGCCGAGTCGCGCCCCGACCTCAGCCCGGTCGCACTGATGAGCGCCGAGCGCAGAGTGCTGGATCACGTTGCGGCACGTCGTGGACATGACACGTCGCAGCGTCGGTACATGTACAAGATCGCGTACTGAGTCGCGAGAGCGGAACAGCGGATGAGACTCCTCGGAGCCGGCGACAACGTCGCCGACAGGTACCTGCATCGAGCAATGCAGTACCCCGGCGGCAACGCCTTGAACGTCGCGGTGTTCGCCGCGAGGCTGGGTGCGCACGCCGGCTACCTCGGCGTTCTGGGCGACGACGCGGCAGGACGGCAGATCATGCGCGCCCTGCAGGCGGAGCATGTCGACACGTCACTGACGCGCGTCGCCCAGGCTCCGAACGCCAGCGCCGACGTCGAGCTGCAGGGCAACGACCGTGTCTTCCTGCGCTCGGATCGATCGACGGCGCTGTTCGAACTGGACGATGAGCAGCTGGCGGCCATGGCGGACTACGACGTCGTGCACTCCGGGTACGCCGGCACGCTGCTGCCGCGCGTGCCGGAGATCGCGGAGCACGCGAAGGTGTCGTTCGACTTCGGCAGTCGCTTCGACCTCGCAGAGGTGGAGCCGTATCTGCCGCACCTGCATCTGGCGACCTTCTCGGGTGGTCATCTGGCCGATGCCGAGGCGCAGGAGCTGGTGAAGCGCGGACTTGACGGCGGGGCCGAGCTGGTGCTCGTCACCCGTGGCGCGGAGGGCGCGTACCTCGGGTCCTCCGAGGGCGTCCGGCACCAGCACGGCGAGGCGATCGTCGCTCGCGACACGCTCGGCGCCGGCGACGCGTTCATCGCCGGCGTGCTCGTCGGCATCGGCACCGGCAGGGGCATTCGCGCGACGCTGGTGGCGGCCAGCGCCCAGGCGGCGCAGGCATGTCAGGTGGACGGCGCATTCGACTACGGCATCCCCTTCGATGCGGCCGCAGCGCGAGAGCATGCGACAAGTCGGGACAGCACACACGAGAACAGGACGGTAGAGGCATGACGCTGCGCATCGGGGTCGACACGGGCGGAACCTTCACGGACATCTGCGCCTTCGACGAGGAGACCGCGCGCGTGCACGTGCGCAAGGTGTCGAGCACTCCGGACGACCCGGGACGAGCGATCGTGCAGGGCGTGGAGGAGATCCTCGACCAGATCGGAGGCCGGGAGATCTCCGAGGTCGGCTACTTCGCACACGGCACCACCGTGGGGACCAACGCGCTCCTCACCGGCCGCGGCGCCGTCACAGGGCTCATCACCACACGCGGGTTCCGTGATCTGCTCGAGCTGGGTCGCGGCCGCCGCCCGAGCATGTATGACCCGCAGGCGGACAAGCCGGCCCCGCAGGTGCCGCGGCATCTGCGCAAGGAGGTCGCCGAGCGCGTGAGGCACACCGGGGCCGTCGAGACCCCGCTGGACGAGGACGACGTGCGCCGTGCTGTGCGGGAGCTGCGCGCCGAGGGCGTTCAATCCATCGCCGTCTGTCTGCTCTACAGTTACCTCAACCCCGACCACGAACGTCGCATCGGCGAGATCATCGCGGAGGAGATGCCCGGGGTGTACGTGTCGCTCTCGAGCGACGTGCTGCCGGAGTTCCGCGAGTTCGAGCGCCTCTCCACGGTCGTGACGAACTCCTACGTAGGGCCCGTGGTGGCCAATTACCTTGCCCGCCTTCGCGCCGTGCTGGCCGACCGCGGGCTCACCGCGGTCCCGCACGTCACCCAGAGCAACGGCGGAGTGATCCCGTTCTCCACCGCCGAGTCCCTCCCCGTGCGGCTCGTGCTGTCGGGGCCGAGCACCGGAGTGGTCGGCGCCGCGCAGATCTGCTCGGCGGCGGGTTTCGACGACATCATCACCTTCGACATGGGCGGGACGTCGTCGGACATCTCGCTGGTGCAGGACGGTCGTCCGAAGGTCACCGCGGGGATGGAGCTCGATGGTCGTCCGGTGCGCTCGCCGATGCTCGACATCCACACCGTCGGCGCCGGCGGCGGTTCGCTCGCCTGGATCGACAGCGGCGGGCACCTGCGCGTGGGACCGCAGAGCGCGGGATCCTTCCCGGGGCCCGCGTGCTACGGCAACGGCGGCGGCGCCGCCGTCACTGACGCCAACGTGGTGCTGCGGATGCTGAATCCCGAGTACCTGCTGAACGGCCAGATGAAGATCGACCGGGAAGCCTCCCTGGCGGCCGTGCGCCTTCATGCCGAGCAGCTCGGGCTGGGCGTGGAGGAGACGGCTCTCGGCATCCTGCGGGTGGTCACCGCCAACATGGCACGCGCCATCCGCGTGGTCAGCGTTCAGCGCGGGTACGACCCGCGCGATTACGCACTGGTCCCGTTCGGCGGGGCCGGACCGCTGCACGCGTCCCGCCTCGCGCGCGAGCTGGGGATGCGGCGCATGGTCGTCCCCGAGATCCCGGGCGCCCAGTCGGCGCTGGGCCTGCTGATGACCGACGTGAAGACCGACTTCATGCGCACGCAGATCACGCTCGTGGACGAGAGTACCGTCGCTCAGCTCGACGACGTCTTCGCCGAGCTGAGCGACCGTGCGGCCGATTGGTTCGCGGAGGAGGACATCGACACGGCGAGTCGCGAGCTGCTCCGGAGAATGGACCTGCGATACCGGGGGCAGAACTTCGAGCTCGCGATCGATCTGCCGGAAGAGCACCGGTTCGCACAGGCGGGTGCGGCACCCATCGTGGAGCTGTTCCACGAGGCGCACGAGCGCGTGTACGGGTACCGATCGGAGGACGTGGCGGTCGAGGTCGTGACGTTCCGCGTCGAGGCGGCGGGCGCAGCAGCCCACGTCGAGGTGCGGCGCGACGAGCTGACGGCATCCGATCCGCTCGCCGCGGTGATCGGCGTGCGCAAGGCCTGCTTCGTCCCCGCCGAGGGCTATGTCGAGACGCACGTGTACGACCGAGCGCGCCTGACGCCGGGTGACGTGATCGCCGGCCCGGCGATCATCGAGCAGATGGACACGACCACGGTGCTCCTCCCCGGCGACAGCTGCCGGGTGGACGCGTACCGCAACCTGATTATCGAGATCGGAGACGAGGAATGAGCGCTGTGGAGCTGGATCCCGTATTGGTGGAAGTCGTCGGGTCGGCCCTGTCGACCATCGTCGAGGAGATGAGCGAGACCCTCGTCAAGGCCGCATACTCGCCGAACATCAAGGAGCGCCGCGACTGCACCGCCAGTCTGTTCGATGCGGACGGGCGGGCGATCGCGCAGGATGAGGGCGGCTCGCCCCTGCATCTCGGCTCGCTGATGGGCATCGTCTCCGCACTGCGGGAGCGCTACTCGATGGATCAGATCCGTCCGGGAGACGTCTTCATCGGAAACGACCCGTACACGGGCGGTGGTTCCCATCTGCCGGACATCGTCTTGGCGACGCCGATCTTCGTCGACGACGAGCTCGCCGCCTGGGCCGCCGTGCTCGCGCACCATGCCGACTTCGGCGACCGCGGGCACGCGCACATCTTCCAGGAGGCCATCCGGATTCCCCGGTGCACCTCGTGCACGAGGGGGTGCGTCAGGAAGAGCTTCTCCAGCTCATCCTGCTCAACTGCCAGGTGCCCGAAGAGCGCATCGCCGACCTGCGCGCCCAGGAGGCCGCCCTGCGGGTTGCGGTCTCACGGTTCAGCGAGCTCTGCGACCGGTACGGATCCGCCGTGGTCCGGGCGATCGGCGCGGAGCTGCTGGACTACACCGAGCGCCGGACACGCGCGGCGATCGCCGAGTTCCCCGATGGGGAGTACTCCTTCGAGGATCGCTTCGACTGCCCGGAGCTGGATGACGAGCTGACGCTGCGCGTGCGGATCGTGGTGAAGGGCGAGGAGATGCTCTTCGACTTCGCCGGGAACCCGCCGCAGGTGCGCGCGAGCGTGAACGTGGTGTGGACCGGTCTGTACGCGGCGGTCTACTACACGATCAAGACCCTCATCGATCCCGACATCGCCCCGAACGCGGGCCTCTATCGGCCGGTGACGATCGAGGCGCCGGAGGGATCGATCATCAACTGCTCGGCGCCCGCGGCGGTCAACGGACGCAGCGAGACCTGCCAGCGCATCGTCGATCTGATCCAGGGCGCCCTGGCCCCCGCGGTGCCGGAGCGCGTCACGGGTGCGTCCAACGGTGCGAACACCGGCGTGCACTTCTCGGGACACGACAGCGAGCGCGGTCGGGACTTCGTCTACCTGGAGACGATCGGCGGCGGCAGTGGCGCCCGGTACGACAAGGACGGACTCGACGGCGTGCAGGTGCACATGACCAATACGTCGAACCTGCCGGTGGAAAGCCTCGAGGCGGAGTACCCGCTCATGGTGGAGGCGTATGAGTTCATCGAGGACTCCGGCGGCATCGGCGAGTTCCGCGGGGGATGGGCATCCGCCGCCGCATCCGGGTCGAGGCCGAGGACGTGCACTACTGGCTGGACACCAGTCGGCAGAAGTCCCAGCCCTGGGGGCTGTTCGGCGGTGGGCCCGGTGCGTCGGCACGCAGCGTGCTCAGCGAGGACGCCACTCCGATCGACCACGGATACACGGTGCTTCAGCCCGGCCAGTGGGCTTCCATCGAGACGGCGGGTGCGGGCGGGTACGGCGATCCCGCCATCCGTCCCGTGGACGCCGTCGAGGCCGATGTCAAGGACGGACGTGTCTCGGAGGAGACTGCGCGGCGCTATCGGGCCTGAGCCGGAGGAGCGACCGACTCGCGCGTGATCAGCTCTGGTTCGAGCAGGTGCACGACCGGCTCGGTGGCGGCGCCGCGGATGATGCCGACCAGCACCGTGGCCGCCGTGGCTCCCAGATGCTGCTGGGGCTGCTCCACGACCGAGACCGTCGGCTGGACCATGGTGGTCCAGTCCTGGTCGTCGAAGCCGATGAACGAGAGCTGATCCGGGATGCTGACACCGCGCGCGCGGATGCCTCGATACGCACCCGAGCTGAGCACGGCATCGGTGGCGTGCAGGGCGGTGGCACCGGTGTCGCGGGCGAGGAAGTCCTCGACGGCCCGCTGCGCATCCTGTGTGGTGTAGCCGGATCGCAGGATCAGGTCGTCGTCGACCTCCAGGCCGGCCTCGCGGAGCGCCCGAAGGTAGCCGATGAACCGCTGTGCGGAGGGGCGCAGCGGGGATCGGACGTAGGGATCGCCGACCCGCCCGCTGAGATCGTCCAGGACGGCGCGCTCCCGCGTGACCTCCGTCAGCAGGCCGATCCTTCGGTGGCCGAGCTCGATCAGCGAGCGCACCGCGCGTTCCGTGGCGGCGACATGGTCGACGGACACCAGGGGAAGGCTCTCCAGGCCCGGCATCCGGCGGTCGAGCAGGACGATCGGGAGTTCCTCGGCCTGCAGGCGGATGATGGCGGCCGGGTCCTCCTGGAAGACCGGTGCGATCGCGATGCCGTCGACCCGCTGCTCGGCGAGCAGTTCGAGGGATCGCGCCTCGACGTCGGCGTCGTTGTCGGTGTTGCTCACCAGGACCTCGACGCCGGCTGCACGCGCAGTGTCGGCGAGACCGCGCAGCACGGCGGAGAAGAACGGGATCGCGACATCGGGAACCACGATGCCGATCGTGTTCGTCGCGCCGGACTTCATCGCACGGGCGAGCTGGTTCGGCCGATATCCCAGGCGGTGGGCGGCTTCGAGAACCTTCGTGCGCATCGTCTCGCTGGTGGATCCTCGCCGTGCCAGCACTCGTGCGGCAGCCGATTTCGACACCCCCGCTTCCTGCGCGACGTCGATGATGGTCACTGCCTCGTGCACCATTGGGCCTCCCTGTCCAGTCGATCGCATCGTAGCGAAGCATGGGAGCCGCTTCGGTCGAGGATCGCCTGCCGCAAATCATCTCAGATGTTGTTGACATCGTTCCCAATGTGCGCAAGAGTGTCTGAAGACGCACTGAGGGAACGTTCCCATTCTGTACAGGGCGTGATCTCCGCAGAGTAGCGAAAGCCCTGAAGGTCTCTGCGACAGGAGGTCGGCCTCAGCCCATTGCCGGGCGAGGATCAGATGATACGACGAGGAGGTTCAAGGAAGAACATGGACGAAGCGGCGAAGACAGCGAACGTGATGCAATTCCCGATGACGTCGCCCGCCCGCCCGACACACCGGCATCCGCTGCCGAACAGGCACCCTCTCGTATCCCAGCCCTCCGGGCATTGAAGAAACGGTTTTCCACCATGATCGGTTTCCCTGCGCCGCACAAGAACCGCGTCTCGCGTCGAGTCACACGAGGCGCCGTGCTCGCCGTATCCGCTGCACTCACCATGACTCTGGCCCTGGCCGGCTGCTCGCCGAAGAACTCCGGCGATTCCTCCGACGGATCGTCCGGCGACGCCGGCGCCACCCTGTCGTTCGGCCTCTCCTCCGAGCCCGCCGGATTCAAGACCGGTGTCGATCAGGGCTCCGCCGCGCGCGAGATCATCACCCTGGTCCGCCGTGGACTGCTCACCTACGACGGCGAGGGGAAGGTCGTACCCGCGCTGGCCTCGGACTACACCGTCTCCGACGACGGTCTGACCTACACCTTCACGCTGCGCTCGGGCCTGAAGTTCTCCAACGGCGACAGCCTGACGTCAGCCGACGTGAAGCGCACGTTCGAGTACCTCGCCGTCGATGAGAACGGTGCCGCGGCTGCGGCCGCCTTCGCGAACATCGCGACGATCGACACCCCGGATGACGCGACGGTCGTCCTCACGCTGTCCCAGCCGCAGACCGCGTTCCCGCAGGTTCTCGCAGACCCGCTGTCCGCGATCGTGCCCGAAGATGCGGTCGACGCCGATGGCGTGCCGATCGGCGACGGCCCGTTCAAGATCGTCGACTACCGCAAGGGGTCTCCTACACGCTGGAGGCCAATCCCGACTACTTCGATGCCGACTCGGTCAAGCTCGGCGGCATCGACGTGACGTTCATGGCCGACGCGCAGACGCGGGTCAAGGCGCTCATGAGCGGACAGGTCCAGTTCATCGATTACGTGGCGGCCGCGGACTTCAAGACGCTTGAGAGCGCAAAGGGCATCACGCTCAAGACGGCTCCCGGCCTGTACGGCGCGGTGCAGTTCAACCTCACCCGCGGCGCGCTCGCCGTGCCGGAGGTGCGCCAGGCCATCGCGTACGCGATCGACCTCAAGGCCTACAGCCAGGCTGGAACCCTCGGATACGGCGAGCCGACCGGCGGACTGCCGATCGCGCCCACCAGCCCGTACTACGACAAGGAACAGGCGGGGCACTTCGCGCTGAACGTCGACAAGGCCAAGCAGCTCCTCGCCGAAGCCGGCTACGCCGAGGGCGTCAAGCTCACGCTGCTCACCAACTCGCAGTACTTCGGGTACAGCGAGCGCGCTCAGGTTGTCAAGAGCGACCTCGAGGCCATCGGCATCACGGTCGACATCGAGAGCGGCGACTATGCGAACCAGATCGCGAAGGGCAACTCGGGAGACTACGATCTGATGATCGGCGGACCGTCTGCGGCGCTGAACGACCCGTCGGCGATCACGGCCGCCTTCATCGGCGGTCCGACGTTCGTGCGATCGGTCGGAATCGACCAGAGCCTGTACGCCGACCTGCTTGAAGAGGGCGCCAAGACCGCGGACGGGCCCGAGCGCGAGGCGATCTACAAGGAGATCGGCGAGATCTACCTGAAGGATGTTCCGTTCGTCACCACGGGCACGGGCGTCTCGGCATACGCCTACACCGACAAGCTGAAGGGCTTCCAGATGCTCAGCGGTGCGATCGTGTACTCGTCGCTGTACAACCTGGCAACCGCCGAGCTCTCCGAGTAGCAGTCCACGTGACGGCATCCATCACCCACCGAGGAGGTTCACGGTGACCCGATATGTACTCATTCGCCTCGGAATGGGTGTCGTCACAGTCTGGGGCGTCATCACCGCAGTGTTCCTCGCGCTGCACGCCGTACCCGGCGGTCCGGCGGCCGTGATGCTCCAGGGAGGCGCCGGCGGCGGGGACGTGAACCCCGCCGCCGTCGCCGCCCTCGAGCGCGAACTCGGTCTCGACCGGCCGCTGCTCGTTCAGTACGGCAGCTACTTGCTCGACATACTGCGCGGAGATCTCGGCACGTCCATCAAGTACTCCTCACCCGTCGGTGAGATCATCGCCACCCCGTTCGGCAACACCGTCGCGCTGGTCCTGATGGCCATCGTGATCGGCTGCGTGGTCGGCATCGCGTTCGGCGCCCTCTCCGCTGTGTGGCCGGGAAGCGTCCTGGACCGGGTGCTGTCGGGATTGATCTCGGTCGCTGTCTCGACACCCGGCTTCGTCATCGCGATCTTCCTCTCGCTGTTCGTCGGGATGTCGCTCGGCTGGTTCCCCTCGCTCGGCTACACGCCCATCGAAGATGGATTCGGCGATTTCCTCTATCACGCGTTCCTCCCGAGCCTCGCGTTGTCCTTCGGCTTCCTCGCGATGATCGGCCGCGTGACGCGGACATCCGTGCTCGCCGTTCGACGCGAGGACTGGGTGCGCACAGCAAGAGGCATGGGCCTGAGCCGCCCGCGCGTCTTCCGGCGGCACGTGTTCCGCAACGCGGTCAACCCGGTCATCACCGTGGCAGGCATCCAGCTGGGCGCCCTGCTCGGGGCGACGGTCCTCATCGAGGGCGTCTTCAACTGGCCGGGCATCGGCAGCACCCTGCTGAACGCCATCAACAGCCGCGACTATCCGCTCGTGCAGGGCATCGTCATCGTCTTCGCGTTGGTGTTCGTCGCCACGAGCCTTCTCGTCGACCTCATGTACCGCTTCCTTGACCCCCGAGTGGAGGACTGATCGCGATGAGTGCCTTCTTCCGTGCGCTGTGGCGCAGATCGAGCCCCGGTCTCTTCATCACCAGCGCTCTGACTTTCCTGCTGATCCTCCTCATCTTCATCTATCCCCTGCTGACCGACGTCGATCCGCTTGCGCAGGACATCGACAACGCCTTCGCAGCGGTCGGCACGCCCGGTCACCTTCTCGGCACGGACAATCTCGGGCGGGACACTCTCGTCCGCCTCGCCTACGGGCTGCGCACCGGCTGCTCGTGTGCGCGACGGGGACGGTGCTCGCAGCCCTGATCGGCACGCTCGCGGGGATTCTGGCGGCATACTTCCGTGGATTCGCGGACATGCTGCTGATGCGCATGGTCGACATCGTGCTCGCATTCCCCACGCTCGTCTTCGCGATGCTGATCGTCTCGCTCTATGGCGCAGGCAACCTCACGATCATCGTCATCTGCGCCATAGTGTTCTTCCCCAGCTTCGCCCGGCTGACGTACGGCGAGGTCCTCTCGCTGAGACGAGCGCTGTACGTCGAGTCGGCCGAGCTGTTCGGCGGCACGCGGTGGCAGATCATCAGCGGTCCGCTGCTGCGCGGGGTCGGCCCGCTCGTGCTCGCCCAGGGCTTCCTGACGCTCGCGTTCGCCGTGGGTCTGGAGTCGGGCCTGAGCTTCCTCGGCCTGGGCATCACCCCGCCGACACCGTCTCTCGGCCTGATGATCGCGAGCGGACAGCAGTACTTCCTGCAGAGCCCATGGCAGCTGCTCATTCCCAGCATCGTGCTCGTGGTCCTGCTCGTGATCTTCGGTTACGTGGCGGACTGGATCCGCGATCTGCTCGACCCTCGAGGGGTCGGCAAGGTCAAGCGCGGTCGTCGGGGCGGAGCCGCGCCGCGGGTGACGGCGGCGGAGATGATCGAGGGGGTCAGCGCATGAGCGACCGGGAAGTGCTTCTGAAGGTCGACGACCTCGACATCGACGTGGCCGGAACGCGCATCGTGACCGGCGCCTCGTTCTCGGTGGCCCGAGGCGAGGTCGTCGCCATCGTCGGCGAGTCCGGCGCCGGCAAGTCGATGACCGCGATGTCGATTCCGCATCTGCTGCCCGCGGGGGCCGAGTGCCGCGGCTCGATCGACTTCGACGGTCATGAGCTGATCGACGCCTCCGAGAAGCGCATGCAGCGCTACCGCGGTGCGGAGATCGCCTGTGTCTATCAGGAGCCGATGACCGCTCTGAACCCGTTGCACACGGTGGGGGACTTCCTCTCAGAGGCGATCCGCTCCCACGCCGGGACCGCGGGGAGCGGCGCCCAGCGTGATCCTCAGGAGCTTCTGGAACTGGTCGGGCTCGGCTCGCATCCGGATCTTCTGCGCCGCTACCCGCATCAGCTGTCCGGCGGTCAGCGCCAGCGCATCATGGCCGCCGGTGCGGTGGCCTGGAAGCCCAAGCTGCTCATCGCCGACGAGCCCACGACCGCCTTGGACGTCACCACGCAGCGCAATCTGCTGGCGATGTTCCGGAACCTGGTCGAGCAGGAGGACATGTCGATGATCTTCGTGACGCACGACATGGGCGTCGTCGCAGACATCGCGGACTCCGTCGTGGTGATGAGGAACGGATCGGTCGTCGAGACGGGGGATGTGTTCTCGATCTTCGCCGAGCCCGAGCACGAGTACACCCGGTCACTGCTGTCCGCCGCTCGAGCCCTGCACGGCGCCGAGATGATCAGCGCGGATGGCGACGGGGCTGCGTCGCGCGAAGCGGATGCCGCATCCGTCGACTCGCCGATCGCCGTGCCGAGGCACGGGGCGGGAGCCGCACCGGCGCTCGAGGTCCGCGACCTCACGATCGAGTACCGGAGATCCGGTCTGCGCCGGAAGGGCTCGCCAGAGGGCCGGCGTGCCGCTGTGGACGGGGCCTCCCTGCAGGTGTTCTCGGGGGAGACCCTGGGCATCGTGGGCGAGTCCGGCTCGGGCAAGTCCACCATCGCGCGGTCGATCCTGGGGTTGACGCCGGTGACGGGCGGGACCATCTCGATCGGCGGCGTCGACATGGTCGGTCTCCGAGGACGCGCCCGCCGGCGTGCCCTCGGCAAGCTCGGGGTCGTGTTCCAGGACCCGACCTCGTCACTGGATCCGAGCCTGCCGCTGTGGAAGGTGGTGACGGAGCCGCTCTGGCGCAGTGGCATGCTGCGGGATCAGCGTGCGCTCCGTCGGCGCGCCGCAGAGCTGCTGGAGAGCGTAGACATGGACCCGGGCTGGCTACACCGTCGCCGACATGAGCTCTCCGGTGGTCAGCGTCAGCGCGTGGCGATCGCCCGAGCGATCTCGCACAGCCCGGACGTGCTTCTCGCAGACGAGCCCACCTCCGCGTTGGACGTGACGGTGCAGGTGACGGTGCTCGATCTGCTCGCGCGCCTGCAGAAGGAGCTCGACTTCGCGTGCGTCTTCATCAGTCACGATCTGTATGTGGTCTCCACGATCTCGGATCACGTGCTGGTGATGAAGGACGGGCAGATCGTGGAGGCGGGGTCCACGGCCGATGTGATCCACAACCCGACATCTGACTACACCCGCACGCTGCTGGGGGCCATCCCCGTGCCGGACCCGGTTGCGCAGAAGGCGCGTCGCGACGTCGTCACCGCGTAGCGGCTGCGGTCACGAGAACGGAGAGGACATCCTCATGAAGAGCGAGTACGCCACCCCTGGACGCTACGGACTCAAGCCGGTCGCCACCGGCGACCGCGGGATGGTGGTCAGCTCCGAGCCGATCGCCGTCGAGGCGGGCGCGGCGGTTCTGCGGGAGGGCGGCAACGCGGTGGATGCCGTGCTCGCCGTGGCGGCGACGCAGCTGGTCACCGAGCCTCATATGACCTCGCTCACCGGTGGCATGTCGCTGGTCTACCGAGACGCGTCGACGGGTGTGGCGTCGTACCTCTCCGGCAACATCAACGCGCCCCTTGCACCGCTCGACGACTTCGTCGGCGCCGACCTCTACCGTGCTCGCGGCGTTCCCGTTCCCGGCTGGTGGCCCGCGTTCGCTGCCGCGCACGAACGCTTCGCCGCGCTGCCTCTGGCACGGCTGCTCGCGCCGGCGGTGGATGTCGCTCGCGAGGGGTTCGCTGTCTCCCCCTACCTGTTCGGCGAGATGTATCACGCACGCCAGAACCTCGGGCGCAATCCCGAGTCGCGCGAGATGTTCTTCTGCGACGGTTCGCTGATCACCACCGGGCAGAAGCTCGTGCAGCACCGGGTGGCTCGCACACTGGAGCGCCTGCGCGACGAGGGCATGGACTACTACCTGGGTGATTTCGCCGAGGCGTTCTGCGCCGCATCCGATTCCGATCACGGCGTCATCACGCGGGCGGACTTCGAGGCGTACCGGGCGGAATGGGCGGAACCGGTGCGGGGCACGTACCGGGGCTTCGAGATCATCGGCTCCGCTCCGCCGGACGACGGCGGTATGCAGATCGTGGAGGCGTTCAACATCCTCGAGAATCTCGATCTCGGTGCCCTCGGACCGGCGAGCGAGTCGCCTGCGACGCTGTCGGCGCTCATCGCCGCTCACAACGCGGTGTACTACGCGGCCCCGCGCGAGCGGCGGTTCCGCGAGTCGGAGCGGATCATGCGGACGCTGCTGTCGAAGGAGTACGCGAAGCAGCGCTTCGACCTGCTGGACACCCTCGCCACGCCCCTCTCCGCGGCCCCGCCCACTCCCGGCACCATCCACATCTCGGTGGTCGACGCCGACCTCAACGTGGCGACCCTGACGCATTCGCACATGGCCTCGCCGTGGGTGAACGGCCTCTACGCCGAGGGGTTCCAGCTGTCCGGGGGCGGGTCGTTCTTCCAGCGGGTGATGCCGCAGCCGGGCGAGCGTGCGACGATCTATCTCGCGCCGACCATGGTCCTGAGCGAGGGGCGGCCGGTGATCGCCGCCGGCTCGCCGTCGGTGTCGCTGGTGGCGTGTGTGATGCAGAATCTCGTCAACCTCATGGACTTCGGGATGACGATCGAGGAGAGCGTCGCCCAGCCGCGATTCGGCGCTCGACCGCATGACCCCGCCAGCGGATGGGTGCCGGGCGTGACCTTGGAATCCGGCTTCGCGGACGGGGTTCTCGACGATGTCCGGCGGTGGGCCGGTGAGAATCGCCTGTGGGCCCGCGAGATCGGCCCTTGGAACTCGATGACCGGCAACTTCGACGGCATCACGATCGACCCGTCCACCGGGATCATGCGCTCGTGCGGCGATCCGCGCCGGATGGGGACGGCCGTCGCCGCGTGAGCCGTTCACAGGTGCGGCACTGCGCACCCGCTCCCATCCGGTAGACTGTTGTAGTTGTCTGTCCGTCGGCTCTCTGCCGGAGGAGCGGACGACGTGCACAACACCCTCCTGCTCCCGGGAAAGTCCCGGAAGCCGTTCTAGTCCGAAGGAGGTGGGTAAGTGACGCACCAGTACGAGCTCATGGTCATTCTGACCCCCGAGCTGGACGAGCGCCAGGTTGCCCCCAACCTCGACAAGTTCCTGAAGGTCATCACCAACGATGGTGGCTCGATTGACAAGGTCGACATCTGGGGCAAGCGCCGTTTCGCCTATGAGATCAACAAGAAGAACGAGGGCATCTACGCCGTCGTCAACTTCACCGCGACCAGCGAGGCCACGCAGGAGCTCGACCGCCAGCTCAAGCTGAGCGAGCTCGTGTTCCGCACCAAGGTCCTGCGTGCCGAAGAGGCACAGGCCATGGTCGCCGCCGAGGCGAAGCGTGCTGCCGAGAAGGCCGCCCGCAAGCCCAAGACGGCTGTCAAGGCTTAAGCATCATGGCCGGCGAAACCGTCATCACCGTGGTGGGCAACCTCACCGCAGATCCCGAGCTGCGCTACACGCAGAACGGCCTGCCGGTGGCGAACTTCACCATCGCCTCGACTCCGCGCACGTTCGACCGTCAGGCCAACGAGTGGAAGGACGGCGACGCGCTGTTCCTCCGCGCATCGGTGTGGCGCGACTTCGCCGAGCACGTGGCGGGCTCGCTGACCAAGGGCATGCGCGTCATCGCGCAGGGCCGTCTGCGTCAGCGCTCCTACCAGGACCGCGAAGGCAACCAGCGCACCTCGATCGAGCTGGAGGTCGACGAGATCGGCCCGTCGCTGCGGTATGCGACGGCGCAGGTCACGCGGGCCGCATCGGGCGGCGGCGGACAGTCCCGTCCGCAGCAGCAGCAGGTCTCGGAAGAGCCGTGGTCGACCCCCGGTTCCTCGAGCGCTGACGCCTGGAGCACTCCGGGCAGCTTCGGCGACGACACCCCGTTCTGAAATTCCGGATGCCGATGGCATCCGCTCTCATCTCTTAAAGGAAAACTCATGGCTGGAAAGTCGAGCGGCGACCGCCGCAAGCCGCGGAAGGGTGGCAAGCCCACCGCTCCCGCGAAGTCGATCCGCGTCGGCGTCATTGACTACAAGGACGTCTCAACGCTTCGCAAGTTCATCTCCGAGCGTGGAAAGATCCGCGCCCGTCGTATCACCGGTGTCTCCGTGCAGGAGCAGCGTCTGATCGCCAAGGCGATCAAGAACGCTCGCGAGATGGCTCTCCTGCCCTACGCCGGCGCTGGCCGCTGAGGGGTGCTGACATGGCAAAGCTGATTCTCACGAGCGAGGTCGCCGGGCTCGGAAGCGCCGGTGACGTGATCGAGGTCAAGAACGGGTACGCCCGCAACTACCTCATTCCCCAGGGCTACGCGACCGCGTGGACCCGTGGTGGCGCCAAGCAGGTCGAATCGATCCAGGCAGCCCGCAAGGCGCGTGCGATCCACGACCTCGACGAGGCCACTGCGCTGAAGAACAAGCTCGAAGGCACCAAGGTGCGCCTGGCCGTCAAGGCCGGCGGCGAGGGTCGCCTGTTCGGCTCGGTGAAGACGGCCGACGTGGCCGACGCTGTCGCCGCCGCCGAGCTGGGCACCATCGACAAGCGCAAGGTGCACTTCGCCGCCCCGATCAAGTCGGTCGGCGAGCACGAGGCGACGGTTCGTCTGCACGACGACGTCACCGCCGTGATCACCCTGCAGGTCGTCGCCGCGAAGTAGTTCGACATCACGACGGGTTCCTGAACCCGTCGAAGAACGCCCCCGTCATCTTCGGATGCCGGGGGCGTTCTTCGTTCCGGGAACTCCGCGCTCCTTGGTGGCCTTCGCGTCGTCACATCATGGGAGCGCGCCCATGACGCTCTTGACGCGAGCAGCTAACGGGCGTACGGTGGCTGAGAAATCAAGTGGGAGCGCTCCCAGTATTCTCAATGCAAGCGCTCCCATGACTCTCATCCCACGCACACAAGGAAGTGAATCCCGTGAAAGCATCGCGCAGCAGGATCGTCGCCTCTCTCGCCGGCGCCGCCGCACTGGCTCTCGTCGTCACAGGCTGCTCGTCGGGCGGAGGTGACGCCGGCGCCGACGAGAAGATCACGTTGTCGATCACGACGTTCGGCACCATGGGCGTCGACGCCGCGTACGACAAGTACATGGACGAGCACCCGAACATCACCATCGAGGCGACCAACCTCGAGGGCGGCGGTGCGGCCCGCGATGACGCCTACGCGAAGATCGCGGCGGGCACCGGCCTCAGCGACATCGTCGCGATCGAGGAAGGCTGGCTCGGCACGATCGCCGAGGTGTCGGATGCTTTCGTCGATCTGCGCGACTACGGCATCGAGGATGTCAAGGACAGCTGGCTCGACTGGAAGTACGAGCAGGGCACCACGACCGACGGCCAGGTCATCGGCGCCGGTCTGGACATCGGTCCGCAGGGCCTCTGCTACCGCGGAGACCTCTTCGAGGCGGCCGGGCTGCCCAGCGACCGCGATGAGGTCGCCGAGTACTTCGGCGGCGAGGATGCCACCTGGGACCGCTTCTTCGAGGTGGGCGAGGAGTACGTGCAGAACACGGGCAAGGCGTTCTACCACAGCCCGCGATTCTTCTGGAACTCGTTCGTGAACCAGCAGAAGGAGGGCTACTACAAGAAGGACGGTGAGACCCTCAACATCAAGGACAACGCGGTGTTGAAGGAGCAGTTCGCAAAGATCGTCCAGGCGGAGAAGGACGGCCTCGGTGCCGGCCTGCCCGGCTGGGACGTCGGACCCGAAGCCAAGGCGGGCGACTACGCCGTCTACATGTGCCCGAGTTGGATGCTCGGCATCGTGCAGGGCTACTACGACGAAGGCACAACCGACAGCGGGTGGGACTTCGCCAACGTGCTGCCCGGCGGTGCAGCCAACTGGGGCGGCGCGTTCCTCGGCGTGTCCGCGTCGTCCGAGCACCCGAAGGAGGCCGCTGAGCTCGCGCTCTGGCTGGCGTCGCCCGAGCAGCAGGCCAGTGCCTTCGAGAAGGCCGGGCCCTTCCCGAGCACCCCGGAGGGGCAGAAGCTCGTCGCTGACACGAAGAGCGCGTTCTTCAACGACGCCCCTGTGGGCGAGATCTTCGCAGAGCGCTCGGAGGGTGTCGTCGCCCAGGTCAAGGGTCCGGAGGACTCGAACATCCAGGACAACGTCTTCGGCCCGATCTTCGACCGGGTGAGCCAGGGCGAGGTCACGGATGCCGACAAGGCCTGGGACGAGGCCATGACGCTGCTCGACCAGCTCGTCGGCTGACCGACCGGGTGGCCCGGCGCACACCGTGCCGGGCCACCCGCTCCCCATCACCATCTCGCGGATTGGCTTGACGATGACCAGATCACCGGGCCGCAGGGCCCGCTCCCCGCTGACGTTCCGTCAGAAGCTCAGTCGCTTCGACTACACCTACTCGCCGTACTTCTACGTGGCGCCGTTCTTCATCCTGTTCGGCCTGATCGGCGTCTTCCCGATCGCGTACACGGTGAACGTCTCGCTGTACCAGTGGCACCTGCTCAAGGGGCAGGGCGACTTCGTCGGTCTGGAGAACTACATCTCCGTCCTCAATGACCCGTTCTTCTGGAACGCCTTCGGCAACACCATCAGCATCTTCCTGCTGTCCGCGATCCCGCAGCTGCTCGTCGCCACCCTCGTGGCGGCCCTGCTGGACCAGGCCATCCGCGGCAAGACGTTCTGGCGCATGAGCATTCTGCTGCCGTACATCGTCGCCCCGGTCGCCGTGACAGTGATCTTCATGCAGGTCTTCAACCAGTACCACGGCCCGATCGCGGGCCTGCTCGAGCTGTTCGGGGTGGATCCGATCCGCTGGGCGTTCGACGTGTTCCCCTCTCACATCGCCATCGCCAGCATGGTGAACTGGCGATGGACCGGCTACAACGCACTCCTGCTGCTCGCGGCGATGCAGGCCGTGCCGCGCGACGTGTACGAGTCGGCCACCCTCGACGGGGCGGGCAAGCTGCGCCGGTTCTGGTCGATCACGATCCCCATGATCCGGCCGACCATCATCTTCGTGGTCATCACCGCGACCATCGGCGGGCTGCAGATCTTCACGGAGCCCAAGCTGTTCGACGCACGGACCAACGGCGGCAGCGATCGCCAGTTCCAGACGCTGGTGCTCTACCTCTACGAACTGGCATTCCCGAGGCGCGACTTCGGCAGGGCTTCGGCGACCGCCTGGATTCTGTTCATGGTCATCGTCCTGGTCGGTCTGCTCAGCTACGCGGCGACCCGTGCCGTGCGAACCGCCGATGTGAAGAGAAGCCGCGCCGAACGGGTTTCCGCGCGTGCGAAGCAGGGAGTGTCGTCATGACCGCCATCGCCACACCGCAGCAGGCATCCGACTCACCGACCGAGGACCGTCGCATCGTCGCCGAGGAGCGGCGCGCGAGGCGTCGCCGCGCATATGAGCGCCCCGGCACCCTGACCTATGCGCTGCTCGCAGCCTTCTTCGCCGGCTCGGCGTTCCCGCTGTGGTGGTCCTTCGTGATCTCCAGCCGTCAATCGTCGGACACGAACCTCGTGCCGCCCGCCGTGCTGCCGGGGCCGAACTTCCTGAGCAACGCGGTCAAGGTGTTCGACACCGTGCCGTTCATGTTGGCGCTGCTGAACAGCGTCATCATCTCGGGGGCGATCACGATCTCGGTGGTGTTCTTCTCCACCCTTGCCGGCTACGCGTTCGCAAAGCTGCGTTTTCGCGGCCGCACCGGCCTGCTGCTGACAGTGATCGCGACCATGGCGATCCCCACCCAGCTGGGGATCATCCCGATGTTCATGCTGATGGCCGAGTGGAAGTGGACCGGCACGCTGCAGGCGGTCATCGTGCCCGGCCTGGTCACTGCGTTCGGCGTGTTCTTCATGCGCCAGTACCTCGTCGACGTCATCCCGGACGAGCTGATCGAGGCCGCGCGCATGGACGGGGCGAGCATGTGGGGCACGTTCCGGCATGTCGCGATCCCCGCAGGCCGACCGGGAATGGCGGTGCTCGCCCTGTTCACCTTCATGGCGTCGTGGACCGACTACCTGTGGCCGATGCTGGTGCTCGGTCCGCGGAATCCGAACGTGCAGACCGCCCTGGCGGCCCTCAGCGCCGCCGGCGGGCAGAACCCTGACAACGCCATGGTGCTCGCCGGAGCCGTGCTGTCGGTCATCCCGCTTCTCATCCTCTTCTTCGTCGCGGGCAGGCAGCTCGTGGCCGGAATCATGCAGGGAGCAGTGAAAGGCTGACATGACGCTCGAATCTCACGTCCTCACCCAGGGCAGTCCCGACTACCGGGATGCCGGGCTGGAGTTCCCCGCGGACTTCCTTCTCGGCGCCGCCACCGCCGCCTACCAGATCGAGGGCGCGGCGACGGCGGATGGGCGCGGGCCGTCCATCTGGGACACGTTCAGCGCCACACCCGGCAAGATCGTCGGCGGCGATACCGGCGCGGTCGCCGATGACCACTACAACCGTCTCGAGTCCGATCTGGACCTGATGGCGGAGCTCGGCCTGGAGGCCTACCGCTTCTCCATCTCGTGGCCGCGGATCCAGCCCACGGGATCGGGACCGGCGAACGAGGCCGGGCTCGCGTTCTACCGCCGGCTCGTCGACGGGCTGGTCGCGCGCGGCATCCGTCCCATCGCCACCCTGTATCACTGGGATCTGCCGCAGACACTGGAGGACGCCGGCGGCTGGACGAACCGCGAGACGGCGCATCGCTTCGAGGAGTACACCCGGCTCGTGGCGGGGGCGCTCGGCGACCGGGTGCCCGTCTGGACCACGCTGAACGAGCCGTGGTGCAGCGCCTTCCTCGGCTACGGCTCCGGGGCGCACGCGCCCGGACGCACCGACGGAGCCGCGGCGCTCCGTGCCCTGCACCACCTGAATCTCGCGCACGGGCTGGCGGTGCGGGTGCTCCGTGAGGTGGCGCCGCAGGCCGAGATCTCCGTCACGCTGAACTTCCACGTCCTCCGCAGCGAGGACGGTGCAGCCGACAGCTCCGCGAACGACGAGGCGGTGCGCCGCATCGACGCTCTGGCCAATCGCTCCTTCACCCAGCCCATGCTCGTCGGCGGGTACCCGGCCGATCTCCTCGAGGACACGGCATCGGTCACCGATTGGTCGTTCGTGCTTCCCGGTGACGTCGACATCATCCGTCAGCCCCTCGACTTCCTCGGCGTCAACTACTACTCGACTGCCCGCGTGCGGATGTGGGACGGGGTGCAGCCGCGGCAGCGCGCCGACGGGCACAAGGATGTCGGAGGATCGGCGTGGCCGGGCAGCGAGGACGTGGAGTTCCTGCCGCAGGAGGGCCCCTACACCGCGATGGGCTGGAACATCGCGCCGGACGGACTCGAGGAGTTGCTGCTCGCCCTCAGCAGCGAGCACCCCGACCTGCCTCTGATGATCACGGAGAACGGCTCTGCCTTCGAGGATGAGGTCGTAGACGGGCGCGTGCATGACGAGGACCGGGTCGACTACCTGCGCCGCCATTTCACCGCCGCGCACCGGGTGCTGCAGCAGGGCGTCGACCTGCGCGGGTACCTCGTGTGGTCGCTGCTGGACAACTTCGAATGGGGGTACGGGTACAGCAAGCGCTTCGGCATCGTGCACGTGGACTACGACACCCAGAAGAGGACCGTGAAGGACAGCGGACGATGGCTGGCGAGGCTCATCGAAGGACACGTCATTCCCGAGTGAGCGGCCCTGCGGCTATGACGTACGGTGAAGGGGCCGCATCTCGCGCGTGCGACCCCTTCGACGCGCCGGACTGACAGCAGGAGAGCAGAAGTGACGATCGAGACGCCCCGCGGAACCACGCCGTGGATCCCGACGCTGGAAGAGGTCGCCGCCCTCGCGGGGGTGTCGAGCTCGACGGCTTCACGGGTGATCAACGGGTCTCCCCGGGTCACTGAGCAGACCGTCGCCAGGGTCAACGAGGCCATCGCCAAGATCGGCTATGTGCCGAATCGGGCGGGCAGGAACCTTGCCCGTCGTCGGACCCAGACCGTGGCGATGATGATCCCGGAGCGTACGGCCGACTTCTTCGCCGACCCATACTTCGCCGAGGTGATCCAGGGGGCGGCGATGCACGCGTCGTCGACCGAGTACTCGCTGACGCTGCTGATCGAGTCGGAGCAGGATCCGCACAAGACGCATCAGTTCCTGCGGCGCGGGAACGTCGACGGGGCGCTCATCCTCTCCCACCACAGCGCATCGTCCTCCTACGGAGAGCTCGCCCGAACCCTTCCCATCGTCTTCGGGGTGCATCCGCCGGGCGCGGTCGGAGACCAGATCCACGTCGTCGATGTGGACAATGTCGCCGTCGGGGCACTCGGCACCCGGCACCTGGTGGAGCGGGGGCGGCAGCACATCGCGACCATCACCGGTCCCCTCGACACCTCAGCGGGGCGAGAGCGGATGCAGGGCTGGCGCGACACGGTCCTCGCCGCCGGACTCGAACCCGGCGGATGCGAGGAGGGCGACTACACGCCCACCGGGGGCGCCCAGGCGATGGGCCGCCTGCTCGACGCGGAGGCGCCGTTCGACGCGGTTTTCATCGCCTCGGCGCAGATGGCGTCGGGTGCGGTGGCCGTGCTCAAAGACCGAGGAGTGCGCATCCCCGCAGACGTCGCGGTGGCCACGGCCGACAACAACGTGTTCTCGACCAGCTCCTCCCCGCAGCTGACGACCGTCGATCTGCACACCGCCGAGAAGGGCGCCACGATGATGGCGGCCGTCGTGCGGCTCATCGACGGCGCGCAGCTCGGCACCGAGATGCTCGTGCCGATCGACCTCATCGAACGCGCGTCGACCGCGCTCTGAAGGATGGGGCGGGTGCCTCGCGTGGGGAGCGAGACACCCGCCGGGGGAGTGGCGGCGTCGAGAGCCGCGCTTCTCCCGCATGGCGGTGTCGCGGAGAGGGGATCCATGACACCACCCGGGATGCCGGTGGGGCACACGGATGCTGGGGTGCACCGCGCACCCCGCTGATCCGGCATCCCACTCCGTCGGCGGCGCCAGGCCTTCCCCCGAAGGCGGGCGCAGCACCGACGGAAGTCGTCGGGGTGCGATGAGATCGCGAAGAGCTCGGTCCAGTCGCAGACCCCGGTCAGTCGGGGAACGACTCCGCACTGTCGGCGGGCCCGGATGGGACGTCGTCGTCCGTGGGCGCACGGGATCCGAGCAGTCCGCCGTCAGGGTCGGCTGACCCCGACGCAGACGTCACGATCATGGCGATCGAGGGGGCGGACCCGCCTGTTGCCTGCGAGGAGGTCATGGACCAGGTCTCACCGCCGGCGGCGGATTCGGGAAACGGCGGGACGGGGGCGACATCGGCATCCGCGTCCTCAGGCTCCTGCGCCTGCTGCTCCGTCTGCGTCGTGACCGTCACAGCGACCGGCGCGGCGGTGTGCGCCGGGGTCGGTGCGGATGCTGTGCTGCGATGCAGGTGCGTCGATGCGGCGTGCACGTAGGCGGACGGATGCCGTTCCTGCCACCGGTGCGGGCTGTCGCTGTGGCGGGAGCGAGGTGCGGCGTGGTGGGCGAAGGCGTCGTGACGCATCCGGTGGCCGTCGGCGTGGTCTCCCGGGGCGCTGTTCGGGGCCTTGTTCACCGCCGCGACGAGTGGCCGTGCCTGCGCCTTCTGCGCGACGCGCTGCGCTCGTTGCGCGACATGCTGCACGGTCTTCTGCACGCGCGGGGCGACCTGCTGCGTGGTGTGTGCGGCGTGCTGCGCAGCCTTCTGCGCTCGGTGTGTGGCGGCCTTCTGCGCGTGCTTCGCAGACTGCCGGACCTGGTGCGCGGCTCCGCGATCCTTCTGGTGCGCGTTTCCGGCCCCCGGGGGCGTCTTGTGCGTCGGGGCGTGCGCCGACGTGGACACGTGCGCGGTCGAAAGATCGGCCGCAGAGGCGGGCCCCCGCTCAGGAGCATGCTCAGTGCCGCCCATAGGAGTACGCCGAAGCCGCCCAGCAGCCATATCGCTGCTCTCCGGCGGTCGACGGACACTGCCCCCACGTGAATCCTCCCCATGGGCCGCTGCGTGACCGCGCGGCCCGATCGGTGCGACGATACCCGCTGATCCGGCTCCTGTCCACCTCGCTGGAGGTCTTCGACAATCGGCGTGAGAAGCCCAGGATTCGGACTTGACTTTCCCCAGGTTCTGCACATGGGGCTTTGCGGACCTCAACCTTAAATCTTCGCTTGAAGTCGAATCTCATCCACAGCATGGGGAGAGAAAAAATACCAGTTCACAGGCTATTAAAGAGCCAGAATCCCGTCCTCTCCACGGAGTTGTCCACAGGCGTTCTGCACAGACACTCCGGAGTTGTCCGCACGCTCTCCACAGAGTTATCCACAGGGGGTGTTGCGGGGTGGTGACCGGCCTCCTACCTTGGGGGAAGACCGGGTGTCGGATGCTCATGATTGGCTGTGCCAGCGGGCGGATCATCGCCCCGGTCACATCGTCGATGACCCATGTCCGGGCGTCATCGGCGCGGGGAGGAGCACGGGTTGTCGATCGCTGATATCTCTGACGAGCGTCTGGGTGGGGCACGCGGTCCTGAGCGGACCCCGCCGCACGATCTGCTCGCCGAGCAGAGTGCGCTGGGCGGCATGCTGCTGTCGAAGGACGCGGTCGCCGATGTGATCGAGTCGCTCAAGGGCGCCGACTTCTACGTCCCCAAGCACGAGCTCATCTTCGAGGCGATCCTCTCGCTGTACTCGCACGGCGAGCCCACCGACGTGGTCGCCGTCACCGATGAGCTCATCAAGACCGGTGAGCTGGGCCGTGCCGGCGGCGCAGATTACCTGCACACCCTGACCTCGATCGTTCCGACGGCCGCGAACGCGGGCTACTACGCCGGGATCGTGTCGGAGCGCGCGATCCTGCGCCGTCTCGTCGACGCCGGCACTCGGATCGTGCAGCTCGGCTACGCCGGCGAGGGCGACGCCACCGACATCGTCAACAACGCTCAGGCTGAGATCTACTCGGTCACCGGCTCCGAGACCGCCGAGGACTACGTTCCGCTGACGATCGCCGTCGACGCCGCCGTCGAGGAGATCGAGGCGGCCAATGGCCGCGACGGCACGATGACCGGCATCCCCACCGGCTTCCGCGAGCTCGACGAGCTGACGAACGGCCTGCACGGCGGCCAGATGATCGTCGTCGCCGCCAGGCCTGCTATGGGCAAGGCGCTCGCGCTGGACACCCCGTTGCCCACACCCACCGGCTGGGTGACGATGGGCGACGTGAAGGTCGGCGACGAGCTCTACGACGCCGACGGACGTCCCACTCGCGTCGTCGCTGCGACCGAGATCATGGAGGGGCGCCCCTGCTATGAGGTCGAGTTCTCGGACGGGTCCACGATCGTCGCGGATGCGCAGCACCAGTGGGTGACCGAGACCCGCGCGGCGCGGCGCGGTTCCGCGGGTGCGGAGGTCATCACGACCGAGCAGATGCTCGCGACTCTCACAGTCGGCGCGGATGAGCGCGCCAACCACTCGATCCGCACAGCGGATGTGCTGAAGGCTCCGGATGCCGACCTGCCGATCCCGCCGTACGCTCTTGGCGCCTGGCTCGGAGACGGGCACAGTGCCAGCGCGCGGCTGACGAGCGAGACCGACGAGATCCCCGCCTTCATCGAACGCGAAGGCGTGCGTGTGGAGCGCCGCGGCAACATGCTGTACGCGCTGAAGGTGGCCGAGCGGACACTGCTCGTCCGCAACTGCGAGGTCTGCGGCACGGAGTTCACGGCGCGCCATCCGCACGTCCGCACCTGTGGGCGCACCTGCGGGCCGAAGAACAAGGGTAGGCACCCCGAACGGCTCACCTGTGTGGACTGCGGCTCACCCTACTCGGGCGAGGCTCAGCGCTGCGCGCGCTGCCACCGCGATCACGGCTCCTTCGCGGCGCTGCTGCGCAAGGCGGGCGTGCTCGGCGACAAGCATGTTCCTGCGCAGTACCTTCGGGCATCGGTGGCGCAGCGCCGCGATCTGCTCGCCGGGCTCATGGACACCGACGGCACCGTCGTGCGGGGGTGGGCTCATGCCAGTTCGCCGTGACCAACAAGCGCCTGGCCGACAGCGTGTACGAGCTCATCGTCAGCCTGGGCTACAAGTGCGGTCGCACGACCAGGCGGGTGAACGGCGCGTCCGAGGCATCCTCCACCTGCTACATCCTGAACTTCTCGACCGTCGATGACGTGTTTCGGCTCGATCGCAAGCGAGTTCTTCATGCACAGGAGCGTCCGAAGAGCACTCTGAGGATCGGCCGCCGGTATGTGAAGGCCGTGCGCCCGATCGCCAGCGTCCCCGTGCGCTGCGTGCAGGTCGACAACGACGAGCACCTGTATCTGGCCGGCGAGTCGATGATCCCGACGCACAACTCGACGCTGGCTCTGGATTTCGCGCGGTCCGCGTCGATCGGCAACAACCAGCCGTCGATCTTCTTCTCCCTCGAGATGGGCAAGAGCGAGATCGCGATGCGCCTGCTCAGCGCCGAAGGCGGCATCCCGCTGCAGAACATGCGCAAGGGAACCCTCGACCCGCGGGACTGGACGACCGTCGCCGCGACGCGCGGCCGCATCAACGACGCCCCGCTGTACATCGACGACAGCCCGAACATGACCCTCGTCGAGATCCGCGCCAAGTGCCGGCGGCTCAAGCAGCGCGAAGGGCTGAAGATGGTGGTGATCGACTACCTGCAGCTGATGACGAGCGGCAAGCGCGTCGAGTCGCGCCAGCAGGAGGTCTCGGAGTTCTCGCGTGCGCTCAAACTGCTCGCCAAGGAGTTGCAGGTGCCGGTGGTCGCGCTGTCGCAGCTGAACCGTGGCCCTGAGCAGCGGCAGGACAAGAAGCCCGCGATCAGCGACCTGCGTGAGTCCGGATCGATCGAGCAGGACGCCGACATGGTGATCCTGCTGCACCGCGACTCGGTCTACGACAAGGACGTGCGCCCCGGCGAGGCCGACCTGATCGTCGCCAAGCACCGCAACGGCCCCACCGCGACTATCAACGTCGCCTTCCAGGGCCACTACTCGCGCTTCGCCGACATGGCCCAGGGCGACTTCGGCGGCGGAGGTGGCGGGGACTTCCACTGATCAGGGATATTCAGCCTGCTGCTTTCGGAGACGATCGTCATCAGCGGTAGTCAAGCACGATGCCCGTCCCGCCTCTGTGTCTGAAGAGCGGGACGGAGAGGCGTGCACCCTCGCGTTGACGCTGATCAGATGGATTGGCCGCAGCAGCGGTTTACCGGACTCACCCACGCCCGTAGCTGCGCAGCCGCCGGTATCCGTCGAGCGTGAACTCGGCGCTCTGGATGTAGGCGAGATCTCGCTCCTCGCCCTCGCGCACTTGCCGCACGGCATTCGGGAGGGTGTCGAGCGACGCCCAGGGGACCGTGACGATGCCGTTCGCATCGCCGTGCAGGATGTCTCCGGTCGCGATGGTCTCGCCGTCGAGCAGCACGGTTTCGCCGACCCGCGACAGTTCGAAGTTCGCATGCGAGACGACGGTGTAGCGCGAAAAGTAGTGGACTCCTTGGCTCGAACCTCCGCCAAGTCGCGCAGCGCGCCGTCGGTCACGAAGCCGACCGCGCCCAGACGCTGCGCGAGGGTCGCCATGATCTCCCCGGCATAGGCGACTCGGGTCGGTGTGGTGCTGGCATCCTTCATCACGATCACGACGGGACCGCTCATCGCTTCGAGCCGCTTCCACAGCTCCCAGTAGCTGTCTTGGCTCGCGGGCCTGCCGAGCGCGTTCGAAACGGTCACCGTGAGAGCACGGCCGACCATCACCCCGAGCTCGGGGAAGTCGGCGCGGATGCGCCCGCCGATATATCCCGTGCTGCGGTCGCGCAGTTCGAGCCGTTCGAGGGCGTTCGCGATCGTGGGCGAGTCGACGCCGGCGAGGAAGTCCAGCTGTGATGCGGTGAGGGCGGGCTGCAGGTTCGTCATGACGGTGAGGCCTCCGGCGTCGTCGCAGAGCCTTCGTGAAAGCCGAAGGCGATCAATGGTTGCTCTGATCGAGCGTCTGCTCTAGATTATGCAATAGCAAATAGCATTTCGACAAGAGCTCCCCAGCAGGCAGCCCACCAGTCAGCGATTGGACAAAGGAGTCTGATGAAGATCGCAACCTCGGCCGTGCCGACGACAGGCCCACGCCCGAAACTCAACACACGCGCCGCCATGCTCGTTGCGCTCGCCGTCTTCGCTCAGGAATCGGTGTGGAACTTCTACGACGCGCAGGTTCCGGCCTCCATCGCGGAATACACGACGAGCGCTGCACTCATCGGCCTGCTCATGGGCGTGGACAACATCCTCGGCATCGTGCTGCAGCCCTTGATGGGCCACATCTCCGACCGCACGCGATCCCGATGGGGACGGCGCGTTCCCTATCTCGTGATCGGTGCACCCGTTGCCGCCCTCTTCTTTCTGCTTATCCCGTTCGCCGGTTCCTTTGGCGCCCTGATCGTATGCATGTTCCTGTTCGCGATCGTCGCGAACTCGTTCAAGCCTCTGACCGACGCTCTCACCCCCGACTTCCAAGCGCCGGGGCGCCGCAGCCTCGCCAACGGCATCGCGAAGATCGCGACAAGTCTCACCATCATCGTCTCCGCGCTGATCAGCCTCTTCATCGTCGATGAGAGTCTTGAGCTCGCCTTCGCCATTCCGGCCGTGCTGCTCGTGTGCGCCATGCTCATCGTCGGATTCACGATCCGCGAGACCCGTTCTCCCGGCTATCAGCGCGCGCTCGCCGACGGGACAACCGGCCAGGCGGATCCGTGGAGCTTCCGACGCGTCGTGTCCGAGCTGTTCCGGGACCGCGACCGCAGCCGCCTCTTCCTGCTGCTGGGCATCTTCGCCACCGCCGGCACGTGGGCGGCGATGCGGGCGCAGCTGACACCGTACGCCATGGAGGTTCTGGACGTGAGCCGCGGCGTCGCGGGATCGCTCGCGCTTCCGGGAGGCGTGGCGTTCCTGGTCGCGGCGATCCCGATCGCGCTCTTCTCCGATCGCGCGGGAAGACGGCGGATGATCCGCATCGGTCTGACCATCATGATCATCGGATGCCTGATCGCATTCGCCATTCCGACCCTGGTCACAACGATCGCGGGAGTCATGGTGGCATCTGTCGGGTACGCCGCGTTCTCGGTCAACGCCGTCGTGCTGATGTGGAACCTCGCCCCCAGTCGCACCGTCACCGGCGCGTACAGCGGGCTGTACGCGGTCGCCGCCGCCATCGGCGCCTCGCTGGGCCCGGCGATCGTCGGAGGGCTCGTGGATCTGACCGCCTGGTCGTTCATGTTCCTGCACTCCAGCCTGCTCGGCGTGGTCGGATTGGCGCTGTTCTTCCTCGTCCGACGCGAGATCAGCGACGGACAGTTGGCAGAGGATGCCGAGGTGGATGCCGCAGCACCCGCAACCGCGGCATCGAGCGAGGGGAGCAGCCATGACGCTCAGCAGAATCGACGACTTCCCGCCGCAGCATCCGGCCTGGGAGCTGTTGACCGGGGCGACACCGTTTCAGGCGAGCAGCATCGACCAGAGGTTCTCATTCACCACCTACATCCCGTCCGCCTACCGCCATTCGGCGGCGCCGCTGCCACTTCTCGTCGCCGTGCACGGCACGGGCCGGCGCCCGGAGGCGGTCCGCGATCGATTCGTCCGGTTCGCCGAGGAGCAGGGGGTCGTCGTCTTGGTGCCCCTGTTCCCGATCGGCATCGACGAGCCCGACGACGTCGACAACTACAAGAACCTCAGCTACGGCGGTACGCGCTTCGACGAGGTGCTGCTGGGCATGATCGCCGACGCGGCAGAGCGCTGGCGGATCGAGTGCGAGCGTTTCCTGCTGGCGGGATTCTCGGGCGGCGGCCAGTTCGCGCACCGTTTCGCGTACCTGCATCCGGAACGCCTGCGAGCTGTCTCGATCGGGGCGCCGGGGCGGGTCACGCTGCCGGATGCCGAGCCGTGGCCGCACGGAATCGGGGACGTGCACGACGTGTTCGGCAGGGATGCCGATCTCGACGCCCTGACCCGGATCCCGCACCAGATCATCGTCGGCGGCGAGGATGATGCGCGTGAGACGCTCGCCATCGTCGCATCCGACGCTCGCGAGGCTCGGGCAGGAGTCACGCGCGTCGAGCGGGCGCACACGCTTGCCCGAGAACTCACCTCCCACGGCGTGCCCGTCGAGATGGTCGTCGTTCCCGGCGTCGCACACGACGCGGATGCCATGAGCGCGCCGGTGATTGATTTCCTGAGCCGCGCACTGGCTCAGCCCATCGCCATCTGAAGGAAGAAGAGAACTATCGTGTCGACAACCACAACGGATTCCGTGAAGGTGTTCGTGCCGATCGGGATGCTGGGCGGCGGGTTCCCCGAAGCGATCGTGGAGC